>DASVEW010000045.1:0-91861 GCA_036380355.1 Gaiellaceae bacterium | reverse complement strand
TCTGGGAGCTCCCGGAGCCCGAGCAGGTGCGCCGCTGCGCCGCCTTCAAGGCCGCCGTCTGCCTGCGCGATCCGCGCGACCGCGGCGAGCGAGCGATCCTCAACCTCGGTCACACCTTCGCCCACGCGCTCGAGGCGGCGTCGCTCTACACGGTCCGGCACGGCGACGCGGTGGCGCTCGGGCTGCTCGCCGCGCTCCGCCTCTCCGGGCTCGCGACCGACGTCGTGGAGACCGTGCTCGACCCTCGTCCGGTTCCGGTCGACCGCGAGCGCGCGTGGGAGGCGCTGAAGCGCGACAAGAAGATCCGCGACGGCCGCATACGCCTCGTGCTGCTCGAGGAGTCGGGGAAGCCGCTCTGGGGCGTCGAGCGCCCGGAAGCCGAGGTCCGGGCGGCGCTCGACGAGCTGATCGCAACGCCGTAGCGGCCTGTCATTACGCTCCCCGGGTGCGCGTTGCAGTCTTCAACGGAGCGAACCTCGACGTCGTCGGGCGCCGCGATCCCGAGACGTACGGCGGCCTCAACATCTCCGAGCTGGAGACGCGGATCTACGGCTGGGCGTCGGAGCTAGGGTGCTCCGTCGTGTGCCGCCAGACGAACCACGAAGGCCAGTTCGTCGAGTGGTGCCACGAGGCGCTCGAGTGGGCGGACGGCGTCGTTGTGAACCCGGCGGCGTGGACCCACTACAGCTATGCGATCCGCGACGCCATCGAGCTGTTCGACGTGCCGGTCGTGGAGGTGCACCTCTCGAACGTCGACGAGCGGGAGGAGTGGCGGCGCGTGTCCGTCATCGCCGACGTCGTCGCGTACCGGGTCGCCGGCAAGGGCCCCGACGGCTACAGGGAGGCGCTCGAGTTCCTGACACGCGACTAGACCGGCTGCGAGCGCTGCTCGGGGAGCCGCTCCTCGTCACCATGCCGACGAACGTCCTGTACCTCACGGGCTTCGAGAGCTCGAACGCCGCGCTGCTCGTCGACCCGGACCGCGCCTGCCTCTTCACGGACTTCCGCTACCTCGAGCGGGCCCGCGAGGTGGAAGGCGTCGAGGTCGAGCAGACCGAGCGGTACCTCTACACGAACCTCGCCGGCCGGCTGCCGGAGCGGGTCGGCTTCGAGGCCGACGCGCTGACCTACGCGAACTACGAGTTCCTGCGCGAGGGCGGCGTCGACCTCGTTCCTCGCCGAGGCCTCGTGGAATCGCTCCGGGCCGTCAAGGAGCCGGAGGAGCTCGACGCGATCCGCCGGGCCGCCGAGATCACCGACCGCGTCTACGAGCGGCTCGTCGAGGAGCGGTTCAGCGGCCGGACGGAGAAGGAGCTCGTCTGGCGCATGACGCAGCTCTTCCACGAGCTCGGTGCCGACGAGCCGGCGTTTGCGACCGACATCGCCGCCGGCCCGACCGCGTCCAGCCCGCACGCCGTCCCGGGTGACCGCGTCGTCCAGGAGGGCGACCTCGTCCTCGTCGACGCCGGGGCGAAGCTCGACCACTACTGCTCCGACTGCACACGAACGTTCGCCGTTGGCAAGGTCTCGGACCCCCTCCGGGAGATCTACGAGCTCACCCGGCAGGCGCAGCAGGCAGGTCTCGACGCCGTGCGGGCCGGGACCACCGGCCGGGCCGCCGACGCGGCGGCACGGGCGGTCATCGGCGACGCCGGCTACGGCGAGAGCTTCGGGCACGGACTGGGCCACGGGCTCGGGCTCCTCGTCCACGAGGCTCCTGCGCTCCGGCCGGAGTCCACGGATACCCTGCAGGCCGGCAACGTCGTCACCGTCGAGCCGGGGATCTATCTGAGCGGCGTCGGCGGAGTCCGGATCGAGGACCTCGTCGCCGTGACGGAGGACGGCTGCGAGGTCCTGACGAGGTTCCGCAAGGACCTCGTGACGGTCGACTAGCCGGGTCGGAGCCGTTCGGGTCGGCCGCGATGCTCGGCGTGGGGATCTTCCTCACCTAGGAAGAGGAAGGAGCGGAGGACGCTGTTCGCTAGCCTCCTTCCGTGGCCGACGTCGTCAACACGAACCAGTTCAAGAACGGCATGCACATCGAGCTGGACGGCTCGGCCTGGCGCATCCTCGAGTTCCAGCACGTCAAACCGGGCAAGGGCGGCGCCTTCGTCCGCACGAAGCTGAAGAACCTCGACACGGGCGCCGTTGTGGACAAGACCTTCCGCGCCGGCGAGAAGTTCCAGCGCGTGATCACGGAGACGAAGAACGCACAGTACCTGTACGACTCCGGCGACGAGGTCGTCTTCATGGACGAGCAGACGTTCGAGCAGATCAGCCTCGCGCGCGAGTCCGTCTCCGAGGCGCTCGACTTTCTCCAGCCGTCCAGCACCGTGCAGCTGATGACGGTCGACGGGCGGCCGTCCGGCGTCCAGCTGCCGGCGTCGGTCGAGCTCACCGTCGCCGAGACGGAGCCCGGCGTGCGCGGCGACACCGTCTCGAACGTGACGAAGCCGGCGAAGCTCGAGACGGGCGCGATCGTCCAGGTGCCGCTCTTCGTCAACCAGGGCGACCGGATCAAGGTCGACACCCGGGAACGCCGCTACATCTCACGGGCATGAGCGACCGGCGGGCCCTGGCGCTCGCTGCCCTCGCGCTTGCGTCGGCGTTCTGCGTCGCGACCCTGATCGCCCGCTGGGTCTACTCGGAGCCGGGGGCGTACAGGTTCCTCGCCTGGAACCTCTTCCTGGCGTGGATCCCGCTCGTGGCGGCCGTCGTGGTCTACGACATGCAGCGGCGCGGCGTCCGCACGAGACGGCTCCTTCCGGCCGCCGCCGTCTGGCTGCTCTTCCTGCCGAACGCGCCCTACCTGCTGACCGATCTGATCCACCTCGGTTCGCGGAACGACGCGCCGCTCTGGTTCGACCTCGTCCTCTTCATGGCCTTCGCCTGGACGGGCGCGCTCCTCGGATTCCTGTCGCTGTACCTGATGCAGGCCGTGGTGCGGTGGCTGGCCGGCGGCGCCCTGAGCTGGGCGTTCGTCGGCGCCAGCCTGCTGGCAAGCGGGTTCGGGATCTACCTCGGCCGCTCGCTGCGCTGGAACAGCTGGGACTTCCTCACCCGGCCGGATGCGCTCCTCTCCGACGTCTGGGCTCGGATCTCGGACCCGATGGCGTACCCGCGCAGCTTCGGGATGACCGTCGCGCTGACAGCGCTCCTCTCGGTGCTGTACCTCGTGCTCTACGCGTTCGCACATTTGCCCGCCGGCGAGCGGGCCTCTCGTTAGGGTCCGGCGGATGCCGCAGCTCGTCGACACCACTGTCCGCCTCGTCAGCCAGGAGCCGCTCGCAGGCAGGCTGCCGACGTCGGCGATCCTCGAGCTCGCGGAGCTCCTCGACGGCGCCGGCTTCGCCACGCTCGAGGTCTCCGGCGGCGGCGTCTTCGACAGCGCCGTGCGCCGCGGCGTCGAGAGCCCGTGGGAGCGGATCCGGGCGATCAAGTCGCGGACGAACACGCCGCTCGGGATGGCGCTCCGCGGCCGCTTCCTCGTCGGCTCCCGCCCGGTCGGCGGCGACTTCGTGCGCCGCTTCGTCCACACGGCGGCCGAGAACGGCATCGAGATCTTCCGGCTCCACGACCCGCTCAACGACGTCTCGAACCTCCGCGAGGCCGGCGAGGCGATCACGGCCGCCGGCGGGGAGTTCGACGCGGGGCTGATCTACAGCCTCGGGCCGACCGGCGAGACGGACGCGCTCGTCGAGCAGGCGAAGAAGCTCCCCGACCTCGGGGCGGCCCGGATCCTGCTCCACGACCCGTCCGGCTCGCTCGAGCCGCACCGGGCAAGCGAGCTCGTCACCGCGATCGGCGAGGCGAGCGGCCTTCCCCTCGGCATCTACTGCCAGGGCTCTGCGGGAAATGCACTGGCGGCCGCCCTCGAGGCTGCGCGCGCCGGCTCCGATCGCATCGCCTGCGCCGTGTACGCCGTCGCGCTCGTCCTGCACCGCGTCGCCGGCGAGGGTCTCGGCGACGCCCTGGAGGGGCTCGGGCTCGGCACGGGCGTCGACACCAAGCGCCTCTGGCAGGCGTCGGCCCTCGTCGACCAGCACATCGGCGACGAGCCTGTCACGCCGCTGGCGCCCCGGGTTGCCGTCCGGGCGGCGCAGCACAACCTGCCCGCGGGGCTCGTGGCCGCTCTCGACGCGCACCTGCGGTCTCAGTCCACCGGCGACCGGCTCGACGAGGTGCTCGAGGAGCTCGAGCGGATCCGCGGCGAGGCGGGCTGGCCGCCGCTCGCGGCGCCGATCGGGCAGATCCTCGGTTCCCAGGCGCTCATCCACGTGCTCTCGGCCAGCCGTTACGGGCTCGTCGTGGACGAGCTGCGCGGCCTGTTCCAGGGCGATTTCGGGACGCCGCCCGGCGAGTTCGACCCGAGCGCGAGCCGCGCGGTCGAGCTCAGCTCGGACGGCGAGCGCGAGCCCGTGCAGCCCGCCGCCGACCTCGACGACATTCGCGAGGATGCCCGCGGGCTGGCGACGAGCGAGGAGGAGCTCCTGCTGCTCGCGCTGTTCGGCGAGGAGGCGGAGCCCCTGCTCTCGGCCATCCGCGGCCGGGCGAGCGGCGACGAAGGGCTCGTCGGCGGGAGCGTCGACCAGAGCCGCGCCGAGCGGATCCGCGAGATCGTGCGCATCGTCCAGGAGAGCGGCGTCGCGGAGATCGCCATCGAGGAGTCGGGCCTGCGGGTGTCGGTGCGCCGCCGCGAGGAGCAGGAGGGGCCCACGGCCGCGGCCGCGGCGTCGGCGCCGTCCGCGCCGACCGAGCTGGACCTGGCCCCGCCTCCGCTCGAGCCGGCAAGCGACGGATACCACCGCGTCGAGGCCCCGATGGTCGGCACGTTCTACCGGGCGCCCTCGCCGGGAGCGCCGCCGTTCGTCGAGGAGGGCGCGCCGGTCGCGGCCGGGCAGACGCTGTGCATCCTCGAGGCCATGAAGCTCATGAACGAGATCAAGGCGGAGCTGGACGGCATCGTCCGCCGGATCCACGTCGAGAACGGACAACCGGTCGAGTTCGGGCAGGTGCTGTTCGAGATCGAGCCGGCGCTGGGGCGGCCGCTCGACGCCTTGTAGATGTTCTCTCGGGTTCTCGTAGCGAACAGGGGCGAGGTCGCGGTGCGCGTGATCCGCGCCCTCCACGAGCTCGGGATCGAGGCCGTCGCGGTCTACTCCCAGGCCGACGAGGGCGCGATGCACGTCCGGATGGCGGACCGGGCCGTCTGCATCGGCCCGCCGGCCGCCGGCGAGAGCTACCTCCGCATCCCGTCCGTCGTCGCCGCCGCGGCGACCACCGGCTGCGAGGCCGTGCATCCCGGCTGGGGCTTCCTCGCGGAGAACCCGGCCTTCGCCGACGCGTGCGCCGAGAACGACCTCGTCTTCGTCGGCCCGACGGCGGCGGTCATGGCGAGGATGGGCGACAAGGCCGCGGCTCGCGACGAGATGCGCGCCGCCGGCGTCCCGCTCGTTCCCGGAACGGGCACGCTCTCGGTGGACGAGGTCGCGCAGGCCGCCGACCGGCTCGGCTACCCGGTGCTCGTGAAGGCGGCGGCCGGGGGCGGCGGGAAAGGCATGCGGCTGGTGCTGTCGCCCGATGAGATCGAGGCGTCGTTCGCGATGGCCTCGGCCGAGGCGGAAGCCGCGTTCGGCGACGGGCGGCTGTACCTGGAGAAGGCGATCGTGCCGGCAAGGCACGTCGAGATCCAGGTGCTGGGGGACTCGCGCGGCGGGATCCTCACGCTCGGCGAGCGCGAGTGCTCGATCCAGCGGCGGCACCAGAAGCTGATCGAGGAGTCGCCGTCGCCGGCGCTGAGCCCGGGGTCCCGCGAGAAGATGGAGGCGACCGCCGAGCGAGCGGCGCGCGCGATCGGCTACACGAACGCCGGCACCTTCGAGTTCCTCGTCGGCGCGGACGGCGCGTTCTATTTCATCGAGCTCAACGCCCGGCTGCAGGTCGAGCATCCAGTCACCGAGATGGTCACGGGGATCGACCTCGTGCACGAGCAGCTCCGGATCGCCGCCGGCGAGCCGCTGCCTTACACCGGCCGCGCCGGGCGCCGCGGCCATGCGATCGAGGTGCGCGTGAACGCGGAGGACCCGGCTCGGGACTTCATGCCGATGCCCGGCCGGCTCGAGCGCTTCCGGCCGCCCCTCGGTCCCGGCGTCCGCGTGGACACGTTCGTCGAGGACGGGGCCGTCGTGCCGCCGCACTACGACTCGCTGCTCGCGAAGGTCGTGGCGTGGGCGCCCGACCGCGAGCTCGCGCTCGCCCGCTGCCTGCGCGCGCTGAACGAGTTCGAGGTCGCCGGCGTCCCGACGACGATCGGCGCGGCCGCCGAGGTGATCCGGAGCGAGGGCTTCGCGCGCGGCGACTATTCGACGAGCTACCTCGAGGACAACCCGCCGCTCCCGGCAAGTAACACTCTGTTACTTGGATCGGGGCGGCCGTGAGCCAGAGCCGCCGGGCCTCCCGCCGCGCCGCGCTCTTCATGCTGTTCCAGTGGGACGTGACCGGCAAGGACCTCGGCTCGACGTACGAGGGTGAGGTCGACGACTTCGCCTGGGAGACCGCGAAGGCCGTGGCCGAGCGGGCCGAGCACCTCGACCACCGCATCGACGAGGCGACGGAAGGGTGGCCGGCCGGCCGTCTCGGCGCGCTCGAGCGTAACGTCCTCCGGCTCGCGATTCACGAGCTGGAGCAGGGCGAGGTGCCCCCAGAGGTGGCGATCGACGAAGGCGTCCGGTTCGCGAAGCGCTATGCGTCCGACGAGGCGGCGAAGCTCGTGAACGGCATCCTCGGTCGCATCGCCAGGGAGGCAGCGTGAGCGATCCGGTTGAGCCGAACCCCGAAGAGAACCTGACGAGGGCGGAGCAGCTCCTCGAGCGGCTGGAGGAAGCGCGCAGCCGGCTGGAGGCCGCAACCGATCCCGACCAGGCGATCGAGATCCTGAGCGAGCTGTCCGAGATCGCCAAGGACGTCGAGGCCGAGATCGCCCGGGCGAAGCGCGCCACCGATGCGGAGCCCTGACGAGCTTCGAGACGCGGTCGAGCGCTATCTCGCCGGGCTGGAGCTGTCCGAGGACCTCGGGCGGCTGGAGGAGGTCGCCCGATACGCCCTCGAAGGCGGCGGGAAGCGCATCCGGCCCGTGCTCTGCCTCGCCACGACGGAGGCGGCCGGCGGTGAGCCCGACGAGGCGCTGGCCGCGGCCGCCGCACTGGAGCTCGTCCACACGTTCTCGCTCGTCCACGACGACCTCCCCGCGCTGGACGACGACGAGGAGCGGCGCGGCCGGCCGACCGTCCACGTCCGCTTCGGCGAGGCGCAGGCGATCCTCGCCGGCGACGCGCTCCTGACCGAGGCCTTCTCGCTCGCTCTCCAATACCGGGAGCCCCAGGTCGCGCGCCAGCTGGCCCTCGCAACGTCGGGGATGATCGGAGGCCAGTACCTCGACATCGACGGCGGCCGCGCCGACCGGCTGGAGCTGAACCGCCTCAAGACCGCCCGGCTCTTCGAAGCCTCGGTCGGTTGTGGCCTGTGGGTCGCCGGGGTCCCTACGGAGCTGCAAGGTCCCTGGCGCTCGTTCGGCGTCGACTACGGCCTCCTGTACCAGCTCGTCGACGATCTCTGCGACGACGACGGCCTCGTGCTCGAGCGGGGGCGTAAGGCCACCCTGGAGTTCGCTGAGGAGACCGAGGTGCGCGCGAGCTCCCGGCTCGACGCGATCGACGCCGATACTGCAGTTCTCGCAGAGCTTCTGGCCGAGTTGAGCGCGCGAAAGGAGGCGCGATGAGCGGCAGGCTGAACGAGACGGCGTACGACTTCGCGAAGGAGCTGATCGCGGAGGGCAAGGTCGTCTACGACGAGCGGGACGACTGGAGCGAGCACCAGCCGTCGGCGGCAGAGGAGAACCGCTTCGTCGCTGCCGGTCAGCAGTCCTCGGTGTAGCCCCACTCCCGGGCCTTCGCACAGAACTCCTCTTCACTCGCCGTGAAGAAGTGGCGCACGCTGTTCGGCCTCCGGAGGTAGTAGAGGTAGTTCCGCGGGGCCGGACGCGCCGCCGCGCGCATCGACGGCACGCCGGGGTTGCCGATCGGCGTCGGCGTGAGCCCCTTGTACAGGCGCGTGTTGTAGCGGTTGCGGCTCCGGAGGTGCGCCTTCGTCAGCGGGCGGTTGCCGGGGATGCCGAGGCCGTAGCGGAGCGTCGCGTCGATCGAGAGCGCCATGTCCGCCTTCAGACGGTTGTAGATCACTGCTGAGACGAGCCGCCGCTCCGCCGCGACGGCCGTTTCGCGCTCGATCATCGATGCGATGATCAGCACGTCATAGGCGTTCAGCCGCCGTGCCCTTGCGGGGCGCAGGTCGATCCCGCGCCAGCGCTCCTGGAAGGCCGCGAGCTGGTCGCGGACGAGCTCGGGCGCGCGGGTGTGCTGGGTGAACTCGTAGAGCGCGGGGAAGAGGAAGCCCTCGACGCTCCGCCGCTTCAGCAACGGCCGGAAGGCGCGCGGCGCGCGGGCCCGCGCGGCGGCCGCCCTGTAGGCGACGCCCGTCAGCCGGGGCGTCACCTGCCGCTTGCGAATCGCGATCTTCCGCACCTCCGAGACGCGGTCGGCCATCTGCCGGACGCTGAAGCCCTCCGGGAAGACGATGCGCAGCGTGACGGGCGCCTGCGCCTGCGCCGGCGCGGCGAGGCCCAGGAAGGCAGCGACGAGCACGAAAGCCGCAGAGCGCGCCATGCCTCTAGCCTACGGACCGATGAGGAAGCGGCTCGACGTTCTCCTCGTGGAACGGGGTCTCGCCGAGTCGCGGGCCCAGGCCCAGGCGCTCGTGATGGCCGGCCGCGTGCCCGGCTTCGACAAGGCGGGTCAGCAGGTGGACGACGCGGCGCCGCTGGAGGTGCTCGAGCCGCCGCGGTTCGTCTCGCGCGGAGGCGAGAAGCTCGCGCACGCGCTCGACGAGCTCGAGGTGGATCCCGCGGGCCGGGACGCGGTCGACGTCGGCGCGTCGACCGGCGGGTTTACGGACGTCCTGCTGCAGCGCGGCGCGCGCCGGGTGATCGCGCTCGACGTCGGCCGAGCACAGCTGCACGAACGCCTGCGAGAGGATCCGCGCGTGACGGCGATGGAGGGCGTGAACGCGCGGCACCTGGAGGGGCTTCCCTTCGCGCCGAGCCTCGTAACCTGCGACGTCTCGTTCATCAGCGCGCGCCAGGCGCTTCCGCCGGTCCTGCGGCTCGCCGAGCCGGGCTGGGAGGCGCTCGTGCTCGTGAAGCCGCAGTTCGAGGCAGGGCGCGCCGACGCCAAGGGCGGCGTGATCCGCGACCCAGCCGTCCACCGCCGCGTCCTGCGGGAGGTGGCGGAGGCCGCGCTGGACTGGGACGCCGAGACGCGGGGGGTCGTGGATTCCGGGCTCCCGGGGCCGAAGGGCAACCGCGAGTTCTTCCTCCACCTCGCCCACCGGCCGGGCGCGGGCCTTCCGGTCGGCCTTGACGAGTGGATCGACGATGCCGTCGGTTAGCCGCGTCGCAGTGATCGCGCACGGCAGCGCCGACGTCGCGGACGCGGTGGAGCAGGTCCGGCGCCTCGCGGAGGAGCGCGGAATCGAGCTCGTCGAGGACTCGCCCGACCTCGCCGTCGTCCTAGGCGGGGACGGGACGATGCTGCGCGGCCTCAAGCGCTACCTCGGCACCGGCGTGCCGGTGATCGGCGTCAACTACGGCAGGGTCGGGTTCCTCGCCTCGATGGGGAAGGACGACCTGACGACTGGTCTCACGCGCGTCTTCGACGGCGAGTTCGAGGTCGTCGAGCTGCCGACGCTCGAGGTGGAGATCGGCACAGAGCGCCATCCGGCCGTGAACGACGTCGTCGCGCACAGCGGCGTGCTGGGGCGGATGGTCGAGCTTCGCTGGGTGATCGCCGGCGAGGAGCTGGGCACCGTCCCCTGCGACGGCCTCATCTGCTGCACCCCTTCCGGCTCGACCGCGTACAACCTCTCGGGCGGCGGCCCGGTGCTCGTCTGGGGCCTGGACGCGATGGCGGTCACGTTCGTCGCCCCGCACTCGCTGCACGTCCGTCCGCTCGTCGTTCCCCGGAACCGCCGGCTGGAGGTGTCCAACCTGACGCCCGACGTGGAGGTCGCCCTGATCGCGGACGGTCACCAGGTCGGCGCGATGGGCCAGGGGGATTCGGTCCAGGTCCGGCTGGCCGACGCCGCCAGCCTGCTCGCGACCCTGCCGGAAATGACCTTCTTCCGTCGCTACCGCGACACGTTCGCGTCCTAGGCCCTGCGTACCCTGGGCGGCGTGCTGCGCCGGCTGCGCATCGAGAACCTGGTCCTGATCCGCGAGGCCGACCTCGAGCTCGCCGAGGGGCTGAACGCCATCACCGGCGAGACCGGCGCCGGCAAGACGATCCTCGCGCAGGCCGTCGGTCTGCTCCTCGGTTCGAAGGGCGACGCCAAGTCAATCGGCGCGGCAGCGAGGGAGGCCTACGTCGAGGCGGAGTTCGAGGTTCCCGACGGGTTCTTCGAGGAGGAGGGGCTCGAGACCCTCGCGGAGCTGCGGCCCGAGGACGAGGCAGGTCTGGTGCTCGCCCGCCGGATCTTCCCGGACGGGCGGACCCGCGCGTACGCCTGGGGGCGGGCGGCGGCTCGCGAGGACCTTGCGGCCGCAACCGAGCTCCTCGTCGGCATGTCCGGCCAGTTCGAGCAGCGCCGGCTCGCGCGACCTGCCTACCAGCTGGAGGTGCTGGACTCGTTCGTCGGCGACGAGCAGCTGCGCCGGCGGGGAGCGATGCGAGTTGCGTGGCGCGAGCTCGCGGAGGCGCGCCGGCGGCACGACGAGATTGCCGCCGACTCGGCCGCCGCCGAGCGGCGGCTGGCCGAGCTGGAGGCGCTCGTCGAGGACACGAGCGGCTTCGAGGCCGGGACGGAGACCTCGCTGCTCGCGGAGCGTGAGCGGCTTCGCCACCTGACGGAGCTCGCAGAGAGCTCGGCGGCGGCAGCGGAGGCGCTCTCGCCGGAGGACGGCGACGGAGCAGCGCTGCTCGCGGCGAAGGCCGAGCGCGCGATCGCCCCGCTGGAGCGGATCGCTCCCGAGCTCGCCAGCGCCGCGACCGAGCTGCGGGACCTGCGCGAGCGGCTCGCGGACGTCGGCGCCGAGCTGCGCGCGTTCCTTGACTCGCTCGAGGCGGAGCCCGACCGGCTGGAGCACGTCGAAGGCGAGCTGGAGCGCATCGCGGCCGCCAGACGGCGGTTCGCGTGCGCGTCGTACGAGGAGCTGCTGGAGCGGGCCGCCGCGGCCCGCGCCGAGCTGGACGCGAGGGAGGCTGGCGCCGATCCGGCGGCGGAGGCGGCGGCGCAGCTCGCGGAGGCACAGGCTCGTGTCCAGGCGCTGGCCTCGGAGCTCCATGCGGCGCGCACGGCTGCCGTACCGCGCTTCGCCGACGCCGTCGCGGCCGAGCTGCGGGGGATCGGCCTCGGCGACGGCGAGTTCCACGTCGAGCTCGCCGACCGCGACCTTTGCTCGACCGGCCGAGACGACGTCACGTTCCTGATCCGGCCCAACCCCGGCCTTCCGTTTGCGCCAGTCGCCGAGACGGCATCCGGCGGCGAGCTCAGCCGCGTCGCGCTCGCGCTCGCGGCGGCGGCCGGCGCAGAAGCCTCCGGACGCGCCGGCGGAGCCGGCACCTGCTCGGTCGGCGCCGCCGAGTCGGCGCCTTGGATGACGCTGGTCTTCGACGAGATCGACGCGGGGATCGGCGGGCAGACGGCGCACGCGGTCGCCCAGACCCTCCGGAGGCTCGGCGAGCGCTCGCAGGTGGTGACGATCACGCACCTGCCGCAGATCGCGAGCGTCGCCGACCGGCATCTCCGCGTGGAGAAGGTGCCCGGCGACCCGACGCACACCCGCATCGAGGAGCTCGCCGAAGCGGAGCGGCGCGAGGAGCTTGAACGTATGCTCGGCGGTCGAGAGTTTCTCTCGACCGTTCGATGAGCTTCGTCGAGTACAAGGGACACGCGCGACTCGACCGGCGGACGAAGCACCTCGTCCGCCGGCTCTCCGCCGACGACATCGCGATCATCGACCACGCCGACCTCGACCGGGTCTCGGCGGAGGAGCTGATCGAGTCCGGCGTCCGCGTCGTCGTCAACGTCGCCGACTCGCAGACCGGCCGGTATCCGAACCCGGGGCCGCTGCTCCTCGTCCGCGGCGGGGTGAAGCTCATCGACGCGCCGGGCGCCGACCTGTTCGAGTCGGTCGGCGACGGCGAGCTGATCACCGTTCGCGGCTCGAGCCTCTTCCGGAACGGCACCCGAGTCGCCTCAGGCCGGGAGCTGCGCGCGGACGAGCTCGCGGACGCTCTCCGCGAGCAGCGCGGGCGGGTCACGGAGGCCCTCGAGACGTTCGCCGAGAACACGATGCGCTACCTGCGGGACGAGGGGCGGCTGCTCTCCGAGGGGATCGGCTTCCCGGCTCTCGAGACGAGATTCCGGGATCGCCACGCGCTCGTCGTGGTCCGCGGGCCCGGCCACAAGCGCGACCTGCGGATCGTGCGCCCGTACGTCCGCGACTTCCGCCCGGTGCTCGTCGCTGTGGACGGCGGCGCCGACGCGCTGCTCGAGGCCGGGTACACGCCGGACGTGATCGTCGGCGACATGGACTCCGTCTCCGACGAGGCGCTCGGGTCCGGGGCGGAGGTCCTGATCCACGCCTACGAAAGCGGCACGGCTCCGGGCGCGGAGCGGGTGAAGGCGCTCGGCGTCGCCCACCACATCGTCCCCGCGCCGGCGACGAGCGAGGACGTCGCGCTCCTCCTCGCGTACGAGAAGGGCGCCGAGCTGATCGTGGCCGTCGGGGCGCACTTCAACCTGATCGAGTTCCTCGAGCGGAACCGCTCCGGGATGTCGTCGACGTTCCTCACCCGTCTGCGCGTGGGCGAGATTCTCGTGGACGCGAAGGGCGTCTCGCGGCTCGTCAGCCGGCAGGTGGGGATCTGGCCGCTCGTCCTCTTCGCGGCGGCCGGGCTCGGTGCGCTCGTCGTCGCCGTCGCCGTCTCCCCGCAGCTCCGGTCGGTCTTCGAGCTGCTCGGACTGCGATTGCGCGATTTGCTGGGCTTTTGATTCGGCGGTGCCAGACTTCAGTCTGGCTCCGCGTAACTAGATTAAGGCGCCCGTGTTCGACCTCCGCTACCACGTCGCCTCTCTGGCGGCCGTCTTCCTGGCGCTGATCATCGGCATCCTCGTCGGCGCCGGCCTGGCGGCGAGGACGGACGTGGAAGGAAGCGAGCGGCGCGTGCTCAACGAGCGGATCGCCGAGCTGGATCAGCGGACGAAGGACCTTGTCGCGGAGGCCGAGCTCATGCGCCGGCAGCAGGAGGCCGCGGAGGACTACCTCGAGCTGACGTACCCCGTCGTCATGAACGGCCGCCTGCGAGCGAAGCGTGTCGCGATGCTCTTCGTCGGTCCGTCCGACGAGGGACTCCTCGACGCGGTCGAGCAGACGCTGAGCGACGCGTCGGCACCGGCGCTCGTGGAGATGGAGGCGCTCGAGCTTCCCGTGGACGCGGAGGAGATCGCGGGAGCGCTCGGGAGACGCTCGCCCGAGCCGTCGCTCGAGGAGGTCGGCCGGCGCCTGGGCGAGGAGCTCGTCGAGGGCGGAGAGACACCCTTCTGGGACGCGCTCACGCCGGTGCTCGTCCAGGACCACCGTGGTGTGAGCTTCGTCCAGGCCGACGGGGTCGTCGTGGCGGTGACCGGCGTGGTCAGCGACACCGCGACGCGGCGCCTCGTCGACGGCATCTACAGCGGGCTGGTCGCCGCGGGCGTCCCGGTGGTCGGGATCGAGCGCTCCGACGAGCGGCCGTCGCGGATCGGCGTCTACAAAGCCAACAGCCTCTCGAGCGTCGATTCGGTGAACCTGACCGTGGGCCGCGTAGCGCTCGCGACCCTGCTGGCCGGCGGCGAGCGGGGCCACTACGGGTTGAAGCGAACCGCGGAGAGCGGCCGGCTGCCGCCGGTCGAGCCACTGCCGCTGGCGCCGCTGCCGGGTGGCTAAGAGCTCTACTCCCGTCGTCGTCCTGATCGCGGCGCGGAACGAAGCCGGGCGGATACGGGCGACCGTGGAGCGGCTGCGCGACCAGTTTCCCGCCGCCGAGGTGATCGTGGCGGACGACGGTTCGACCGACGGCACGGCTCGCGTTGCCGAGCAAGCGGGGGCGCTCGTGCTTCGGCTGCCGGCGCGGGGGAAGGGTCAGGCCCTGACCCTCGCCGAGCGCGAGGCGCCGGCCGGGGCGCTCCTCGTCTGCGACGCGGACCTCGACGGCGACCTGCGGCCGCTCGTGGAGGCGGACGCAGGCCTCGCGATCGCCGTCTTCGCCGAGCGGCAGGGCGGCGGCTTCGGGATCGCGAAGCGGGCGGCGAAGGCGCTGATCCGGCGGCGCTCCGGGTTCGTCCCGGTCGAGCCGTTGTCCGGCCAGCGCGTGTTCTCGGAGGAGGCGCGCGCAGCGTGCTTCCCGCTCGCGGCCGGCTTCGGCTGCGAGGTGGGCGCCTCGATCGACGCCGCCCGTGCCGGGATCTCGATCGCAGAGGTCGCGCTTCCGCTCCGCCACCGCGCCACCGGCCGCGACGTCTCGGGGTTCCTGCATCGCGGCCGCCAGCTGCTGGACGCGATCCTGGCGTGCGGCCCGCAGGCGAGGAACTTTCGCGGCCTCCGGCTGCCGCTCGTCGGCGCGGTGCTCGGAGCCCGGCGGAATCCGACGGTCGCCCTCGTCGCGGCGCTCGGCTTGGCGGACGACTTCTGGAGTGGTCCTGAGCGTGGGTTCCGCGCGCACATCGGCTCCGGAACGACAACGGGCGTCGCGAAGCTGGTCGGCATTCCGCTCGTCGGCCTCCTCGCCACCCGGAAGCTCTCCGGCGCGATCCTCGTCGGGCTCGCCGCGAACTTCCTGAACCAGCTCGACACGCGGCCCGGCCGCGCCCTCAAGGCCTACCTCGCCGGGGCCGTCCTGACGCGCGCCCCGGTCCGAGTCGCCGTCCTCCTGCTTCCCTACGATCTTCGCGAGAGGACGATGTTGGGTGACGCCGGATCGAACGCGCTGGGCGCGATGCTAGGCTTGAGTTCCGTGAGTCGACTCACGGAACGGGGCCGCTGGCTGGCGATCGGCGCGCTGGCCGGGCTCACGCTCCTCGGTGAACGACGCTCGCTCGGCGAGCTGATCGAGCGCACGCCGGGACTCTCGCACGTGGACGGGCTGGGGCGGCAGAAGTGAGGGCCCGGCCGCCCAAGTACGTCTTCATCACGGGCGGCGTCGTCTCGTCTCTGGGAAAGGGCATCACCGCAGCCTCGCTCGGCCGACTGCTGAAGGCGCGCGGCCTCAAGGTGCAGGTGCAGAAGTTCGACCCGTACCTGAACGTGGATCCGGGGACCATGAGCCCGTTCCAGCACGGCGAGGTGTTCGTCACCGAGGACGGGGCCGAAACCGACCTGGACATCGGACATTACGAGCGCTTCATCGACGAGAACCTGTCGCGGAACGCCAACCACACGTCCGGCTCGATCTGGTACTCGGTGCTCCGCAAGGAGCGCAAGGGCGAGTACCTGGGGTCCACCGTCCAGGTCATCCCGCACATCACGAACGAGATCAAGGAGCGGATCCGGCGCGTGGCCGACGCGTCCGACACGGATGTCGTCATCAGCGAGGTGGGCGGGACCGTCGGCGACATCGAGTCGCTGCCGTTCCTCGAGGCGATCCGCCAGTTCCGGCGCGAAGCCGGCCCGGAGAACGTCATGTACGTCCACGTCACCTACGTGCCGTTCGTCGACTCGGCCGGCGAGCTGAAGACGAAGCCGACGCAGCACTCGGTCAACGAGCTGCGCCGCATCGGCATCCATCCAGACGTGGTCGTCTGCCGCTCCACGGAGGCGCTGAGCCGCGAGCTGCGGGACAAGATCGCGCTCTTCGCCGACATCGATCCCGAGGCCGTCGTGGTCAACCGCGACGTTCCGGACGTCTATCTCGTGCCGTCAGCCCTCCAGGAGGAGGGTCTCGACCGGCTGGTCGTGGAGAAGCTCGGCCTGCCGGACGTCGAGGCCGACCTCGGCGAATGGCTCGACCTCGCCGGGCGGATCAAGGCCCTGGACGAGACGATCGAGATCGCCCTCGTCGGCAAGTACGTCCAGCTCCACGACGCGTACCTCTCTGTGCACGAGGCGCTGAAGCACGCGGGAATCCACCATGGCGCGACCGTGCGCGTCCGCTGGGTCGACGCCGAGGGCGCCTCGCTCGAGGAGCTCGAGGCGGAGCTCGAGGAGATCGACGGCATCCTCGTTCCCGGCGGCTTCGGCTCGCGCGGGTGGGAGGGGAAGATCATGGCCTGCCGCGTCGCGCGCGAGCGGAAGATCCCCTACCTCGGCATCTGCCTCGGGATGCACGTCGCGATCTCTGAGTTCGCCAGGCACGTCGTCGGCCTCGAGGGCGCGAACTCGACGGAGATGGACCCCGAGACGCCGTATCCCGTGATCGACCTGTTGCCCGAGCAGAAGGAGGTCGAGGATCTCGGAGGGACGATGCGACTCGGAGCCCAGGCCGTCGAGCTCGCCGAGGGGACCCGCACGCGCGAGGCCTACGGCGAGCCGGTCGTCAACGAGCGGCACCGCCACCGGTACGAGGTCAACAACCACTTCCGGCCGGCGCTCGAGGAGGCCGGCCTCGTCGTGTCGGGCACCTATCAGGAAGGGAGGCTCGTCGAGATCATCGAGCTCCCCGACCATCCCTGGTTCGTCGCGAGCCAGTTCCACCCGGAGTTCAAGTCCCGCCCGACGCGGCCGACGCCGCTCTTCCGGGAGTTCATCGGGGCCGCGCTCGAACGGTCGCGGGCCCGGACGGACGCCGCAGCGCCCGCCCGAGTCCCCGCGTAGCCGGCCGCCGCAGCGCCGGCCGAGGCTGTTCGGCGCTCCCTCACGTGCCGGCCGACTGCTCGATCGTGTCGCCTCGCCCGTCCCCCGGGGTGCTGTCCCCGATGTTGAAGGCGATGAGAGCGACAATGCCCAGCAGTACCCACACGAGGACGATCACGACGACGAGGCGTCTCATCGTCATTTGAGGCTTCCTATCCCCATGCGACCGTCCTGTACGCGCCGTTGGGGAAATACCGCACGCGCATCATCAGCGTGTCGTGGAAGTTCGGCCATCCGGTCGGGATCGACGCGCAACTGACTTCGACCCACGCCTGGACTTCGACGAGCGAGTAGTTCGCTCCGCCGAACGTCTTCGTCACGTTCGGGCCGTTCGGGTTCCAGCAGAACGTGTCGTGATGGGTTCGTACCGAGCTTCGCCGGTACGTGATCAGCCCGCTCTTGCCGCACCAGACGGTGTAGAGGAAGAGCCGCCGACCCCACGGCCCCGAGCCTGTCGAGCGCTTCAGCTCCTTCGCGAAGCACGACGACCCGTAGAGCTGCCAGCCGCCGCCGGGATTCGGGTGCCAGTCGCCCGATCCCTCGCCAGGAGCCTCCTCCGGCGCCCACGGGTCGTCGCCCGGCGGAGGCGGTGGTGGCGGCGGTGGGGGTGGCGGAGGAGGTGGTGGTGGCGGCGGTGGCGGCGCGGGCGGAGGAGGAGGCGGCGGAGGGGGCGGCGGGTCGTAGCACGCACAGGTGTCCTCGCCTTCCTCCTGGATCGTTCCCGCCGGGGCCGGAGCGACCGCGATGAACGAGCTCGCGACGGCGAGGCTCGCAGCGAGCAGCAAGCGTTTCATGGCGTCTCCTTGGTGTCGTTGCCAGAACCGCCAACGTACTGTCGTGCTCGCTCGACGGTGTCGCGATCGCGAGAACCGGCACAGATTCGACGCAGAGACGGCTCACAAGGAACGACAGAGGGCCATGGCTACCACGCTCCTCGTACGCTTGCGCACGTGGAACGCCCCCGCAAGATGTCCAAAACGGCCATGTCGCCGGCCGAGATGGCGACCGGCACGCCGTACACTCGGCCCATGTCGCGGAGCCCTCGGCCCGACGTCCTGACGCTCTTCACCGAGCTCGCCGCGATCCCGAGCCCGCCGGGTGAGGAGCGCGAGGTGGCCGACCGCGTGCGCGCGTACCTGGAAGGGCTCGGGCTCGACGTCGAGGAAGACGATGCGGGAGCGAGGATCGGTTCGAACGCCGGCAACCTTTTCGCCCGGCTGCCGGCGACCTCGGAGAACGGCGGCGTCCCGATCTTCCTCTGCGCCCACCTCGACACGGTGCCGCCGACCGGGGCGCTCGAGCCCGTCGTGGACGAGGGCGTCGTGCGGAACGCCGGCGGGACGATCCTCGGCGCAGACAACAAGGCTGCCGTGGCGGCGATGCTCGACGCTGCAAGCCGGATCCTCGCCCAGGGCCGTCCACACGCCGGAATCGAGCTGCTCTTCACGCCGAAGGAGGAAGTGGGGCTGCGGGGCGCCAAGGCGTTCGACGCCTCCCGGCTGGAGGCGGACACCGGCTTCGTCTACGACCAGGGCGCGCCGATCGGCGGCGTGGTCCTCGGCGCACCGTACGCGCGCCAGATCGAGGTGGTGCTCCGCGGTCGCGCCGCCCATGCTGGCATGGCGCCGGAGGAAGGCCGTTCCGCGATCGCCGCCGCCTCGCGCGCGATCGCCGACCTGCGCCTCGGCCGGCTCGACGACGAGACCACCGCGAACGTCGGCCTCATCAGCGGCGGGACGGCGAAGAACATCGTCCCGGACCGGTGCGCCTTCTCGATCGACGTCCGCTCGCACACCGAGGAGAAGCTCTCCGACCTCGTGCGCGAGATCCTCGAGACGGTCACGTTCGCCGCCGCGCTCGAGCAGTGCGAGGCGGAGACGACCGTCGAGGAGAGCTACCGCGGCTACCGGTTCAACCGCGGCGACCTCCCGGTCGCGCTCGCCTGCGCTGCCCTCCAGCGTGCCGGCGTCGAGCCGCGTCTCGGCTTCACCGGCGGAGGGGCCGACGCCAACGTCTTCAACGAGCGGGGCAAGGCCTGCGTGAACCTCGCCAACGGGATGATGGAGATCCACACGCCCGACGAGCACATCGCGGTCGCGGACCTGGAGCGCATGGTCGAGGTCACGCTCGCGCTCGTGGACGTCGCGCGTGAGACGCCGTCAGCCCAGGACGCGTAGCGTGCTGAGCCTCAGGCGCGGCACGGTCACCGGGATCTCGGAGGAGCACGACGGGCTCGTGCGGCTGGATGTGGACGGACAGCCGACCGTCTCCTATCCGCGCCTGACGGGTCCGGTGGAGATCGGCGACGAGGTCATCGTCAACGTCCAGGCACGTGAGCTCGAGCTCGGGACGGGCGGTTTCGACGTCCTCTACGTGAACCTGACACGCGGGCTGGGCGCGGGTGGGGAGGAGGGCGCGCACGTGATGACGCTCCCCTACACGCCGCTGCAGTCGGCCACTCGGCACGTCGAAGAGGACGGGCCGCTGGCTGAGAGCCTGAACGGCATGCCCGTGGTCTGCTGCTCCGTCCACAGCCAGGTCGCACCGGTCCGCGCGGGGATGAGCCGTCTGCAGCGCGTTGCCTATGTCCAGCTCGGTGGTGGAGCGCTTCCCGTGTCCCTGTCGGACACCGTGCGGACGCTGAAGGAGGAGGGGCTCCTCGAGGTCGCCGTCGCCGCATCGCCGTGCACCGACGGCGACGTCCAGGCGGTGGGCCCCGCGTCGGCGCTCGCGTGGTGCGCAGCCCAGGGGTTCGACGCCGTCATCTGCTCGATCGGCCCGGGAATCGTGGGCACGGGCTCGCTGCTGGGTCATGGGGGCGTCGCGGCGGCGCTCGCCGCCAACACGGCCGCGGCGCTCGGCGGCAAGCCGATCCTCGCCGTGCGGGTCTCGGAAGCGGACATGCGCGAGCGCCATCTCGGTGTCTCGCACCACGTGCGGGGGATCCTGAGCCTCTGTCTGGCAGAGGTCGCGGTCGCCTGGCCGAGAGGGTTGGGGGCGCCCGAGTGGCTGGAGCCGCGCGAGGAGGTCGACGTGGACGGCTGGCACGAGGACTGCGCCCGGCTCCCGATGTCGCACATGGGCCGCCGGCTCGAGGACGACCCGTGCTTCTTCATGTGCGCGTTCGCGGCCGGCGAGGTGGCGCGGGACAAGCCTGCCGCCTGATGGAGGAGCGCAAGCTCGGCCCGGTGGTCGGCCTCGGCACCTGGAACACATTCGGCGGCGACGTCGAGCTCGCGAGCGACGTGGTCGGCGCCGCCCTCGCCTCGGGGATTCGCCTCTTCGACTCCTCGCCGATGTACGGCCCGGCCGAACGCTCGCTGGCCGCCGCCCTCGGAGAGCGGCGCGACGAGGCGATCGTCGCCACGAAGATCTGGGCGCCGACCGTTGACCAGGGCCGCGCGCAGCTCGCCGAGCAGCTCGGGTGGTTCGGCTGGGTCGACGTCGAGCAGGTCCACAACCTCGTCTCCTGGCGCGAGCACCTTCCTTCGCTGGAGCAAGAGGTCGAGGCCGGAAGGATCCGCCGGCTCGGCGTCACGCACTACGCGCCGTCGGCGTTCGGCGAGATGGCCGAGGCGATGCGGACTCGCCGCTTCGAGACCGTCCAGCTGCCCTACAACCCGCTCGAGCGGGAGTGCGAGCGCGAGCTGCTCCCGCTGGCGGCCGAGCGCGGCATGGCCGTGATCGTCATGCGTCCGCTCGGCACGGGCGAGCTGGTGGGGCGCGAGCCGGGCCCCGAGGCGCTCGAGCCGCTGCGCGAGCTCGGCGTCGGCACGTGGGCGCAGGCGCTGCTCAAGTGGGCTCTCTCCGAGGGGCGCGTGGACGTCGTCATCCCGGCGACGCGCAACCCGCTCCACGCCGCCGAGAACGCGCTGGCGGGTGAGCCGCCCTGGTTCGGCCCCGACGAGCGGAGCCTCGTCGAGCGGCTCGCCGGCGCCTGACGGAATAATCCCCGCAAATGAACGTCGGCGTCCCCAGGGAGATCAAGCAGGACGAGTACCGCGTCGCGCTGACGCCGGCCGGTGCGCTCGAGCTGACCCGGCGGGGCCACAGCGTCGTCGTCGAACGAGGCGCCGGGGAGGGCAGCGCGTTCCCCGACGAGGCGTACACGGCCGTCGGCGCCCGGATCGGCTCGGTCGACGAGGTCTGGGCGGACTCGGAGCTCGTGCTCAAGGTGAAGGAACCGCTGCCGGAGGAGTACGCCAGGCTGCGCGAGGGCCAGATCCTCTTCACGTACCTCCACCTGGCCGCCAGCGAGGAGCTGACGCAGGCGCTGGTCGAGAGCGGGGCGGCGTGCGTCGCGTACGAGACGGTCGAGACCGACGATCACGCGCTGCCGCTGCTCGCCCCGATGAGCGAGATCGCCGGCAGGCTCGCGTCGCAGGCGGGGGCGACGTTCCTGGAGAAGCCCCGCGGCGGGCGCGGCCTGCTGCTCGGCGGGGTCCCCGGCGTCGCGCCCGGGATGGCGGTTGTGATCGGCGGCGGCATGGTCGGCTACAACGCAGCGGTCATCGCGCTCGGTCTCGGGGCCGAGGTGACGATCCTCGAGCGCTCGATCGACCGTATGCGCCACCTCGAGGAGGTGCTCGGCTCGCGCGTCACGCTGCTCATGTCGAACGCGCTGCAGATCGAGGAGTCGGTCGCCGAGGCCGACCTCGTCATCGGCGCGGTTCTCATCCCGGGAGCGCTCGCGCCGAAGCTGATCACGCGCGAGATGGTGGCCGGCATGAAGGAGGGATCGGTGATCGCCGACGTCGCGATCGACCAGGGCGGCTGCGTCGAGACCTCACGGCCGACGACGCACTCCGAGCCCGTGTTCGTCGTGGACGGCGTCATCCACTACTGCGTCGCGAACATGCCGGGCGCCGTGCCGATCACGTCGACGAAGGCGCTCACGAACGCGACGCTGCCCTACGTCGAGGAGATCGCGGACTACGGGCTGCGTGAGGCGATCGCGCGGGATCGCGCGCTCGCGCGCGGCGTGAACGTGCTCGACGGGCGCATCACGTACGAGGCGGTCGCCGAGGCGCACGGCCTCGAGTACACGCCGCTCGAGGACGTCCTGCCGCTTTCGCCGGTCTAGCCCTCCGCGGGCTTAGGCTTCGTCTCGCCGTTCTTGCGGCGGTTCGTCGGCGAGATCCGGACGATGGCGTACGTGACACCGGCGGCGAGCGCGATGGTCGCCACGATGAAGACGAGCATGCCGATAAGGCCCAGGGCGGTCTCCAAAGCAAACTTAGAATAGTCGCATGCCACGGGCGTGCGTCATCGTCCTCGACGCCGTCGGGGCGGGAGAGTTGCCGGATGCGGCCGACTACGGCGACGAGGGCTCGGACACGCTTGGAAATGTCGCGAAGGCCGTCGGCGGGCTCGACCTCCCGAACCTGGAGGCGATCGGGCTCGGGAACATCAAGGAGCTCGAGGGCGCTCCGCCGCAGCCCGGAGCGCCGGCGATCGCCGGCCGGCTGCTGGAGCGCTCGAAGGGCAAGGACACGACGGCGGGCCACTGGGAGCTCATGGGGGTCGTCACCGCCCAGCCCTTTCCGACCTACCCGCACGGCTTTCCGTTCGAGGTCATCGACCCCTTCTCGCACCGGACCGGGCGCGGTGTGCTCGGGAACAAGCCGGCGTCGGGGACGGAGATCATCGAGGAGCTGGGCGAGGAGCACCAGAAGACCGGCAAATGGATCGTGTACACGTCCGGCGACAGCGTCTTCCAGATCGCGGCTCACACGGACACGATTCCGCTCGAGGAGCTCTACGCGGCGTCCGAGGCCGCTCGCGGCATCCTCACCGGCAAGCACGCCGTCGGACGTGTGATCGCTCGGCCGTTCGAGGGCGAGCCCGGCAACTACACACGGACGCCGGACCGCCACGACTGGTCGCTGAAGCCACGGCAGCCGAACTACCTGACGCTCGTCCGCGAGGCCGGCCACGCGGTGCACGGCGTCGGGAAGATCAGGGACATCTTTGCCGGCGTCGACATCGACGAGTCGCACCCGACCCGCTCCAACGTCGAAGGGATCACGGTGATCGAGCGGCTGCTGAGGGAGCTGGACGACGGCCTGGTCTTCGTGAACCTCGTCGAGACCGACATGCTCTGGGGCCACCGCAACGACCCGGTGAACTTCCACCGCTGCCTGCAGGACTTCGACCGGCGGCTTCCGGACCTGCTCGGCGCACTGCGCGAAGGCGACCTCCTGATCCTCACCTCCGACCACGGGTGCGATCCGACGACCCCTTCCACGGACCACTCGCGGGAACACGCGATGCTGCTCGCGTACGTCGAGGGGCGCAACGCCCGCGGCGCGCGGCACGACGGGGAGTTCGCCGACGTCGGCGCCACGGTGAACAAGTGGCTGGGCGGCAAATCCGGCGTGCGCGGTCTCCCGGGCGCTCCGATCGTCGAACCGTGATCCGCCCCGCCGAGCTGATTCAGCGAAAGCGGGACGGCGGAGAGCTCACGGACGAGGAGCTCACCGAGCTCGTCCTCGGCTACGCCCGCGACGAGATCCCCGACTACCAGCTCGCGGCGTTCTGCATGGCCGTCTACTTCCGCGGGCTGAACGGCCGCGAGACCTACGCGCTCACCGATGCCATGGTGCGGAGCGGCGAGACGATCGACCTCCGGGCCGAGATCGGCCGACCCGTCGCCGACAAGCACTCGACGGGCGGGGTGGGGGACAAGGCGTCGCTCGTCGTCGGCCCGCTCGTCGCCGCCTGCGGGGTGCCGTTCGGGAAGATGAGCGGCCGGGGGCTCGGCCACACCGGCGGGACTTTGGACAAGCTCGAGTCGATTCCCGGCTTCCGCATCGAGCTCTCGCGCGACGACTTCGTCGAGCAGGTCCGGGACATCGGCCTCGCGATCATCGGGCAGACGGCCGAGCTCGTCCCTGCCGACAAGAAGCTCTACGCACTTCGCGATGTCACGGCGACCGTGGAGAACGTCTCGCTGATCGCGGGCAGCATCATGTCCAAGAAGATCGCAGCCGGGGCCAACGCGATCGTGCTCGACGTGAAGGTCGGCGACGGAGCATTCATGAAGTCGATCGACGACGCCCGCGAGCTCGCCCAGGCCATGCTCGAGCTCGGGCGCCGGGCCGACCGCAGCGTCGTCTGCGAGCTGACCGACATGGATCAGCCCCTGGGCCAGGCCGTCGGCAACGCACTCGAGATTCGCGAGGCGATCGCGACCCTTCGCGGAGCAGGGCCGGCCGACCTCGTCGAGCTCTCGGTAGCGTCCGCGGCTCACCTGGTGACGCTTTGCGACGACGCCGAGCCGGTCGAGGCGCGGGCCCGCGTCGAGCAGGCTCTCGTCGACGGCTCCGCGCTCGCCGCCTACGACCGGTGGGTGCACGCGCAGGGCGGAGACCCGCGCGAGGACGCACTCCCGCGCGCGCCCGTCGTCCGCGAGCTGGCGGCTCCGAGGGACGGAGCGGTCGCCCGGCTCGGCGCGCTCGCCGTCGGCATGGCGTCGGTCCACCTCGGGGCCGGCCGCGTCGTCAAGGACGCACCGATCGACCACGCCGTCGGCATCGTCTGCCGCGCGAAGCGAGGCGACCGCGTCGCCGCCGGGGACATCCTCGCGGAGATCCACGCTCGTGACGACGCGTCAGCGGACGCCGCCGTGGCCGAGGTCGCGGCCGCCTACGAGCTCGCGCACGATGCTCCGCCGCCGGACGGCGTCATCCTCGAGACGCTCGCGTAGGCCCGTCCGGCAACGACGCGGCTAGGCTAGCCCCGTGCCCGAGCTGCCCGAGGTCGAGACTGTTCGCGCTCGCCTCGAGCCCGTCCTCGTTGGCCGGCGCTTCAACCGAGTCGAGATCCTCGACCCCCGTGTGACACGCCCGGCCGAGCCACGGGAGGTCGCCGCCGAGCTCGAGGGTGAAGTGATCGAGGCCGTCGACCGGCGCGGCAAATATCTGATTGTTCGGTTCGAATCTGGTCGGGTGCTCCTGATTCACCTCCGGATGACGGGAACGATGCGACACGAGAGAGACGGAGCGCCCGAGCACGACCCGCACCTCCGAGTCGTTGTCACCCTAGACGACGGGTCGGACGTCGTCTATCGCGACGTACGGAGGTTCGGCACCTGGCTCCTCCTCGAGCCCGGCGAGGAGACCGACTACCTGGCCGAGCGCCTCGGCGAAGAGCCCCTCACCCGCGCGTTCACGCCGGCAAGCCTCGCCGCCCGCTTCAACCGCCGCCGGGCGCCGGTAAAGGCGGCGCTCCTGGACCAGCGAGCTGCGGCCGGCATGGGGAACATCTACGCCGACGAGGCGCTCTGGCGTGCGCAGATCCACCCGCTTCGTCCCGCGGGTGACCTCGACCAGGACGAGCTGAAGCGGCTCCACGGGGCCGTACGTGACGCCCTCGAGGCCGGCATCGCGCGCCAGGGAACCACGCTCCGCGACTTCCGGACGCCCGACGGCGCCGAAGGCACGATGCAGGCGGCGCTCAACGTCTACGGCCGGGACGGCGAGCCCTGCTACCGCTGCGGCGCGGAGATCCGCAAGATCCGAGCCGCCGGGCGGGGCACCTGGTACTGCCCCAACTGCCAGCCGCTCGTCCCGGACGGAACCGGCAGCTGACGTGAAGGTCGTCGTGTCCGGCGGAGCCGGATTCATCGGCTCCCACGTGGCCGACGCCTTCGTCGGGCGCGGCGACGAGGTGCTTGTCGTCGACGATCTGTCCTCGGGGTCGCGCGAGGACGTTCCCGGGGAGGCGGCGTTCGCGGAGTTCGACATCGCCGACGCCGATCGCGTCGAGGAGGGGTTCACCGTGTTCCGGCCGGAGTTCGTATGCCACCTCGCGGCGCAGGCGAGCGTGACCGTTTCCGTCAAGGATCCGAGGCGCGACTTCGACTCGAACGTCCTCGGGACGTTCAACGTCCTCCGCTCGGCCACCGACCTCGGCGCCCGGACGATCTTCGCGTCGACAGGGGGTGCGCTCTACGGCGAAGGCGCCCCGATCCCGACCGACGAGTCCTACGTCCCGCAGCCGCTGTCGCCATACGGCGCCTCCAAACAGGCCGCCGAGGCCTACGTGGGCGCGTTCGAGCGGTTCCACGGGATCGAGAATGCGGTCCTCCGCCTCGGGAACGTCTATGGCCCGCGCCAGAGCCCGCACGGCGAGGCCGGCGTGGTCGCGATCTTCAGCGAGCGGCTGATCCGGGGCCAGTCCGTCGTCGCGTACGGCCATGGCACGCCGACCCGCGACTATGTCCACGTGCGCGACATCGCGCGGGCGTTCGTGACCCTGTCTGACACGCCGGCCGCGGGGATCTTCAACCTCGGGTGGGGGCGCGAGGTGAGCGTGCTGGAGATCCTGGACGGCCTGCAGCGGGCCGCCGGGACGGCCGTGGAGCCGGAGCTCGAACCGCTTCGGCCGGGCGAGCTGACCCGGAGCGCGATCGACTCGACCGCGGCCGAGCGCGCCTTCGGCTGGAAGCCCGAGATCGAGCTGGACGCCGGCCTCGCCGACACGTTCCGCTGGTACTCAGAGACATACGGCGAGTAGGCCTACCGTCGCCGACAGGGGCCCGCTGTACCCTCTGACAGAGGTGCGCGGAGCCCAGTCTCGGAGCCTCGAAGCCGATGCGGCCGCCACCGCTGTACGCCCGCGCGCCCTCGCGCCGGACCTCGGGCAGATCGCCGTCGGGCTCGGAGCTGCGGCGGGCATCGGCGCCCTCGGAGCGGCCGACGGCGGCTACTTTCCGCCCGCCTGGGGCTGGACGGCGCTCGTCTCGCTCTGGCTCGTCATCGCCTGGCTCCTGCTCGGCCGGGCGGCGCTCCACGGAGGCCGTCTCGCCGGCGCCTTCGTCGGCGGGCTGACCGCGCTGGCAGCCTGGACGTGGCTCTCCCTGGCCTGGACCGCCAACACCACGCAGACCGTGCTCGAGGGTTTCCGGATGCTGGCCTACGCCGGAGTGGCGGCCGCCCTCGTCCTCGTCGTCCGCCGCGGGTCGGCGCCGGCGCTGCTCCGCGGCCTCCTCGGTGCGCTCGTCCTCGTTTCGACCTACGGGCTCGCGACGCGCCTGTTCCCGGAGCGCCTCGGCGCCTACGACCCGGTCTCCGAGTACCGGCTGTCGGAGCCGCTCGGCTACTGGAACGGGTTCGGGATCTTCGTCGCGCTGGGGCTCCTTCTCGCGCTCGGCGCAGCCGCCCGTGAACGGAACGTGATCCTGCGTGCCGCCTCGGCGTCCGCGTTCGTCGTCCTGCTGCCGGCGCTCTACTTCACGTTCAGCCGAGGGGCGTGGATCGCCCTGCTCGCGGGCCTTGCGGCAGCCGTCGCCCTCGACCCGCGTCGGCTGCAGCTGATTGTCGCGCTGCTCGTCGTGGGCACGCCGGCAGTCGTCGCGGTGGCGATCGGCTCGAACTACGAGGCGCTGACGCGGCGTGACTCGCCTCTCAGCGCGGCGACGGAGCAGGGGGGTGAGCTCGCGGTCGTGATCGCGCTGCTCGCGCTGGTCGCTGCCGCGGGCACAGTCGGGCTTTCGATCGCTGAGCGGCGATTCGCGCCGGGCAGGTCCGTCCGGCTCGCGTTCGCCGCCTTCGTGACGATCGTCGCGCTCGGAGCGGCGACGGCGGTCGTGGTGCGCTTCGGCGGGCCGGTCGACATGGTCGAGCGGGCCTACGACGCGTTCACGACGCCGCCCGAGACGTCGACCGATCTCAGCGAGCGCCTGTTCACGTTCACGGGCAGCTACCGGCCGGAGATCTGGGAGGAGGCGTGGGACCAGTTCCGCGACAACCGGGTCCTCGGCGGCGGCGCCGGGACGTACGAGCAGTACTGGAACGAGCACCGGCCGATCGACCACAAGGTGCGAGACGGGCACAACCTCTACCTCGAGACGCTCGGAGAGCTCGGCCCCGTCGGGCTCGCCGCCCTGCTCCTGGCGCTCGCAGCGCCCGTCGCCGCGGCGTTCGGCGCCCGCCGTCACCCTCTGGCTGCAGGCGCATTCGGTGCCTACGCCGCGTACCTCGTCCACGCCGGCGCCGACTGGGACTGGGAGCTTCCGGCGGTTACGGTCGCCGCGCTCGTCGCCGGCGCTGCGCTGATCGCCCTGCGCTCGCGGCCCGGCTCCGAGCTCGCCCCGGGCCTCCGGCTCGCCGCCGGGACGGTGGCCGCGTTCATGGCGGGAGCGGCATTCGTCGGGCTCGTCGGCTCGAGCGCGCTCGCGGCGAGCGACGACGCCGCAGTCGCGAGCCCGCCGGCCTGGGCCGACGCTGCGGAGGACGCGCGCAAGGCGCAGGACTGGGCGCCGTGGTCCTCCGAGCCGTGGCAGCGGCTCGGCGAGGCGCAGCTCGGCCAGGGCGACCTCGTGGGCGCCCGCGACAGCTTCGAGAACGCGATCGACAAGGAGCCGGGCGATTGGCTCCTGTGGCTGCGGCTCGCCGAGGCGAGCTCGGGCGCCGACCGGGAGGCGGCCCTGCGGGAGGCGGAGCGCCTGAACCCCCTGGCGCACGAGATCCGCGAGTTCCGCGAGACGGAGACGCCGTAGGTGTTCCGCCGGGACCCCCTTGCCGACCCGCAGCCGCTGATCAAGCGCGTCTACGCCTACGCCGCGTACAGGCTGGGCGACGGGCCGGATGCCGAAGACGTCACGAGCGAGACGTTCGAGCGGGCGCTCCGCTACCGCAAGAGCTACGACCCCCGCAAGGGCGAGCCGGTCGCCTGGCTGCTCGGCATCGCGAAGCGGTGCATCGACGGCGGGTGGTCGACCGTCGAGTACGCGACCGAGGACGTGGATGCGGTAGACACGGGCGATCTCGAGGAGGAGACGGTCCGCCGGCTCACGATCAGCCGAGCCGTCTCCACCCTCGACGAGCGGGACCGGGAGCTGATCGCGCTCCGCTACGGCGCCGACCTGACGGCGCGCCAGATCGCCGAGCTGCTCGGCGCGCGCACGAACGCCATCGAGGTCGCGCTCCACCGCGCCCTCGGCCGCCTGCGCGGGATCCTCGGAGTCGACGAAGAGCCTGTAAGGAAACGGGGCGCGTCCCGGTAGTACGGGTGCAAGACCACTGAAACGACTCCAGGGGGTTCACGGAAATGCGTTACTGGCGGAGACGGCAAGAGGGGTTCGACCTCGAAGCCGAGTTGCGGGCCGGCCGTCCCGAGCCTGCACCAGAGTTCATCGACCGGCTCGAGGCACGAGTCAGGAACAGCGGCCGGGCGCGCGCAGGCTCGCTTCGCGTCGCCTTCGTCGGTGCGCTGACGGCGGTCATGCTGCTCGCGCTCGCCTCGGTGGGCGGCGTCGGCTACGCGTCCTCGGCGGCGCAGGACGCGGCGGTCAGCGTCAAGCGGGTCGTCGCGCCGAAGGACGTCATCAAGGTCCTGAAGCGGAGCCCGGCGATCGACCAGTACAAGAAGCCGAAGGCCAAGAAGGTCAAGAAGGCGAAGAAGAAGAAGGGCCAGGCCGCGAGGGGCCGAGTCCGGGCACGGACGCGGCCGCCCTTCACGGGCTAGTTCGGGAAGCATGCGAATGACGGAGGGGGCGGCCGAAGGGTCGCCCTCTCTCTGCTAGAAGGGACAGGGGTCAGGCGATGAACGGGAGAACGACACGGCGAGCGTCGACTGCGGTCCTCGCCGCGCTCTGCACCGCGCTCGCGGTCCTCGTGCCGACGGCGGCAGGAGGCGGGGCCGCGACGATCGTCTGGCAGGGCAGGACACCGGACGACGGCACGGCATTCGTGGCGGGCGTCGGGCGCGAGTTTCGGATCCCGCTCGAGGCCGCCGGGGCCTTCGGGTCGACCGTCCGGATCCGCGTTAGCCACCTGCCGCCGGGCTCGCGTCTCGTCCGCCTCGCGGACGCCCCGGCGCGAGCGGACTTCCGTTGGACGCCTCGCGCCGGCCAGCGCGGTGAGTGGCGGTTCGTGTTCACGGCGGTCGACGGCGCCTCCACTGCGCCCAGGATCACCGTTCGCGTTCACGTCGGGAGGACCGCGTCGCGCTCGTTCCGGCTCTCGAGCATGACGCTCGGCGGCCGCTCGCAGAACGCCGTGCTCAAGGACGCGGTCGCCGCCCGGGCCGCGCCGAACAGCAGCTCGCGCGTGGTCGGCCGCCTGAAGCCGCTGACCCCGGAGCACGTGCCTCACGTTCTCTTTCTTGCGAGCGGCCGGATCGACGCCCAGGGTCGCTACTGGGTGCGCGTCCCGCTCCCAGTCCTCCCGAACGGGACGATGGGATGGATTCCCCGGGACGCCGTCGGGCAGTTCGTCGAGCTCGACACGCACCTCGTGATCGAGCGGGCGCGCTTGCGCGCGACGCTCTACAAGCGCGGCCGTCCCGTCTTCCGGACGATCGTCGGCGTGGGGGAGCCGCACTGGCCGACACCGGCCGGGCGCTTCTACATCCGCGAGCGGCTCACCGGCTTCACGGACCCGATCTACGGCTCGCTCGCCTACGGGACGAACGGCCGCTCGGCCGTCCTGACGGACTGGCCCGGGGGCGGCTTCATCGGCATCCACGGCACGAACCAGCCGGAGATCCTGCCGGGAAGGGTCTCGCACGGCTGCGTTCGGATCAGGAACCCTGATATCCGCAGGCTCGATCGGCTGATGCGGGTCGGCACGCCCGTTACGATCCGCTGAGCAGACACGGGCCCAGGTCCCGTCTTTGCCCGTCGCCCGACATGTCGTCTAGTGTTCCGCGCTTCATGCGGTCGAGCTTCCGCGCATCGCTCGTCGGCGCGGCGGCGCTCTCTCTTGCGCTGCCCGGATTCGCAACCGCCGCTGCCTGGTCGGGCACCCGCCCGGCGGCCGTCCCAGGGGCGGCGTGGGTCGCGCCCACACCGGGCGAAAGGGCACGGATCGAGGCAGTCGCCGGGCGACAGCTCCGCGTGGGTCTCGCCGCGACGGCGCCGGGAGCACCCGCCGTCTCCGTGGCGATCCGTGCCGCGGGGCTGCCGGCCGGCGCGGCGTTCCAGCCGCACGACGGGAATCCCGCAGCCGCGGCGCTGAGCTGGAAGGCGGCCCGGTCGGTCGCGGGCCGCACCTATGCCGTCACCTTCACCGCGCAGCCGAGCACTGCCGGGGTGCCCGCCGCGACGCGGCGCGTGACGCTCGTCGTACGCGCTCCGGCGCGGCCGAAACCGAAGCCGAAGCCGAAACCGGAGCGATTCGTCCTCTCGAGCGAGAAGACGCACCTGTACCGCTACGCCTTCGTGCTGCGACGCGGCGTCGCGCGCAGCGCTCCGAGGCGCACGGCCGCCGCCGTCGCGAACCTCGGCCGCTGGACGCCGGAGGGCACCACGAACCTCGTCTCCGTCCTCGACGGGCGCCGGACGAAGCGTGGCGTCTGGATCCGCGTCCGCCTTGCAACGCTGCCGAACGGCCGCACCGGGTGGGTGCAGCGGAAGATGCTGAGCGACTGGAAGGAAATCCGGACGCGCCTCGTCGTCGACCGCCGGCGGCTCACGGCGACGCTCTACCGCCGCGGCAAGGTGGTCTTTCGCGCGCCTGTCGGCGTGGGGCAGTCCCACTGGCCGACGCCACGCGGCGAGTTCTACATCCGCAACCAGCTCTACGGCTTCGGCAATCCCGTGTATGGGCCGATCGCCTTCGGGACGAGCGCCCGCTCCGCCGTGCTGACCGACTGGCCGGGCGGGGGCTTCATCGGGCTCCACGGGACCAACCAGCCGTATCTGCTGCCGGGCCGCGTGTCGCACGGCTGCATCCGGCTGAAGAACCACCACATCCTCCGCCTCGCCCGCCTGATGCCGGTCGGGACGCCGCTGATCGTCAAGTAGCTCCGACTCCGGTCACTTAGCTACACTCGATCCGACCTCTGCGGCGCCCCGCGATGTGCCAGGCGTCCCGTGTCAGGAGGCTTTTTCTCTGCGGTGTCGGCCTTCTTGCGGCTTTCGCCCTCCCGGGAGCCGCGTCCGGCCGCCTCTCGGCACCCGCGCCCCCGGAATGGCTACCGCCGACGCCCGCGGAAGGAGCGCGCCTCCGAGTTGCGCCCGGTGAGGCCCTTCGCTTTGCGCTGATGGCGAGAACGTCGGGCGCAGCCGCCGTCACGATCGACGCGGCCGGCGTCCCGGTCGGGGCGACGTTCCGGACGACGCCCGGCAATCCGGCGACCGCGGGCCTCAACTGGACTCCGAGCTCGCGCCAGGCCGGCCGCTCGTTCGTGCTCACCTTCACGGCGCAGCCCGACCCACCCTCCGCGCCTGCGGGAACTCGGCGCCTCCTCGTCGAGGTCGTTCGAGCGCTGGCCCGGTCGTTCGCGCTGAGCACCCACGACCGGGCGACCTACCGGTACGCCTTCGTGATGCGCCGCGCTGTCGCCCGGGCGGGGCCGAGCAGGCGGGCGGCGCCGGTCGCCACGCTTGCGCTCCTCACCCCGGAAGGCACGACGAACCTCGTCCTCGCGCTGGAGGGCCGTCGGACACGGAGCGGGGTCTGGATCCGCGTACGGCTCCCCGTGCTGCCGAACAACCGGACCGGATGGGTGCAGCGCCGTGCGCTGAGCGACTGGAAGGTCCTCCGGACGCGTCTCGTCGTCGACCACCGAACGCTCACCCTGACTCTCTACCGCGCAGGCCGGCCGGTGTACTCGGCGAACGTCGGCGTAGGGTCGCCGCGGTGGCCGACGCCGCGCGGCGAGTTCTACGTCCGCAACATGCTCTACGGCTTCGACGACCCGTTCTACGGCCCGATCGCCTACGGGACGAGCGCGCGGTCTCCCGTCTTGACCGACTGGCCGGGCGGGGGCTTCATCGGCATCCACGGGACGGACCGACCGGGGATCCTCCCGGGCCGAGTCTCGCACGGCTGCATCCGGATGAAGAACGGCGACATCGTCCGCCTCGCGCGACTGCTGCCGGTGGGAACGCCTCTAACGATTCGCTGAAAGGCTCACGACTAGCACAACGCCGCCTTGGCGAGCTCCTCCAGGCCGCCTGCCTGGTCCAGGCGCCAGAGCTCCACGTAGCCGCCGATCGGCTTGCCGTCGACGAGGATCTGCGGCACGGTCCAGCCGCCGGTCAGGTCGAAGAGCGTCTGCCGGAACGCAGGTTCGTCGTCGAGCGAGACCTCGTCGTACTCGATCCCGCGCTCCTCGAGCAGGGCCTTCGCGCGGACGCAGTAGCCGCACCAGCGCGTGGTGTAGACCTGGATCCGCGCCATCGGCGCCATTTTCCCAGCAGGTCCCGCTTCTACACTTGAGCCATGGCCGGCCGGAGCTACAAGACGGAGGCGATCGTGCTCCGCTCGCTCCGGTTCGGCGAGGCCGACCGGGTGCTCCACCTCTACACGCTCGACCGCGGACGGGTCGGCGCCGTCGCCAAGGGGATCCGGCGGACGAAGTCGCGCTTCGGCGGCCGCCTCGAGCCCCTCAGCCACGTCGAGGTCGTCCTCCACGAGGGGAGGGGCGAGCTTCAGACGGTTACGGGCGTGGAGCTGATCCGCCCGCACAGCGCGGCCCGCGACAGCCACTACCGGCTCTCGGTCGGGTTCGTGGCGCTCGAGGCGATGCTGCGGCTCTTCCCGGAGCAGGAGGCGAACGAGCGCGCGTTCGCGGCGCTGGCGCGGTTCCTCGACCTGCTCGACCAGGTCGAGCCCGCGGACGCGCGGCCCGCGCTCGACCCGCTCGTCCTCGCCTTCCAGCTGAAGCTCCTCTGGCTCGCCGGCTACCTGCCGCACCTGACGAGCTGCGCCGAGTGCGGCGGTGAGACCGGGCTCGTCGGCTACTCGCCACGGGCCGGCGGCGCCGTCTGCGGCAACTGCGGCGCGGATGCGATCCCGCTCTCGGCGGCCGGCCTGCGAGGCATCGAGAAACTCCTCCGCGCGCCGCTCGCGGACGCCGGCGCCGTCGAGCTGACGGGTCGCGGCGCCCGTGACGCCCTTGCGGTCGTCGCCTCGTCATATGAGTTCCACGGCGGCTTCCGCCTCCGAACGCTCTCCGCGTGAAGCGCGAGCTGCCCGGCGGCCTCGAGCTCGACGACGACCGCGACCGAACCGACGTCGACGCCGTCCACGACTTCATCGCCAACCACTCGTACTGGGCGCCGGGCCGGCCGCGCGACGTGATGGAGGAGTTCGTCCGCCGGGCGATCCGCGTCGTCGGGCTCTACGACGGTGAGCGGCAGGTCGGCTTCGCGCGGGCGATCGGCGACTCCCACTTCGTCTACCTCGCCGACGTCTACGTCCTCCCGGAGTACCGCGGGCGCGGGCTCGGCGTCGAGCTCGTCCGCGAGATGATCGAGCACGGGCCGTACGCCGACACGCGCTGGCTCCTCCACACGGCGGACGCGCACAGGCTCTACGAGAAGTTCGGATTCGGCCCGCCCTCGGAACGCGTGATGGAGCGGCCGCGCCGCTCGTAGGATTCGCCGACCCGTGGCCCTCAACTACCAGGACATGATCGCGGCGCTCCAGGCCTACTGGGCCGAGCGCGACTGCGTCGTCATGCAGCCGTACCACACCGAGCTCGGCGCCGGCACGTTCAATCCCGCGACCTTCCTCCGCTGCCTCGGCCCGGACCCGTGGCGCACCGTCTACGTCGAGCCGGTCATCCGGCCGACGGACGGCCGGTACGGCGAGAACCCGTACAGGTTCCAGCACTACTACCAGCTCCAGGTGATCCTCAAGCCCGCGCCCGAGGACATCCTCGACCAGTACTTCGGCTCGCTCGAGGCGGTCGGGATCGACACCAAGCGGCACGATGTCCGGCTCGTGGAGGACGACTGGGAAGGCCCGACGCTCGGCGCCTGGGGCCTCGGCTGGGAGGTGTGGGTCGACGGGATGGAGGTGACGCAGTTCACCTACTTCCAGCAGCTCGGAGGCATGGACGTGGACGTCGTCTCCGGCGAGATCACCTACGGCCTCGAGCGGCTGGCCATGTTCATCCAGGACAAGCGCGCCGCCTTCGACGTCGAGTGGGCGCCGGGCACGACGTGGGGAGACGTCTACCGCGAGAACGAGCGTCAGTTCTCGGTCTACAACTTCGAGGAGGCCTCCGTCGAGCTCTTGATGCGGCACTTCGCCGACTACGAGGCGGAGTGCGAGCGGCTGCTGGCCCGCAACCTGCCGCTGCCGGCCTACGACCAGGTCCTCAAGGCCTCCCACACCTTCAACCTGCTGGACGCGCGCGGCGCGATCTCCGTCACGGAGCGTGCGTCCTACATCGGCCGGGTGCGCGACCTCGCCCGTCAGGTCGCTCAGGAGTACGTTGGCGAAGCGGCTGCTGTTTGAGATCGGCTGCGAGGAGCTCCCCGCCGGCTCGGTGTACGAGGCGGCGGCGCAGCTTCCCGGCCTGAGCGAGCGGCACCTCGGCGCGGCGGCGGACCAGGTGCTCGTCGGGCCGAGGAGGCTTGCGATCCTCGTGACCGTCGAGGAGCCGAGCGGGGATCAGTGGATCAAGGGGCCGCCGGTGTCGCTGCGGGAGAAGGCCGCCGCCGGGTTCGCGAAGCGCCACGGCGTCGAGCCCGACGAACTCGAGGAGCGAGACGGCTTCCTCGGCGTCGTCAAGCCGGCGGAGCCGCTCGCCGAGACGCTCCCCGGGAGACTGGACGCGATCGTCCGCGGGCTCGCGTTCGGGAAGACGATGCGCTGGGACGACTCCGGTCTGCGGTTTCCCCGGCCGATGCGCTGGACCTGCGCGCGGCTCGACGCCGACGCGGTCGAGGGCCACGGAACCACGACGTGGGGGCACCGTTTCACGCGCGGGCAGGTCGAGGTCCCGAACGCCGACGCCTACGTCGAGACGCTGCGCGCGGCGGACGTGGAGCCGGACCCCGCCGAGCGCGAGCGGCTCATCCGCGAGGGGCTCGACGCCCTCGGCGAGTGGCGCGACCCGCTGCGGAAGCTCCGTGAGGTGATCCACCTCGTCGAGAAGCCGCTGGTGCTCGAAGGCACGTTCGACGAGCGCTTCCTCTCGCTGCCGGCCCGTGTGGTCGAGACCGCGATGCAGTCGCACCAGCGCTACTTCCCGCTCGGCGGCAACCGGTTCGCCTTCGTCGCGAACGGCGGCGATCCGGACGTCGTGCGGAGGGGGAACGAGAATGTCCTCGACGGACGGCTCGACGATGCGAGCTTCACGTTCGAGCGGGACTTGAAGGCGGGGATCGACGAGCTCGCGAAGCGCCTCGGCTCCATCGTCTACTTCGCCGAGGCCGGCACCTTCGCCGACAAGACCGACCGGCTGGTGCGGCTCGTCGACCGGCTCGGCGGGGGAGAGGCGTCGCTGGAGGCGGCGCGGCTCGCGAAGGCGGACCAGGCGGCCGAGCTCGTCCGCGAGTTTCCGGACCTCGAGGGCCACATCGGCGCGGAGTACGCGCGGCTCGCCGGCTACCCCGAGGCGGTCGCCTCGGCGATCGGCGAGCAGTACCTCCCGGATTCGGCCGGCGGCCCGCTTCCCGAGAGCGAAGCCGGCCGGGTGCTCGCCGCCGCGGACAAGATCGACACGCTCACCGTCTCGTTCTCCCTCGGCCACAAGCCGACGGGCTCGCGCGACCCATTCGGGCTCCGGCGCGCCGCGATCGGGCTCGGCCGGCTGGCGACCGAGGGCGGGTTGACGATCCCGCGAGAGCTCCTGCCGGGTGAAGTGGGCGAGTTCGTCGAGGAGCGCTTCGAGGGACAGCTCAGGGACGTCCCGGTCGAGTTCGTCCGCGCGGCGCGGGCGGCGACGGTCCCGGATCTCGGCTCGGTCGCGCGCCTCGCCCAGGCGCTCGCCGCGCTTCCCGACGAGCGGCTCGAGCCGATCCACACCGCGTACATCCGGGCGAGCCGCCTCGGCGAGAAGGAGAAGGCCGCGGGGATGCTCGACCCGAACCTGCTGACCGAGCCGGCGGAACGGGAGGTCGCCGAAGCGCTCGCCGAGGTCGAGCCCGCGATCGCCGCCGCGCTGGAGATCGGGGACTTCGAGGCCGCCGTGGAGGCCGGCGCCCGTCTCGGCCCGGTCCTGCACCGCTTCTTCGAGGAGGTGCTCGTGATGGCCGAGGATCCGAAGATCCGGGAGAACCGGCTTCGGCTGCTCCTCGACGTCCGCGACACGCTGCGCGCGCTCGGCGACCTGGCGCAGATCCCGCGCTAAAGGGTCTTAACCCAGAAACAACGTCCTTCTCAGGCGGCTCTTAGGCAGGACAGGTTGCATGGAGCCATCACAGCCATGGAAAGGACAGAGATTCGATGAGCAAGCAACTGACAGCGGTCGTCGCCGCGCTCCTCCTCGGCGCCGGCGTCGGGGGCGCGGTGGGCGCGGCGGTTGCGCTCGAGACCGATTCCGACCAGGCGTCGGAGTCGGCGTCGCCGGCGAACCAGCCCGTCGTCGCGACGACGTCCTCGACGGCCGCGCTGTACAAGCGGGTCAAGAACGCCGTCGTGGAGGTGCATGCAGCGAACGGCGGGCAGGAGACGCCGTTCGGCGACCAGTCCCCCGGTCAGGCGACCGGCTCCGGATTCGTCATCGACGAGGAGGGCCACATCGTCACGAACCAGCACGTGGTGGACGGGGCGGGCTCAGTCCGCGTCGAGTTTTCCGACGGCACTGAAGTCGCCGCCGAGGTCGTCGGCACCGACCCGTCTACCGACATCGCAGTGCTGGACGTCGACAGGCCGAGCTCCGAGCTGACGACGCTCAGCTTCGCCCCGACGGGCGCCCTCGAGGTGGGCAACCCGGTGATCGTGCTCGGCAGCCCGTTCGGCCTGGAAGGCACGCTCACGACCGGCGTCATCAGCGCCGTGGGGCGCGAGATCCGGTCCCCGAACGGGTTCACGATCGAGAACGCCGTCCAGACTGATGCCGCGCTGAACCACGGCAACTCGGGCGGGCCCGTGCTCGACACGCAGGGGCGAGTCGTCGGCGTGGCCGCGCAGATCCGCAGCGAGTCGGGCGGCAGCGACGGCGTCGGCTACGCGATCCCCGGTGACACCGCGAACCGCGTCGCGGACGCGCTGATCGCGGACGGCAAGGTCGAGCACGCCTACCTTGGCGTCAGCCTCGAGGACGACGGCGCCGCTCGGCTCCTGAACGTCGTCGCCGGCAGCCCCGCGGACGACGCCGGCCTGCGTGCCGGCGACGTCGTGATCGAGGTCGACGGCAAGGCGATCGAGACCGGCGACGAGCTCCGGCAGGCGATCGACGCGAAGAAGCCCGGCGACGAGCTCGAGCTCAAGGTCCGCCGCGGCGGAAACGAGCGAGACGTCACGGTCGAGCTCGGCGCCCGGCCCGAGACGACGCAGTAACCCCAAGTTCCCCCTCCCGACGAGACATGGCCGGTGCCTGGCACCGGCCATGGCCTTTGTGGAGTCGGGCGCTACGCTCCTCTCGATGGCGACCGTCGAGCTGCACGTGATCTCGGACGCGACGGGCGCGACCGCAAAGCGGCTCGTCCAGGCGCTCGAGGCCCAGTTCCCGGACCAGGAGTTCGAGGACATCGTCCACCCGCGCGTCGAGACCGTGGACGACCTGCGCCTGGCCGTCGACCGCGCGAAGGGCCGGCCCGCCGTGATGCTCTACACGCTCGTCGACCAGGAGCTCCGCGAGGCGATGCGCGCCCTCTGCCGCAGCGCCCGCGTCCACTACTGCGACATCCTCGGCCATCCCATCGACGCGGTCGCCAGAGTCTCCGGCCAGGCCGCGACCATGACCCCCGGAGCGCGCGCGCCGCTCGACTCGAACTACTTCAAGCGCATGGCCGCGATCGAGTTCGCCGTCAAGTACGACGACGGCGTCATGGGCGGCCTCGAGGACGCCGACATCGTCCTCGTCGGGGTCTCGCGTACCTCGAAGACGCCGCTCTCGATGTACCTCGGCTACCTCGGCTACCGCACCGCCAACGTCCCGGTCGTGAAGGGAATCGATCCTCCGCCGGCGCTCTTCCGCGTCGACCCGAAGAAGGTCGTCGGCCTGACGATCGACGCAGAGCGGCTCGCCGAGATCCGCACCGACCGCGCGAGGCGCCTCGGCGGCAACAACCGGCAGTACAAGGCGCTGACGGAGATCTACGACGAGCTCGAGGCGGCCGGGAAGCTGCACAAGCGGCTCGGCTGCCCGGTGATCGAGATCTCGGAGCTCTCGATCGAGGAGACCGCGGCCCGCGTGATCCAGGTAATCGAGCAGCGGCAGCGCGCCGCGACCGCCTTATGAGCGAGTCGGCCGCTGCAGCCCGCGCCAAGCCGATCCCGCTCTGGCGCTGGGCCGTCTGGTGGGCGTTGCTCGGCATCGCCGGACTGCTCTTCTACTTCCTCCTCGCGCCTCTCTGGCTGGGCCTCCGGGGTCTCGCCTGGATCGCGGAGTTCAGAGCCCGGCGCCGCTGAGCCGATCGCATGGGGTCAGACCCCGGCGTCCCCGCCGCGAAGTCAAGCGGCACGCCGGGCACCGTGGGGTCAGACCCCTTGATACGTCGGGACTCAAGGGACGCGTTCGACGTGGCTCGCGCGGACGCGCCCGTAGCAGTCAGCGCCGCAGCTCGAAGACGTGCTCGAGGCCGTCCACCTCGTCCATCTGCTCGCCCGTCTTGACGAAGCCGAGCTTGCGGACGATCGCGAGCGATGGATCGTTGTCCGGCGCAACGGCCAGCACGAAATGCCGGATCCCGGCCCGCTCCTCGGCGAGGTCCATCAGCATCACGGCCGCTTCGGTTGCGTATCCCCGGCCGCGCCAGCCCGCGAAGATCGTGTAGCCGTACTCGACCGCGTCCGGGTTCTGCGTGGCGTTCACTCCCGGCGGGCCGTGGTAACCGGCGTGCCCGATCATCGTCCCGTCGAGGACGACCGCGTTGACACACCAGGTCCGGAACCGCTCGTCGTCCCGCATCTGACGGAGCCGGAGGCCGAGGAAGCCGCGCTCGCCCTCGGCCGGGAACTCGGCGGGAATCTCGATGTCGAGCAAGCGCGCCGCCTCCTGACGCCGGTCGCCGAGCACCGCCTCGAGGAACTCAGGCGTCATCGGACGCAGCTCGATCACGCCGGCTTCACCGCCCGCAGGTGGAGGAAGAGCGGCAGCCGGCTCCAGCGTGGATTCTCGTCGTCGTAGCCCTCCCTGAGGTCGGTGACGGCGAAGCCCGCATCGCGGAACGCGCGCCAGTACTCCTCCAGGGTGAAGTGCACGCTGTTGAACGTGATCGGCAGGCCGGCGCGCTCGATCGTGTCCTCGTAGCGCCGCCGGCCGCGATACGAGTGGATCATGTAGGGCGCGTTCTCGTCGCCGCCCCGCGGGACGAACATCCCGGCCGAGTTGATCGGGTGCACGACTGACGCGACGGTCGTGCCGCCGGGCTCCAGCACCCGAAAGGCCTCACGCACGGCGCCGGCCATGTCGTCCACGTCCATCAGGACCATGAACGCGACGACGAGATCGGCGAAGCCGTCCTCGAAGGGCATGGCGGCCGCATCGGCCTCCACGTACTCGCCCTCGGGGTCAGCCGACATCGAGCGTCAGCCGGCCGGGCGCGGGCAGCGAGGCGAGGAACGACTCCCGATGGAACCGCCAGTAGCTGTCGTGGTCGGGCTCGCGGGCCCAGCGGATCCAGTTCGGCGCCTCGGCCTCCCACCGGTCGCGGAGCGTCACAGCGGCCGCGCGGAGATCGGCGTCTCGACCACCGCGCCGTCCTGCAACTCGACCCGGTACGCGCCCTTCCGCGGTAACACGCGGATCGCCTCAGCGAACTCCGTCCCCTCGAAGACCAGGCCGACTCCGTCGTCCGCCGCGTACCCGCCCGGGAAGCCCTCGCGCACCAGCTCGTGGTACCGCGGCCGGCGCAGCTCCTCGGCGTCGTAGTGCGGGCACGCCGAGCCGGGGAGGAATCCGAGCCCGTCGCGCATCCCGTCGAGCTCCGGCCGGTACGAGTCGGTGACGCCGGCCTCGAACCAGCAGATCATCCCGGCGCTCGTGCCGCACATGATCGTGCCGCCTTCCCAGGCCTCGCGCAGGACGTCCGGAGCGCCGTGCACCCGCCAGACGGCGAGCATGTTCGCTGTGTTCCCGCCGCCCACGAAGACGAGGTCGGCGCCGGTGATCCGCTCCCGCCAGTCGGGCTCCGGCCACGGGTTGAAGACCACGTACGAGCACTCGGCGAGCGGCGAGAACACCTCGTAGAAGGCGACGATGTAGTCCTCCCGCTCGTTCGCCGCCTGGGGCAGAAAACAGGCGCGGGGCCGCTGCTTGCCGGTCATCCGCACGAGCTCGGTCGCGAAATCCCGCTGCTCCGGCTCGATGAGACGGAACCCGCCGAAGGCCACCACGCGCCGCTCTGCCATCGGGTCGCAGTATCGCGCCTGAGGAATAATCCCCACCCCTATGGCGCGGACCCGCTACGTCTACGACTTCGACGAGCCGACGGACGGCGGGCGCGAGCTGCTCGGCGGGAAGGGCATCGGCCTCGCCGAGATGACCCAGCTCGGCGTCCCGGTCCCGGCCGGCTTCACGATCACCACGGATGCCTGCCGGGCCTACATGGCGAGCGGCGGGGAGTTCCCCGACGGCCTCGAGGAGGAGATCGACGAGCATCTCGCCCGCCTCGAGGAGACCACCGGCAAGCGCTTCGGCGACCCGGAGGATCCGCTGCTCGTCTCCGTCCGCTCCGGCGCGGCGATCTCGATGCCCGGGATGATGGACACGATCCTCAACGTCGGGCTCAACGACGAGGCGGCCGCGGGCCTCGCCCGGCGCACGGGGAACGAGCGCTTCGCCCGCGACTCGTACCGGCGCCTGATCCAGATGTACGGCGAGACGGTCGACGGCATCGACGGCCATCGCTTCGCCGACGTGCTCGCCGGACGGGAGGACGACCTGGCCGGCCTGATCGAGACCTTCAAGGCGATCTACCGGGAGGAGACGGGCCGGCCCTTCCCGCAGGACGCCCGCGAACAGCTCACCCGCGCCGTCAGCGCCGTGTTCGAGTCCTGGAACACGCCGCGCGCGCAGACGTACCGCCGGCACAACGGGATCCCCGACGACCTCGGCACCGCCGTCAACGTCGTCCAGATGGTCTTCGGCAACAAGGGCGAGCAGTCGGGCACGGGCGTCGCCTTCACGCGCGATCCCTCCACCGGCCGGCCGGGCCTCTTCGGCGAGTTCCTGGCAGACGCGCAGGGGGAGGACGTGGTCGCCGGCATCCGCACGCCCGAGCCGCTCGAGCGGATGAAGGACCGCCTACCGGAGGCCTTCGACGAGTTCGTCCAGACGGTGCGCCGCCTCGAGGAGCACTACCGCGACATGCAGGATCTCGAGTTCACGGTCGAGGACGGCAGGCTCTACCTGCTCCAGACCCGCACCGCAAAGCGGACGGCCGCGGCCGCCCTGAAGGGCGCCGTCGACATGGTCGAGGAGGGGCTGATCTCCCACGAGGAGGCCGTGGCACGGATCGACCCCGGGCAGCTAGACCAGCTGCTCCACCCGCGGATCGACCCCGGCTCGAGCTACGAGGTCGTCGCCATAGGGCTGAACGCCTCGCCCGGCGCCGCGTCGGGCGCGGTCGTCTTCGACGCGGACACGGCCGAGGAGCGCGGCAGCGACGGCGAGGCCGTGATCCTCGTCCGCTGGGAGACGACGCCCGACGACATCCACGGGATGATCCACGCGAAGGGCATCCTCACCGCGCACGGTGGGATGACATCCCATGCGGCCGTGGTCGCCCGGGGCATGGGCAAGCCGTGCGTGGCCGGCTGCGAGGCGCTCACGCTCGACATGGACGCTCGAACCATGTCCCTGAACGGCGCGACGCTGAAGGAGGGGGACACCCTCTCGATCGACGGCGGCACCGGCGAGGTGATCGTCGGCGAGGTCGCCCTGATCGCGCCGGAGATCAACGAGGACTTCGAGACCGTCCTCGGCTGGGCCGACGACCTGCGCCGCCTGAAGGTCCGGGCCAACGCCGACAACCCCGAGGACGCCGCCAAGGCGCGCGAGTTCGGCGCAGAGGGGATCGGCCTCTGCCGTACCGAGCACATGTTCATGGCCGACGACCGGCTGCCCGTCGTCCGCGAGATGATCATGGCCTCGACCGAGGACGAGCGGCGCAGCGCGCTCGACCGGCTCCTGCCGCACCAGCAGAGCGACTTCGAGGGGATCTTCGAGGCGATGGCCGGCCTGCCGGTGACGATCCGGCTCCTCGACCCGCCCCTCCACGAGTTCCTGCCGTCGCTCGAGGAGGCGACAGACGACCGGATGCGCTCCCGGATCCGCGCGCTGCGTGAGTCGAACCCGATGCTCGGCACCCGCGGCTGCCGCCTGGGCCTGATGTTCCCCGAGATTTACGAGATGCAGGTGCGCGCGATCATCCGCGCCGCGATCGCCGTTCGGGACAGGACCGGCGAACCGCCGCTCGTCGAGATCATGCACCCGCTCGTCGGGTTCCAGGAGGAGCTGCGTCGCCTCCGCCGGCTGACGCTCGACACCGCGTCGGAGGAGGGCGAGGTCGACTACCTCGTCGGGACGATGATCGAGCTCCCGCGGGCCTGCATCCGCGCCGACGAGATCGCGGAGGACGCGGACTTCTTCTCCTTCGGCACGAACGACCTCACGCAGACGGCGCTGGGGTTCTCGCGCGACGACGCGGAGGGCAAGTTCCTGACGCACTACCTCCAGGACGGCGTGCTCGAGCGCAATCCGTTCGAGACGCTCGACCAGAGCGGCGTGGGGGACCTGATGGCGATCGCGGTCGAGCGCGGCCGGCGCACGAAGCCGGACCTCAAGCTGGGGATCTGCGGCGAGCACGGCGGGGAACCGGCCTCCGTCGCCTTCTGCCACACGCTCGGCCTCGACTACGTGTCGTGCTCGCCGTACCGCGTCCCGCTGGCGCGCCTGGCGGCGGCGCAGGCGGCGCTGGCGGAGGCGGGCGTCGAGGCGGTCGCGATCGGCGGGTAGGAACGCGTGCTCTTGGGCTCCTGGTTCTTGCGTAGAAGCCCGCCATGCGTGCCGTGGACTCCCCGATGCGTGCGAATCGCTCCTGTGTGAGGCTCGACGTGGAAAGGAGGTGAAGAGATGAGCGTTAGGGCTGAGCACCCGGGATCACGGTCGCACCGACCCCGAATCACCATCCTGCCGACAACGGATCTCGGCTGGTGGGCCGTCGGGCTCGCCGCGGCCTTCTTCCCGCTCGTGTTCGTGGGAGCTCTCGTTCCGAGAGGGATAGCGCTCGGCTTCGTCTGCGGGCTGGCGGGCGGCGTCACCGCGCTGGTTGCAGTCGCTCGCGGCCGGGAGCGTGCGCTGACCGTGTTCGCGGCCTTCCTGCCGCTGGTCGTCGCCGTTGCGTTCCTCCTCGCCGAGCTGATCGCCGGCACCGGGTAGACGGCTACGGGATTCCCGGCCCGCCGACGAATCGCACGGCTTCGAGCTTGTAGGTCGAGTCGTCCCGGACCACGATCTCGTACAGGACCGCGACGGTCTCGAACCGGTCACCGGATGACCGCGCGCCGGCGCTGCACGCGAACCGTCTGTAGCGAAGCGCCTCGCCGTCCCGCTCGCCTCGACTCAGTCCACGGCAGCCGGCAACACGAACAAGGAGGCCGCGGACCTCCGTGACCGCCTCCGCCTGCTCCACGGTCCAGCCCTCGCTCTCCTCGCGGCCGCCGAGGCAGCCGGACAGGAGCAGCGCGGCGACTGCGGTAACGGCCGCGCTACGACTCGGGCATGCGACGCGCGGCAGGCACACGCTGCATCAGGAAGATGCTCGTCACGAGCACCCAGAAGAGGAAGAACGTGAAGGCGATCGTGTTCACCGTGCCGCCCGGGGCGAATTCGGCGCGGTCGGCGAGCAGCCGGCCGCCCGCGTTGACGACGAGCAGCAGCCCCACGATGCCTCCCACGTAGCCCACCGACCTCGGCATGAGCGCCGAACGGGCAATCCCGAGCGACGCGGCCCACACGAAGGCCGCGGCTGGGAAGTCCGTCATCACGAACGCGAAGCTGCCGAGCTGGTAGAGGCCGTAGGCGACGCCCTGATCCATCAGCTCGATCCCGGAGGCGAGCGCGCCAACCGAGGTGACGCCGAGGAGGAACAGGGCGACGGATGCCCCGGCCGACGCGACGACGATGGCGGGAATCCGGTCGAGCTCCCCGCCCTGCGCCCGTCTCAGGGCCACGGCAAGCGTGCCGGCGAACCAGAGGAGGAACATCGCCCCGAGGCCGAAGAAGAACGCCTGCCAGAGCAGGTCGGCGTCGTTCAGCGCCACGAAGTTCAGGATGAACTCGGTGCCTTCGTCCGCGGTCGGCGGGTCGGGGACGATCAGGAAGGCGATCGCCGACGAAATGACGAACGCGATCCCCGTGCCCGCCGCCCACCGCTCCCAGTTCCCCACGGGTGCGATTTTCGCCTACACGACGTATTCCTGCACGCGCCAGTACGCGACCAGCACGCTGACGACGCCGACGCCCATCAGCGCGGCGACGCCCAGAAGCCCGGGCCGGCCGTAGACGGCGTGCCCGCGGCCGAACCGCGAGAGCGCGAGGACGCCCAGCGCGCCGCCGACGAGACCGCCGAGGTGGCCGCCGATCGAGATCCCCGGGATGAAGAACGTGAAGGCGAGGTTCAAGACGATGATCGACAGAGCGCCGCCGCCGAGCACGTACGTCCGCTGACGCTCGAGGACGAAGGCCGCGCCGAGGATCCCGAAGATCGCGCCGGACGCGCCGACCGTCAGCGCCTCCGGCGAGAAGAGGAGAGCGCCGGCCGATCCGGCCAGGCCCGAGACGAGGTAGAGGAGCAGGTAGCGGCCGCGGCCGAGCACCTGCTCCACGGCCGCGCCGAACCACCAGAGCGCGAGCATGTTCAGGGCGAGGTGGACTGGGCCATAGTGGAGGAACATGGAGGTAAAGAGCCGCCACCAGTCCCCGTTCGCGACGAGCGGGCCGTAGAGGACGCCCTCGTTGTAGATCCGGTTGCCGGTGCCGTTGATCTGGCCGCCGAGCGCGAGCTCCATGAGGTAGATCCCGACGTTGATCGCGACGATCGCCTTCGTGACGACGGCGCCGGTTCCCTCGAAGCTCGCCCGGCGCATCCCCTGCGTGACGCGTGCTGTGCCCTGCGGCGCGCCCGAGTGGTCCGGGCAGCGGATCCCCACCGGCGCGAAGGTCATGCAGTCCTCGCAGATCGGGCGGCCACACTCCGAGCAGGTGACCATGGTCTCCCGGTCGGGATGGCGGTAGCAGTACATCGGTTGCTGGGCTGCCACGGGCGCGGCTGTAGCGTAGTGCGGCCGTGCGAGTCCATGTCGCGTTCACGCCGGACGAGGTGCTGGAGGCGCCCGTCGCCGTCGTGGTGGACGTCATGCGGGCGACGTCGACGATCTCGCAGGCGCTCGCGAGCGGCTACGAGCGGGTCTACTGCTGCCGGGAGATCGAGGACGCGCGGGCGCTGCAGGCCAAGCTGCGGGAGGGGCTGCTAGGCGGCGAGCGGAACGCGGTGCAGGTGGAAGGGTTCGACATCGGAGCCTCGCCGCGGGAGGTGCTCGAGCCGCGCGGTCGGGTGCTGATCTACTCGACGACGAACGGGACGCGCGCGGTGCTCGCGGCCGCGGCCGCGTGCGAGCAGGTGTTCCTGGGCTCGCTCCTGAACCTGTCGGCGGTGGCGCGGGCCGTGCAGGACGACTGCGTGATCGTGTGCGCGGGCTTCCAGGGCCAGTTTGCGCTGGACGACGCGTACTGCGCCGGACGGATCGTCGATCTGCTGGACGCGGAGGTCACGGATGCAGCGAAGGCGTCGGCGATCCTGGCGCGCTCCTTCCCGACGGCGTGGGACGGGATCATGGCGAGAACCTACGGCCCGCCAGGCCTCGAGGAGGACATCGCGTTCTGCGCGCAGGAGAACACGATCGACGTCGTCCCGCGCTTCTCGCGGATGGTGGATAGGGCCGCCGAGATCGTCCCGTAGAGGAGTGCCGCGGCCGCTGCTCGTCGTGGTGAGCGGGCCGCCCGGGTCCGGAACCACGACGCTCGCGCACAGCCTCGCACGCGCGATTCCGTGTCCGGCCGTCTGTCGCGACGAGATCAAGGAGGGCCTTGTCCATGGCCTAGCGGACTACAGGCCGGCACCGGGAGATGCGGAGGCATACCGGACGCTGGAGATCTTCTTCGGCGTCCTCGGCTACCTCGTCAATGCCGGCGTGTCGCTCATCGCCGAGGCCGCGTTCCAGCACGCGCTCTGGGAGCCGGGCCTGAGGCCGCTGCTCGATCGGGCGAACGTCAGAATCGTCCACTGCCGTGCCGATTCGGCCGTCGTGCAGGAGCGCATCGATCGGCGCGCCGCCGAAGTGCCCGGAAGGCGACCGATCCACGGCAACTCGGGGCTAGTTGAGGACTTTGACCAGCTCAGGCTTCCGGTGCCGTCCCTCGAAGTCGATACGACCGACGGCTACGAGCCGTCCCTGGACGAGATCGTCGCGTTCGCGAAGGGCTAGGTGACGGTGATGCGGCCGCGGTCGTTGAGGTGGAGCCCGACGCCGAGGTCCTCGCCGATCCGCACGTGCAAGACGAACACGACCGAGAGGACGGCGTAGACCAAGGCTGCCATCGTGGAGATCCTCACCGGTTCGGGAAAGTCTATTGACACCGAACACCTGTTCGTGATAGAACGTGTGTTCGGTCATGATCGCATGCCTCGCCATCCCCGGATTCGAGCTTCGCGCCGCGCTTCGCAAGCGGCCTAGCCTCGCGCTCGAGCCTGCCGCGCTCGCGCCGCCCGAGGGCGTCGAGCCGCTCGTCGGGCCCGTCACCGCCGCCGCTCACCAGGCCGGCGTCCGGCCCGGGACGCGCATGGGAGAGGCGCTGGCGACCTGCCCGAAGCTCGTTCTCGTCGAGCCCGATCCGGCCGGCGCAGAGCGCGACTGGGAGGAGATCGTTCGCCGGCTCGAGGACAACGGCTTCGCCGTCGAGTCCGCCCAGCTCGGCACGGCCTATTTCGACACGCGCGGGGTGGAACGCCTCTACGGCGGCCTCGAGCCGGCGCTGAAGCGCGCCCTCGCCGCGGTCGGCTCACACTGGGACGCGCGCGTTGGCGCGGCCGCCCGCCGCTTCGCCGCCCTCGCGGCAGCCAACGTCGCGCGCCCAGGCCAGGTGCTCGTCGTCTCCGACGAGCAGACGGAGGACTTCCTCGCCCCGCTTCCACTCCGCCTGCTCGGGCTCGACGAGCGACGCCGCGAGGAGCTGGAAGCGCTGGGCGTGAAGCGTGTCGGACAGCTTGCCGGGCTCCCGGGCGCTGCCGTTGCCGAACGACTGGGACCGGACGGCCGCAGCGCCTGGGGCCAGGCGAGAGGAGGGAAGCGCGGTCGTATCCGCGGCCGCCGCCCGCCCGCCGAGGTGGTCGAGGAGCTCGAGTTCCCCGAGGCGGTCGGAAACGAGCTCACGCTGCGCCGTGCCCTCGCAAGCCTGGCCGAAAAGGCCGTCAACCGGCCGGAGCGTGCCGACCGCTTTGTCCGAAAAGTCGCACTTTCGGCACGACTCGTCGGCGGAGCGTCCTGGCGCCGGACGCTCACCTTCCGCGACCCCGCCGGCGATCACGACCGGATCCGGATCGCGCTCGGCCCGAAGCTCAGCGACCTGCCCGCGCCGGTCCTCGCCCTCCGGCTCGAGCTCGTCGAGCTGACCGAGGAGACCGGCCGGCAGCTCGAGCTCGTCAAGACCGAGGGCGCCGAGCTCGAGGCCCGCCTCAAGGACGGGTTGCGCCAAGTGAAGGCCTCGATGGGAAGCGGGTCAGTGGCAAGCGTGGTTGAAGTCGCACCGTGGTCGCGGATCCCCGAAGCGCGCGCGCTGTTCGTTCCGCGGGACGGCTAAGAGAGCCTCCAGCACGGTGACGCTTGTGCCGCCAGGCCGCGCTGGGTGGCGCGATGCCGCGTCGTCAGTCGCGTCCGTATCTGTGGATACGGACGCTCCTTGCGTCCTTGCCTCGCACCACCCATCGCACCCTGGAAACGAAGGACACCATGCTGAAGGCTCTCAATGAGCCGCGGCCCGCCCTCGTCGAGCCACGGGCAGACGGGGCGCCGCGTCTCGTCAATCGCCTGACGGTCGAGCTGATCCGCGAGGAGTGGCGCGTGCTGGACCGCTGGTGGACGGAGCAGCCGATCAACCGCCGGTACTTCGACGTCGTCCTCGAGAGCGGCCAGAACGTCGTCGTCTTCCACGACGACGAGCACGGGCGCTGGTTCAGCCAGCGGGGCGCGTGATGGCGCCGGCGCACACAATGCACGCAACGACGAAGGAGGACCCATGCCTCCCACCCGAGCAGACGGCAAGATTTGTTACGTCGAGATCCCCGCCACCGACAGCGAACGCTCGGCGGCGTTCTACAAGGCGGTCTCCGGCTGGAGGCTTCGCACGCGGGGCGACGGCGCGACCGCGTTCGACGACACGACCGGCGAGGTCAGCGGCACCTGGGTCGCCGGCCGGCCGCCGTCGACCGACCCCGGCCTCCTGCTCTACATCATGGTCGACGACGCCGAGAAGTCCGTCGAGGCGATCGTCGCCAACGGCGGCGAGATCGTGCAGCCGATCGGAGGCGACGCGCCGGAGATCACCGCGAGGTTCCGAGATCCCGGCGGCAACGTCCTGGGCGTGTACCAGGAACCGTCGTGATCGAGATGCGCGACGTCGCGCCCGGCCTCTGGATCTGGCGCGTGGACCATCCGGACTGGGCGCCCCACGTCAGCTGGGAGCCGCCGGTGACCTCGACCTGTGTGGAGTCGGGCGGCGAGGTGGGGCTGCTCGACCCACTCGCCCCGCCGGAGGATGCGACCGAGGTCTGGGAGCGGCTCGACGCGCGCCCGCCGACCTTCGTCGTCGTGCTGAAGCCGGACCACGTCCGCGACGTCGACTTCTTCGTCAACCGCTACGGCGCGCGCGCCTTCGGGCCGGACGTCTTCTTCGGCGGCGAAGCGCCGGAGACGGAGCTCGAGTGGATCGGCGAGGGCAGCAAGCTGCCTGGTGGGCTCGTGGCCCTCTACGACGGACGCCACCGGAACGAGACGCCACTCTGGCTCCCGGAGCAGCGCGCGCTCGTCTTCGCGGATGCGCTCACGGAGCGGGACGGCGAGCTCGTCGTGTGGGGGACGCCCTGGCACGAAAAGCGCGTGCTTCCGGCGCTCAGGGAACTGCTCGAGCTGCCGTTCGAGCACGTGATCATCTCGCACGGCGAGCCGGTGCACGACCGAGCGGCCTTCGAGCGTGCGCTCGAGCTTCCGCCCTACACCGGGGAGATGGTGGGCGACTAGGAGGGTTTGGCGAAATAGCGATTGTGCCGCCGGGCCGCGCTGATCGCCCCGAGGCGGCGTCCTCAGTCGCGCCCGTATCTCCTGATACGGGCGCTCCCTGCGTCCTTGCCTCGGAACGACCATCGCACCCCGGCGACGAGCACCATTCGCGCCAAACCCTCCTAGGCCGCGTCGTGGATCTGCGATTGGATCTTCGCGGCGGTCTCGTCGTCGATCGTCTCGAGGCCGTGGACATCGCGGGCGTGCGTGGCCGCCTGGGCCATGACCTCCTCGTCCGATTCGGCGCGAATGACCGCGTCGCACTCGAACCCGATGTCGGCGCAGTTGAGCTCTCTCGTCATGTCGTCTCCTTTCGCAGTCGCAATGCGGTCTCGGCGAGTCGGGCCCATTCCTTGGAATGAGGGGACGGCACCTCGACCCAGCCTCTCATCAGCCGGCCAGATTCGGCCGGGTCGTAGATCCGCGCGCCCTCGAGCGCGAGCGCCTTCTCCTGCTCGGCCTCCTCGGGCAGCTTGAACGCCATCGCGCCGCGCGACTCGAAGCACGCGATCAATTTTCCGCCGGCCTTGATGCTCGGCCGGCCCATCATCTGGCTCTCCTCGACGTCCGGATCGCGGGCCGCCAGGTCGTCGACGATCTCGGTGAAGCGGTCGCGAGCGTCCACGGAGCGAGCCTACGTCCTCCGGATGAAGTCGGCGAACCCGTCGTCCGGGGCGTGGAAGTTGAGGAACCGGGTCGCAGTCTCCATGGGCCGGATCCCGTGCCGGACACCGGGCGGAATCGCGGCGAAGCCACCCGGCTGAACCCGCACCACCTCGCCTTCGACCTCGACCACGAGCTCGCCGTCGAGCGCGTAGAACGAGTCGACCTGTCGCTCGTGGACGTGCGGGTCGACCGGGCCCCAGCCTGCCTGCAGGTCGAACACGAGCGCCGTGAGCTGCGGCGCCGTCGCTGCGATCGTGATCACGCCGCGGCCGCGCTCGAACCGCTCTCCTTCTCCCGGGCCGGCGACGATCGCGTCGGCCGGGCCGGACGGCTCGTCGACGTCGTAGCTGTCCCAGTCGACGCCGTTTCCGGCTACTGCCCCGCGCAGATACTCGATGAAGCCCGCATCGGGCGCATGGATGTTCAGGTAGCGCGCCCCTCCCGGGCCCGGGTTCGTGAAGCCGTGGACGATTCCGGGCGGGACTGCAACGGTCATCCCGGCCGCGGCCCGCAACGTCTCAGTTCCGTTCGTGAACTCGAGCTCGCCCTCGAGGACGTAGAAGGCGTCCACGTGCTCCTTATGGAAGTGCGGCCCTGGGCCTTCGAAGTCCGGACCGATGCTGACCTCGTTGACCGACACCTCCGGCCGCTCGAACTTCACGACGATCCGCTCGTTCAGCCGCTCGCCCTCGCCGGGGCCTAGGACGGTCGCTTGTCCTACGTCGAGCTCCACGCCCATTCAGCCTATTCGTTCCTCGACGGCGCCTCGCTGCCGGAGGAGCTGGCGATCCGCGCCGCCGAGCTCGGCTACGAGGCGCTCGCGCTTACAGACCACGACGGCGTCTACGGCTCGCTCGAGTTCGCGCACGCCGCGAAGGCGTTCGGCGTCCGGCCGATCACCGGGGCGGAGGTGACGCTGGGCGACGGCTCGCACGTCACGCTCTTGGTCGAGACCCCGCGCGGCTACGCGAACCTCTGCCGGCTGCTGACGGCGGCGCACGCGGGGACCCGGCCGAAGGAGGGCGAGCCGCCTTTGGATCCGGCGCTCGACCAGTCGCTCCTGGAGGAGCTGAACGAGGGGCTCGTCTGCCTCTCGGGCTGCTCGCGCTTCGGGCTCGCCGTCCGGGACCCGAATGCGGCGGCTCGTTTGGCGCAGGCGTTCGGACGCGAGCGGTTCTTTGTCGAGCTCCAGCGGCCGTTCGAGCGGGGGGACATGCGGCGGAACGCGCGGCTGCGGGACCTTGCCGGGGCGTTGGGCGTCGAGACGGTCGTCACCGGCGACGTCCACGCGCATGCCTCGTCGCGGACGCGGTTGCAGGACGCGCTCGTCGCGATCCGGCACCGCACGTCGCTCGAGGGCTCCGAGCCCGAGCGGCGGGGGAACCACGAGGCCGTTCTGCGGCCTCCGGGAGAGCTGCCGGATCGCCTCCCGCTCGACCGGGACGCCGTCGAGCGGACGGCTCGGATCGCCGAGCGCTGCGAGTTCGACCTCACGCAGGAGCTCGGCTACCGCTACCCGGACTTCTCGGACCGGGCCGTACCGGCCATCAGCCGCCTGGCAGACGTCTGCAACCAAGCCTTTTCCGCGCGCTACTCCGGGGCAAGTAACAGTCTGTTACTAAGTGCTCGGGCCCGGCTCGACGAGGAGCTGAAGCTGATCGAGGAGATCGGCCTCGCCGGCTTCTTCCTGCTCCACCACGAGGTGCTCGAGCTGGCTCGGGACGTCGCCGCCGAGGTGCGAGGCCGCGAGTCGCCGCGCAACTCGCTGCCGCCGGGCCGGGGCCGGGGCTCGTCCGTCGGCTCGATCGTCTGCTACCTGACCGGGCTCTCGCATGTCGATCCGGTCGCCGCCGACCTCTCGCTCGGGCGCTTCATCAACCGCGAGCTGACCGGCGTGCCGGACATCGACCTCGACTTCCCGCGCGACATCCGCGAGAAGCTGATCGTCGCCGTCACCGAGCGCTACGGACGCGAGCACGCCGCGCTCGTCGCGAGCTTCTCGACGTACCGGTCGCGTGGGGCGATCCGCGACATCGGCAAGGCGCTCGGCCTCCCGTTCGGCGAGCTCGAGCGGCTGGCGCGGGTCTCAGACGGCTGGAACGCCAAGCGCGTCGCCGGGGAGCTCCAGCTCGTCCCGGGCTTCGAGGACAAGGCCGGCTCGCCGCGCTGGCGCGCCTTCGCCGAGCTGACGCACGAGATCGGCGGCCTGCCGCGTCACATCTCGCAGCACCCGGGCGGGATGGTGATCTCGACCCGGCCGCTGGTCGAGCTCGTCCCCGTCCAGCCGGCGGCCATGGCCGGAAGGCAGCTCGTTCAGTGGGACAAGGACTCCTGCGACGACGCGGGCTTCCTGAAGATCGACCTGCTCGGGCTGGGGATGCTTTCCGCGGTCGAGGAGTGCGTCGACCAGATCGCGCGGCTGCGCGGCGAGCCGATCGACCTCTCGCGGATCCCTCTGGACGATCCCGAGACCTTCGCGCAGATCCAGGACGCGGATACGGTCGGCGCCTTCCAGATCGAGAGCCGAGCGCAGATGCAGACGATCCTGCGCACCCGGCCGGAGACGCTCGAGGACATCATGGTGCAGGTCGCTTTGGTTCGTCCCGGGCCGATCCAGGGACGCGCAGTCCATCCGTACATCGAGCGGCGGCAGAAGCTGCGCGAGGACCCGTCGTACGAGCCGCCGGCCGACCACCCGCTGCTCCAGGAGCCGCTGCGCGAGACGCTTGGCGTCGTCGTCTTCCAGGACCAGGTGCTGGAGGTGGCGATGGCGCTGTCCGGGTTCAGCGTGGGGGAGGCGGAGGGGCTGCGGCGCGCGATGAGCCGGAAGCGGAGCGAGGCGGCGCTCGAGGCGTACCGGAAGCGGTTCATCGAGGGCGCAGCGTCCAACGGCGTCGAGGAGGAGCTCGCCAACGCGATCTACGACAAGCTCGTCGCCTTCTCAGGCTTCGGTTTCCCGAAGTCGCATGCGGCGGCGTTCGGGCTGCTCGGCTACCAGTCGCAGTGGCTGCGCTGCCACTACCCGGCGGAGTTCCTGTGCGCGCTGCTGAACGCGCAGCCGATGGGCTTCTACCCGCCGGCGACGCTGGTGCGGGACGCGCAGCGGCGCGGGGTGGAGGTGCTCCCGCCGGACGTGAACCTCAGCGAGGCGAAGTGCGTGGTGCAGCCCTCGCGCCCCTGGCCGGCAACGGCTCCCGCAGGGCGGAGCCCGGCTCCGCCGTTGCCTGACACCCAGGAACGCGAGGGTTGGGCGGTGCGGATGGGGATCGAGTACGTGACCTCGGTGGGGGAGGACGACGCGAAGGCGCTGGTCGAGGAGCGGGAGCGCGGCGGGCCGTTCCTGGATGTCCGGGACCTCGCGCAGCGGGCGCCGCTGCGGCGTGAGGGGCTGCAGGCGCTGATCGAGTCGGGGGCGTGCGCGTCCTTCGGCGAGGAGGCACGGCCGTTGATCTGGGAGGCGGGGCTCGCTCCGCGGTCGTCGTCGGTTCCCGGGTCGGGCGGGGAGGCGCGGCAGCTGGCGCTGCCGCTGGATCCGACGGTCGAGACGCCGGAGCTGCCGGTGCCGACTGACTGGGACCGGTTGCTCGCCGACTACCGCACCACGAGCGTCTCGGTCGGGAGCCACCCGATGGAGCTCCTGCGCCCGCACCTGCCGCGACATGTCCTCTCGAGCCGTGACTGGTGCCAGGCACCGGACCGGGCTCCGATCGCCGTGGCCGGAATGGTCGTGGCCCGCCAGCGCCCGTCGACGGCAAAGGGTGTCGTGTTCATGCTCCTCGAGGACGAGTGGGGTCAGATGAACCTGATCGTCCCGCCGTCCGTGTACGAGCAGTTCAGGCCGGTCGTTCGCGCCGAGAAGCTCGTGCTGGCGCGGGGGCGGTTCGAGCGCCAGGGGCGGAACCAGAACGTCCTCGTGCGGGAGATCGAGTCGCTCGCGCCGCTCGCGCGCCACCTTGCCGGCGTCGAGCAGCTCGGGAGCTCACTGCCGCCGGCGCATCATTTCGGGCACCGCTGAGACGTCGGCGAATCGGCCGTCGAGTAGAAGAGGAAGACGTCTCGCGCGTACAGGCGAAAGAACTTCACGTACCGATAGAACAGGAAGATCGCCACGACGACGGCTGCGGCCGCGAGCCAAGCCTTCGTCTCCCAGTCCGAACGGTGGAAGATCGCACCGACCACGAGCAGCACCGCGGCGACGAGCGCAGCGAGGCAGGCGTTGCGCGCGAAGGCGTAGATGTTCAGGAAGTTGCCGAGGACGGGAGCGACCTCCGGCTTTTGCCGCATCTGCGCGTCGCAATAGAGGAACAGGCCGTCCCGGTCGGGCGCGATCGACTCTTTGCGTGCCTTGGACTCGACGCGCGCCTTGATGTCTTCCGGAAGTGGGTCGAAGTAGCCGGGGAAGAGCCACTTGAGTCGACTCCTGGTCTGTTTCTTCCACTTCGCTCCGCCCCAGAGGGCCTGTTCGCGCTTCCCGAGCTTCCCTTCGACGAGAAGCTCCTGGAACGCGGGCGCCGAGAGGCCGGCGACCACATGGCCGACGATGTACGCGACGCCGATCCAGACAAACACCTGGACGACTGTGAGCTCCCGATCGAGGATCCAGCTACCGGGAAAGGCGAAGTCACCCGCCGCGATGACGACGAACCCGGAGGTGAGGTACGCGAAGATGTCGTAGGCCGTGAACGGGATGCTGGGCACGCGTCCGGTCTAGCACCCCGCTCGGGGAGAAACAACGTCCTCAGACGTCCTCGATCTCCAGGCCGAAGCGCGGCAGGCGGTCGATCACCGTCTGGTTGAACTCGGCGACGTACTCGTCGGCGTCGTCGCCGTCGAGCGTGCCGGCGTAGGCGTCGCGCATCTCTCCGAGCGCCTCGGTGCCGTGCTCGACGAGCTCCTGGTAGCGGCCGAAGACCTCCTCCGCGGTCTCACGGTCAGCGTCGTCGTAGGCCTGCTCCGCCTCGTCCACGCGGCGCAGGAACTCCGCGTCCTGCTCCTCGAAGAGGTCGAGCTGACGCGCGATCAGCTCTGCGAAGCGACCGGCCACGGCCTCCCTACAGTACCGCCGTGATCGTCCGCACCTGGAACCTGTTCCACGGCAACACGGTCCCGCCCGGACGTCGCCGCTACGTCGAGGAGATGGTTCGGCTCGTGACGCAGGACGCGCCGGACGTCGTGTGCCTGCAGGAGGTCCCGCCGTGGGCTCTCGGACGGATCGGCGAGTGGAGCGGGATGCAGGTGTACAGCGAGGTCGCGGCGCGGCCGTCGATCGGGCCGCTTCCGTCCACGGCGGAGCTCGGACGTGTGATCACCGACCTGCATCCCGGTCTGCTGCGGTCCGGGTTCGAGGGGCAGGCGAACGCGATCCTCGTCGCGCCGGAGCGGCCGATCCTCGCGCGGCACGTGCTGACGCTGAATCCGCTCGGGTTCCGGCTCCGCGAGGGGCGGCGGCTCGGTCTCCCGCTCGTCTCGCAGCTCGCGTGGGGGAGGGAGCGGCGTCAGTGCGTGGCGGTGCGGCTCGAGGGCGGGCTCGTCCTCGCGAACCTCCACGCGACGAAGGCGCGGAACCCGCGCGTGCCCGACGCCGAGATCGTGCGCGCCGCGGAGTGGGCCGCCGCGCTGGCGGGCGACGCGCCTGCGATCCTCGCGGGCGATTTCAACGTGGACACGGCGCGCTCGGTCACGATCGAGCAGCTGGACGGGTACACGAAGGCGGGACCCGGGATCGACCACGTGGTGGCGCGCGGCGCCTCCACGGGCCCGTACGACCGCTGGACGCCGGCTCGCCGGCGGCTCGGCGAGCTGGCGCTCTCGGATCACGCGCCGGTCGAGGTCGAGGTCGTCACGTGACCTACGAGGAAGCGCGGGCGGCCTTCCCCGTTCTCGCGAAGTACGCGTACCTGAACGCCGGGTCGGTGGGGCCGCTTGCACGGCGGACGTACGAGGCGCTCGTCGCGGCCGAGCGGGACGAGCTCGAGGCGGGTCGTTCCGGCCGGCCGTACTACGACCGGATGAACGAGGGCCGCGACCGGCTGCGCGCGGCGCTGGCCGCCCAGATCGCGGTTCCCGCCGAGCGCATGGCCCTGACGAGCTCGACGACGGAGGGCTGCCGGATCGTCATGTCCGGCCTGGGCCTCGAGCCGGGCGACGAGATCGTGACGACGGATGCCGAGCACTTCGGCCTGCTCGGAGCGCTGCACGTCTCGGGTGCGAGCGTGCGGGTGGCGGCGGTTCGGGACCGGCCGGCGGCCGAGGCGCTCGAGGCGATCGTCGGCGAGGTCGGGCCGCGGACGCGTCTCGTAGCGCTCTCGCACGTCCTCTGGATCAACGGGCACGTGACTCCGCTCGAGGAGCTGCGCGAGGCGGTCGACGTGCCGCTCCTCGTGGACGGGGCCCAGTCGGTCGGTGCGATCCTCGTCGACGCCTCGGAGCTCGACTTCTACACCGTTTCCGGGCAGAAGTGGCTCTGCGGCCCGTCGCCGACCGGCGGCCTCTACGTCAGGGATCCGGAGCGGCTGGAGGTGCGGCTCCCGAGCTACTTCTCGCAGGCGAGCTACGAGCGCGACGGCCGGTTCGAGCCGCGCGAGGGTGCGAGTCGCTTCGATCCGGGCTGGATTCCGGTCAGCTTCCTCGAGGCGCTCGTCGCGGCTCTCGAGGAGCTTCCTGAGTGGCGGTTCGAGCGGGCGCGCGAGCTGACCGAGCGGTGTCGGCAGCTGCTCCTGGAGGAGGGCTTCGACGTGGTGACCGAGCCCGGCCACGCCACGCTCGTCTCGTGGCGCTGGGAGGGCGACGCGCGGGCGGCTGCGACGACGCTCGGCGAGGAGGGGGTGATCGTCCGCGACCTGCCCGGGACCGATCTCCTGCGCGCCTCGTGCGGCTACTGGACGAGCGAGGAGGACCTGACTCGCCTCGTATCCGGGCTTCGGCGCCTCGCCGGCTGATCCGGCCGCAGCCCGCCGAGCCTAGAGATCCGCGAAGAGGTCGACGAGGTTGCCGTCGGGGTCCCAGATCTGCGCGTAGCGCATGCCCCAGAACGCGTCCCAAGGCTCCTTGTGAGGCGTTCCCCCGTGCTCGAGCAGCGCCGCGTACGCAGCGTCGACCTCGCCGGGCGAGTCGCAGCGGAATGCGAGCGACGAGCGATGGCCGCCCGTGGGCCGCTGCCACTCCGGATCGAACGAGCGGATGACATCCTCGGTGTCGAACATCAGCCGAACGCCGGCCACGGACGCCTCCGCATGGCCCTCGCCCTCCGCGCCCTCCGTGAACTCGAGCCCGAGCTGGCGATAGAACTCGATCGCGCGGCCCATGTCCGAGACGATCGTGCCGACGGCCTCGAATCGCGGGGTCATGCCGCGTCCGCCGCCGTGCGCAGCCCGAGCTCGCCTGCAATCGGCTTCATCGCGTCCGTCACCGTCTGGATGTGCTCGTCGAAGTCGACGCCCAGCAGCTCAGCGCCGGCATAGACCTCGTCCCGGTGAACCCCGGCCGCGAAGGACGGCTGCTTCAGCTTCTTCTTCACCGACTTCGGCGTGAGCGTCTCGATCCCGTCCGGCCGCACCAGCCCGCAAGCGTGGACGAACCCGGCCAGCTCGTCGCACGCGAACAGCGCGCGCTTCAGATCCGTGTCGCGCGGCATCGCCAGGTGCTCGGCATGCGACAGCACCGACTCGATCAGCTCCTCCGGATACCCCTCCTCGCGCAGGATCGCGGCCCCGTCCTGCGGGTGCTTGTCGAGCGTCGGGTGGATCTCGTAGTCGAAGTCGTGGAGGAGCGCAGTCGCGCCCCAGAGCCCCTCGTCGCCCCCGAGCTTGCGCGCATACGCACGAACCGCGGCCTCGACCGCGAGGGCATGGCGCAGGAGCCCCTCGCTCTTCGTGTAACGAGTCAACGTGTCCCAGGCGCGCTCGCGGGTGACCTCCATGGTGCCCAGTACGATAGTCCGCTCATGTCGGCCACACTCGTCTCCAGCGGCCTGATGGAGAGCTTCGTCATCGAAGGAGGGACGCCCCTCGGCGGCCGCGTCGCCGCAGCCGGGAACAAGAACGGGGCGCTGCCGATCCTCGCCGCGACCCTGCTCGCGAGCGAGCCGGTGACGCTCTCGAACGTCCCGCGCATCCGGGACGTGGACACCATGGTCGCGCTCCTCGCCGACGTCGGAGCCGACGTCGAGTGGATCGGGCCGAACGTGATCCGCATCGACCCCGCGAACGCGCACAAGGCCGATCTCGACCCCGACCTCTGCAGCCAGATCCGGGCATCGTTCCTGCTCGCCGGCCCGCTGCTCGCCCGCCTCGGCCGCGCGAGCGTCCCGCCGCCGGGCGGTGACGTGATCGGGCGCCGCCGGCTCGACCCGCACGTCCACGCCCTCGCCGAGCTGGGAGTCGAGGTCGAGATCAACGGCCGCTTCGACATGAGGACCTCGGGGCTCCAGGGCCGCCGGATCTTCCTGGACGAGGCGAGCGTGATGGCGACCGAGAACGCCGTCATGGCCGCGACCCTCGCCGCCGGCGAGACCGTGATCGGGAACGCCGCCTGCGAGCCGCACGTCCAGGACCTCTGCCGCTTCCTCGGCTCGCTCGGAGCCCGCATCGAGGGCATCGGCTCCAACCTCCTGCGCGTCCGGGGCGTCCAGCAGCTCGGCGGCGGCGAGTGGCGGATCGCGCCGGAGCACATCGAGGTCGCCAGCTTCATCGGCCTCGCCGCGGTCACGGGCGGCGACGTCACGATCGAGGACGTGCAGATCGAGGACCTCGTGCCGATCCTGCCGGTATTCCGGCGACTCGGCGTGGAGGTCGAGCTCCAGGACTCGAGGGTCCGCGTCCCGCCGGGTCAGGAGCTGGTGATCGAGGACGACCTGGGCGATCAGATCCCGAAGATCGAGGACGGGCCGTGGCCCGCCTTCCCCGCCGACCTCACGTCGATAGCGCTCGCCGTCGCGACGCAGGCGCGGGGCACCGTGCTGATCTTCGAGAAGATGTTCGAGAACCGGCTGTTCTTCGTCGACAAGCTGGTCTCGATGGGCGCGCGGATCATCCTCTGCGACCCCCACCGGGCGGTCGTGACCGGCCCGGCGAGGCTCTACGGCCAGCGCATGGCGAGCCCGGACATCCGGGCCGGCATGGCGATGCTGATCGCGAGCCTCTGCGCGGACGGCGTTTCGACGATCGGAAACGTCGGCGAGATCGACCGCGGCTACGAGCGGATCGACGAGCGCCTGCGCGCGCTCGGCGCGAAGATCGACCGGGTCGAGAGCTAGGCGGCGGCTAGCGCCGGACCCGCAGGACGAGCCGGCCGGAGGCGGCTGCCGTCAGCTCCGGCGCGCCGGCGTACCTGACGCGCAGCACGTAGCGGCCGGGTCGCAGCCGCGTCTTCAGGACGACACGCCCGCCGCCCTTCGTCCGGGCACGGGCGATCCGATGCCACCTGCCGTCGCGCCGGATCTGGAGCGAGACGCGGCGTCCGGCCGGCGAGATCGCGCCGAGGCGCGAGCCCAGCTTCGCGCGCACGCGGATGCGGGTCCGGCGAACCTGCCGTCGGAGGACGCGCAGCGACGCGAACGCGCGCGCCGGCGGGACGATCTCGCCGCCGTTCTGCGCCGTCGCGACCGCGCGGCCGACGTCGAGGACGCCGTAGCCGAGGCTCTTCGTCCAGCGCCCGTCGCCGGAGGCCGAGCGCTTGAGGATCCAGGCGACCTGATCGCGCGTCAGCGAGGGGTTCGCCGCCCAGACGAGCGCAGCGGCGCCGGCGACCTGCGGCGCCGAGAACGACGTGCCGCTCGAGAAGCCGTAGATCCCGCGGCTCGACCCGGGCAGGGGATAGCGCGGCCAGTCGCGTGACTTCGAGTAGGACGAGACGGCGCCGAGGACGTCCGCGCCGGGCGCGGCGAGCGAGATCCACGAGCCCGTGTTGGAGAAGGACGCGCGGGTCCCCTTCTTCGTCGTCGCGCCGACCGAGAGACCGATGCCGCCACGGCCCTTCGATCCCACGGGCTGCAGGATCGCGGCCGGATACTCAACCGGGTTGCCGTCCTCGAACTCGTTCCCGGCGGCGGCCACGACCAGCACGCCGTGCTGCGCCGCGTACTCGAGGGCCTTCTTCTCGATCGCGGACGTCTCCGTCCCGCCGATCGAGAGGTTGATCACCTTCGCACCGTGGTTGACCGCATAGACGATCGCGTCCGCCTCGTCGACGTCGGTGAAGGAGCCGTCGGCGCGGCCGGACTGGATCAGGAGCAGCTGGGCGTCACCGCCGAAGCCCGCGATGCCCTCGCCGTTCGAGACGGATCCGCCGGCAATCGAGGCCACGAACGTGCCGTGGCCATGGAAGTCGCGCACGTCGGTGCTCTCGTTGAGGACGTTGTAGGTCTCCGGGCTCTTCGCCGCGAGGTCGGGCGCCGTGACGTCAGCGCCGGTGTCGATCACGGCGATCTTCACGCCGGCGGCGGCGCGGAGGACGGCGTCCGGCACGGTGCTCGCCCGGGTGGCCGTGTACTGCCACTGGTACGGGACACCGGCCGAGTACATCGCGGTGAGCCCCGGCTCAGCCGCCGAAAAGCGGGGCTCGGGCGTCTCTACCCAGGCGATCCCGGAAAGCCGCGACACGCCGGCGGCGAAGCTGCGCAGGTCGGCGGGGCGAACTTCCACAGAACGGACGTCGGGAAGACGGCGCACGACGCGCGCCGGGTAGCGCCGGAGCGCGCGGTGCAGCGCGGTGCGGTTCTCGTACGTGACGACCGCGGTGTCCGATGCCGATCGGGCGGGCGACGCGGACAGCGCTGCGGGCACGCCGAGTGCTGCGGCCCCGAAGATCGGGAGAAGTGCCGCAACAAGACGGATCGCAGGGTGTGCGCTTCGAGAGTGCATCTGGCCGCTTCGAGCCCGAGGGGTGGCTCGCCCAGTCGAAATCGGCGGGCCCGGTGCCCTGCGATACCCTCGTTCGAGCTATGGACAGGGCCACGGAACCCGAACCGGCGACACTCCCCGCTCGGATCGAGCTGGGCGGAAGCGGCCGGGCCAATGTCGCGACCGGTCTACCGGTGCTCGACCACCTGCTCGGCCTGGTGGCGGAGCGCTCCGGTTTCGACCTGCAGCTCGAGGTCGCGGCGGGCGGTCCGGATGCCGTCGCGACAGCCGCGGGCCGCGCTCTCGGCGAGGCGTTGCGGGACGTCCTGCGCGCCGGGGGCGCGACGGGCTACGGCGACGCGATGATGCCGGCGGCGGAAGCGCTCGCGAACGTGGTCCTCGAGGTCTCCGACCGCCCGCTGCTCGTCTCGAACGTCGACCTGTCGGACGCGCACGTGGCCGGGCTCGAGCGCGACCTCGTCTCGGGGTTCCTGCGAGAGCTCGCCGAGGCGGCGGGGCTGACGATGCACGTACGGCTCCTCCACGGCGAGGACCCACAGCACGTGCTGGAAGCGATCTTCAAGGCCCTCGGAGGAGCGCTCGCCAACGCGGCGGCGCCGCGAAAGGAGTAGGGATGGCAGTGGGAGAGAAGAGCGTCGTCCGCACGGAGGCCGCGCCGGCGCCGTTCCAGGGGGCCCCGTACTCGCAGGCGATCGTCGCCAACGGACTCGTCTTCGTGTCGGGCCAGCTCGCCCTCGAGCCGAGCCACGCGGAGATCGTCGGCGACACGATCCAGGAGCAGACCGAGCGCGTCTTCGACAACCTCCAGGCGATCCTCGAGGAGGCCGGCTCGGGCCTCGACCGGATCGTGAAGACCACCGTCTTCCTCGTCGATCTCGACGACTTCCAGGGCATGAACGAGGTCTATGCGAGTCGAGTCGGCGACCGCCCGCCGGCGCGCGCGACGGTCGAGATCTCGAAGCTGCCGTCGGGCGCCAAGGTCGAGATCGAGGCGATCGCCCTCACCTAGGCCACAATTCCGGGTGTGAAGGCACCCGAGGTCATCGCAACCCACGCGAACACGGATTTCGACGCGTTCGCCTCCATGCTCGCTGCAAGGCGGCTCTACACGGACGCCGTCGTGGCGATCCAGGGGACGCTGAACCGGAACGTCCGCGAGTTCTACCGCCTGCACGCCGACGAGCTGAACGCCGTCGAGGCCTCGCGGCTCGAGCTCGACGCGATCCGGCGCCTGATCGTCGTGGAGACCACCTCCGCGTCCCGGCTCGGCGAGCTGGAGCCGGTCGCGCGCGACCCGGACGTCGAGACCGTCGTCTTCGACCACCACGCCGGCGAGCTGCCCGACTGGGTCAAGCAGGAGAACGCGGTGATCTCGCAGGACGGCGCGCTCACGACGACGCTGGTCGGCGTCCTCGCAGAGCGAGAGATCGAGGTGACGCCGCTCGAGGCGACCGCGTTTGCGCTCGGCATCCACGAGGACACCGGTTCGCTGACCTACCCGACGGCGACGCAGCGCGATGCCGACGCGCTCGCGTGGTGCCTGCGTCACGGCGCGCGGCAGGAGCTCCTCGCGCGCTTCCTCCACACGCCGCTGACGGACGAGGAGCGCGATCTGCTCGGTTCGCTGATGGCCGCTCTCCGGACCGAGCGGGTGGCCGGGATCGACGTGCTCGTGTCGGCGGTCTCCTGGCCGCGACACGTGGACGGCGTCTCCAACCTCGCGCACAAGATCGTCGACCTGACCGACTGCCGGGCGCTGGCGCTGCTCGTGGAGATGGACGATCGGGTCTTCGCCGTCACCCGCAGCCGGACGCCCGAGATCGACGCGGCCGCCGTCGCCCAGGCCCTCGGCGGCGGCGGGCACCGCGAGGCGGCGTCCGCGATCTTCCGCGGCTCGCTGGACGAAGCGCAGAAGACCCTGAGCGAGGGACTTGCGGCCGCAGCCCGCGAGCCGGTCCGCGCCGAGCAAGTCATGTCCCGCCCGGCCAGGGCGGTCGAGCCCGACGAGACCGTCGCCCGTGCGATGGTCGTCTGCCAGCGTTACGCGCAGAGCGGGATCCTGGTCGTCGAGGAGGGGCGGCTCGTCGGGGCCGTCGGGCGGGAGGATCTCGACAAGGCGATCGCCCACGGCCTGTCGCACGCGCCGGTGAAGGGGATCATGAGCTCGCGGGTCGTGTCGGTTGCGGCCGATGCCCCTCTGGCCGAGGTACAGGACGCCCTGGCCGGCTCTGCAGACGGACGGGTGGCCGTCGTCGAGGAGGACAGGCTCGTCGGCGTCGTCACGCGAAGCGACGTCCTTCGCGCGCTCGGGGAGCAGCCCGCGGCGGAGGCCGAGGCCGAGGGGAGCCTCGAGCGCGAGCTCACCGCGCTGGAGCGTCTCCAGCACGTCTTCGAGGCGGTCGCGGCGGTGAGCGAGCCCTACGACGGGGTCTACCTCGTCGGCGGGACAGTGCGCGACATCCTGCTCGGCGAGCGGAGCTTCGACGTCGACATCGCGGTCGAGGGCGACGCGATCGAGCTCGCCCGGAGCCTCGCCGACGCGCTCGACGGCCGGGTGCGCGCGCACCGGAAGTTCGGCACGGCCGTCGTCCTCTACGGGGATGACGAGCGGGTCGACGTCGTTACCGCGAGAACGGAGTTCTACGACGCGCCGGCGGCGCTGCCGAGCGTCGAACATGCGACGATCCGCGAGGACCTCTTCCGGCGCGACTTCACGATCAATGCGATGGCGGTGTCCCTGAAGGGCGAGGACTTCGGGCGTCTCGTCGACCCGTTCCACGGGCGGCGCGATCTCGAGGCGAGGACGATACGCGTCCTCCACAACCTGTCCTTCATCGACGATCCCACACGCATTTTCCGCGCAATCCGGTACGAGAGCCGGTACGGGTTCCGCATGGACGACCACACGCAGCGCCTCGCGCGCGGGACGATCGAGATGGGGCTCGTCGGCGACCTCTCGTCAGCGCGCCTGCGCGACGAGCTGATCGCGCTGCTGGAGGAAGGCGACGCCGGCGCCTCGATCGTCCGGCTCGCCGAGCTGGGCGCCGGGGCGGCGATCCATCCACACCTCGCTGCCGACGAGGAGGCGGTCGGGCTGCTCGAACGGCTCCGCCGGCTCAACGAGGAGTACGGCACGGCGATTCCCGCCTGGAGGCTCGCATTCGCGGTGCTCGCGCGGCAGATGACGCCCGACGAGGTCTACGCGTGGCTGCGGCGGCTGAAGGTGCAGCGCAAGGATGTCGAGCGGATCGCGTCGGCGGTCACGGTCGGACCGCGCCTCCTCGAGCGGCTCCATGGGGACTCGGTGGAGCCGGCGGAGGTCGTGGCGGCCGCCGATCCCTACGCGCCGGACGCGCCGCTCTTCGCCCTGGCAATCGAGGCGCGGCCCGAACTGGACGACTACTTCCGGCGGCTGCGGAACGTGCAGCTCGAGGTCAGCGGGGCCGACCTCGCGGAGCTGGGCCTCGGCGAGTCGCCGGAGGTGGGGGAGATCCTCGCCGAGCTGCGGCGGCGGAAGCTGAACGGCCAGCTCGACGGGCGCGAGTCCGAGCTCGCTGCCGCGCGGGAGCTGATCGCGGCAGCGTGATCCGCTGGGAGGCTCCCGGCCCGTACGTCGTGGCCTTCTCGACGCGCGTCGGGGGCGTCAGCGAGGGCCCGTACGAGTCGCTCAACCTCGGGATCCTCACCGCGGACGACCCGTCGCGCGCCGTCGAGAACCGGCGGCGGCTCGCTGAACGGGTCGGGATCGACCCCGAGCGGACGCGCATGGCGTGGCAGCAGCACGGCGCGGTCGTGCGAAAGGCCTCCCCGGAGGGGATCCTCACGCCCGGGACGCGTCACGAGGCGTGCGACGGCTGGTGGAGCGACGAGCCGGGGCAGGGGATGATGCTCCTGAGCGCCGACTGCCTCCCGGTTGCGATCGCTCGGGCGGACGGCTCCGCGCCGGCGCTCGCCGTCTTGCACGTCGGCTGGCGCGGGCTGCTCGGCGGGATCTTGGAGAACGGGGTCGCCGCCCTGGGCGACGGCCCGCTGGCGGCGGCGATCGGGCCGGGGATCGGGCCGTGCTGCTACGAGGTCGGCCCCGAGGTGGTCGAGCCGTTCGTGGCCCGGTTCGGGCCGGAGATCGCCGACGGCCGGACGCTCGACCTCTGGCGAGCGACGGAGACGGCGCTGCGCGAGGCGGGCGTCTCGGACGTCGAGCGCACCGACCTGTGCACGTTCTGCCATCCGGAGCTGTTCTTCTCTCACCGCCGGGACCGCGGCACCACGGGTCGCCAGGGAGTGATCGCGGCTGTCGCCTGACGAGATCCGCGCGCGCTACGAGCGGGTCAAGGCGGAGGTCGGCCCGCGGGTGACCGTCGTCGCGGCCACGAAATACGTATCGCTGGAGGACATGGCGGCGCTGGCCGAGGCCGGGATCGACGTGGTCGGCGAGAACCGCGCCCAGGACCTCGAGGCGAAGCACGCCCGCTACGGCGACGCCTTCCGCTGGCACTTCATCGGCCACCTCCAGAGCCGGAAGGCGAAGACGGTCAACGAGATCTGCGAGCTCGTGCATTCCCTCGACTCCGACTCGGCGGCGAAGCGGCTCGAGGTTCCCGCCCTCGTCCAGGTGAACCTCGCGGGGGAGGAGACGAAATCCGGGCTCGCGCCGGAGGAGCTCGAGCCGTTCCTCGAGCGGAGTCGGGTCGAGATCCGGGGGCTCTCGACGATGCCGCCGTTCGCCGACGATCCCGAGGCTTCGAGGCCGTACTTCCGGCGACTGCGCGAGCTGGCCGAGCGCCACGGCCTGCCCGAGCTCTCGATGGGGACGACGCAGGACTACCGCGTCGCCGCCGAGGAGGGTGCGACGTACGTCCGCGTCGGTTCGGCTCTCTGGGCCAAGGACTAGCCGTCATCAGGGCTAATATCCCCTGCTCGATGGCATTTTCCGACGTCTGGAACCGAACGCTCGTCTACTTCGGCATCGCCGAGGAGGACGACGACGACTGGGACGAGGACGGGTACGTCACGAACGAGGAGCTCGAGCGGACGTACTCGGAGCGGCCCAACGTCCGCCGGCTTGCGCCCCGCAGGCGCAGCAGCCGCGACTTCGACGACTGGACCGACCCCGAGCCGGCGCCGAGCGGGCGCACGGCGGCGGTGCGCTCTCGCCAGCGGCCGGAGCTCGCGCCGGTTCCTGCGGCGCCCAACCCGTCGGTCAAGGTGCACCTCGTCGTCCCGCACACCTTCCAGGACGCGAAGACCATCGCCGACCGGTTCAAGGACTACACCCCGGTCATCCTCAACCTGCAAGGCACCGACTCGGAGCTCTCCAAGCGGCTGATCGACTTCGCGAGCGGCCTGACGTACGCCCTCGACGGCGGCATGCAGCGGATCGCCGACAAGGTCTTCCTCCTGACGCCGGCGAACGTCGAGGTCTCGGCCGAGCAGCGCGCCCAGCTCCTCGAGCGCGGCGGCTTCTTCAACCAGGCATAGGAACGGTCGCGGACTGACCTCGGGCGCCATGCCGGCGCTGCGCGTGTCCTTAGGGGACAGTTGAGTCCCGGCGTATCAAGGGGTCTGACCCCACGCGGCCCGGCGCACACGCAGGAACGCCCCAATGGAGCCGGCCGGCTGCCTGGGGTCTGACCCCAAGCGCCTGACGGCCGCGGCCCAGCGTGAGGGAATCGGCGCCCGGCTTCAGACGGTCGCCGAAGGTCTGAGACTTTCGGCGAGAGGGAGTGGCGAAGGGGAACCGACGAGCAAGCAGAAAACTCCCGCATGAGCCAGCTTTGCGCTGCCGCGATCTTCGCGTGGGTCGACGCCGCCCAGAACTTCGTGCAGGTCTTCACGCTCGTCTACTTCCTGCTGATCTTCGCGTACATCCTCATGTCCTGGATCCGCATGCCCTACTCGATCTGGATGAACCGGATCCAGCGCTTCCTCTACGACGTCGTTGACCCCTACCTGCGGATCTTCCGGCGGTTCATCCCGCCGCTCGGGCCGATCGACATCTCGCCGATCGTGGCGATCTTCGTCCTCTGGATCGTGAGCGGGCTCGTCATCCGCATCCTCGGCGAGCTCGGATAGGAGACGAGGTGGGACTGGCACCGACGGAGATCAGGCACATCCCGATCGGACGGGGACTCTGGGGTTACCGCCGCGGCGCCGTGGAACGGCTGCTGGACGAGATCGCTGACAGCTACGAGGACGTCTGGCGCGCGCGCGCCGAGCTCGAGGATCGCGTCGAGCACCTCGAGGAGGAGCTCCAGCGCCATCGCGACCTCGAGAGCCTCCTCCGCCAGACGCTCGTCTCCGCGGAGGCAGCGGCCGAAGAGCAGCGCGAGCAGGCTCGCAGGGCCGCCAGGCTGGTCGTCTCGGAGGCGCACGACGAGGCCCGGCGGATCACGTTCGCCGCCACCGCCGAGCGCGAGCGGCTGCTGAAGGACGTCCGGCGGCTCCGGGAGCTGCTCCGCACGGCGCTCGCGGCCGTGGACGAGGCGGACGGCGATGACGAGCCGGCCGCCGAAGCGGCTGCGGCCTGAACCGCCCGGACTAGAATCAGGTTCGTGGCAGGGGGTGCGACACGGCTGCGGCTGCGCGTCGTTCCGGGCTCGAAGAGCCCGGGGATCGTCGGGCGCCACGGTGACGGCTGGAAGCTCCGCGTCGCCGCTGCGCCCGAGCGCGGACGCGCCAACGACGCGGCCGTCCGGCTCCTCGCCGAGACGCTTCGCATCGAGCCGGGCGCCGTCCGGCTGGTGTCGGGCCACGGCTCGAGGGATAAGGTCGTCGAGGTGACCGGGATCGAGCCGTCCGAGGCCGAGCGGAGACTTTCCGGGTGAGCACGCTCGACACAGAGCATTTCCGGCAGCTGCTGCTGGTGAAGCGGGAGGCCGTCATGGCTGCACTCGACAACCTCCATCGCGAGAACTCCGGCTCCCTCGAGGAGGAGACGGGCGAGCTCGTCTCCGGCAGCGCGGACCAGCATCTGGCCGACACGGCGACCGAGACGGTCGAGCGGGAGATCGGCAACACGCTCGAGGAGCACGACGAGCGCCTGCTCGAGGCGATCGACGCGGCCCTTCAGCGGATCGAGGACGGGACCTACGGCAAGTGCGTCAACTGCGGCGCCCCGATCCCCGAAGAACGGCTCGAGGCGATTCCGTGGGCAACGCTGTGTCTCGACTGCAAGCGGAAAGAGGAACGAGGCTGAACCCGCGTCCGTCGCCGGCGCAGGGGTCGCCCGGGCGAGGCCCGGCTGCCCAGGACCGCGGGATCGAGGCGAGAGCGACCGAGATCCGGGTTGGATCGTCGACGAACGGCGTCGTTCCGGTGCTCGCCGCCCGCCGCTCGCTCGCTGCGCGGACGCGCCAGTGGGTCGGTCTCGGCGCCGTCGCGCTCTCCGCGATCGCCGCCGACCAGGCGACGAAGGCCATCGTGTCGAACGAGCTCCCGCTGGGTGACGAGGTCGACGTCGTCGGCCCGCTCTCGATCCACCACGTCCAGAACTCCGGGATCGCCTTCGGGCTTTTCCCGACGGCGACGATGGTCGTCATCGCGCTCACCGCAATCGCGGTCGCCTGGATGCTCGTCTTCTTCGGGCGGTCGGGCGGGCGGCACCCGATCCTGCCGGTCGCCCTCGGCTTCCTGCTGGGCGGCAGCGTCTCGAACCTCATCGACCGCGTCCGGCTGGGACACGTCACCGACTTCCTCGACCTCCGCTACTGGCCCGCGTTCAACCTCGCGGACAGCTTCATCGTCGCCGGTGTCGCCATCCTGATCGCCGCGCTGCTCCTCGCCGACCGCGAGCCGCGCCGGCACGCTCCTGGCTCGAGTCACCGTTCCTGACACGGCGGCGGGGCTCCGGCTCGACCGCTTCCTCGCCGACCTCCCGGAGATCGGCTCCCGCGCCGCGGCAGAGCGCCTCCTCGAGGGCGGCGCCGTGGTCGTCGACGGCGAGCCGGCCCCGAAGAGCAAGCGGCTGCAGGGCGGGGAGGACGTCGAGTTCGAGCCGCCCGAGCGGCAGGCAGGCCTCGCGCCGGAGGAGGTGCCGCTCCGGATCGCGCACGAGGACCAGCACCTGCTGGTCGTGGACAAGCCGGCCGGAGTCGTCGTTCACCCGTCGCCGGGGCATGCGACCGGCACCCTCGTCCACGGCGTCCTGGCGCACGGAGCCGCGGGCGGCGAGGACGAGCGGCCCGGGATCGTCCACCGGCTCGACCGAGACACCTCCGGGCTCCTGGTCGTCGCGCGGTCGGACGAGGCGTACGAGCGGCTGCGCGAGCTCGTGAAGGCGCACGGGCTCGAGCGGACGTACACGGCGCTCGTCCGCGGCCGCCCGCGCTCGAAGAGGGGCCGGATCGAGGCGCCGATCGGGCGCGACCGCCGCGACCCCACGCGGCAGTCCCTCAGCACAGACAGGCCGCGGGAGGCGGTGACGCATTTCGAGCTTCTGGAGCTGCTCGGGCAACACGCGCTGCTTCGCGTCGACCTCGAGACGGGCCGGACGCACCAGATCCGCGTCCACCTGGGTGCGATCGGGCTGCCGGTCGTCGGCGACCCGGTCTACGGCGTCCCGGACCCCGCCCTGGGCCGTCAGTTCCTGCACGCGACCCGCCTCGCGTTCGAGCATCCGTTCACGGGCGAGCGGGTCGAGGTCGAGTCGCCGCTGCCCGTCGAGCTCACCCGGTACCTCGAAGGCCTTCGCTAGAATCCGCGCGTTCCGTACCCGACCCGGTGGACCCGCGACGTGGACGGTGCCGACGCCTTGCCGTCGGTTCCACGCTCGTCCCGCCGGCTGAAGCACACGTCAACCGACCAAGGGGGATTCACCTTGCCCGCTGTCTCGATGCGAGAGCTGCTGGAGGCCGGGGTCCATTTCGGCCACCAGACTCGCCGCTGGAACCCAAAGATGCGCCGCTTCATCTTCACCGAGCGCGGCGGCATCTACATCATCGACCTGCAGAAGACGTCCGACCTGCTCGAGGAAGCCTGCGACTTCGTCCGCGACCTCGCGAGCAAGAACGGCACCGTGCTCTTCGTCGGCACGAAGAAGCAGGCCCAGGACGCCGTCGAGGAGACGGCCAAACGGGTCGGCATGCCGTACGTCAACCACCGCTGGCTCGGCGGCCTGATCACGAACTGGCGCACGATGTCGAGCCGGATCGAACGGCTCCACGAGCTGCGCCGCCTCAACGAAGAGGGCCAGCTCGACCTGCTGCCCGCAAAGGAGCGCCTCACCATGCTCGGCGAGCTCGAGAAGCTGGAGGCGAACCTCGGCGGCGTCGCCGACCTGAAGCGCCAGCCCGACGCGCTCTTCGTCGTCGATCTCCGCAAGGAGGCGATCGCCGTGCGGGAGGGAAGGCGGCTGGGCCTGCCGATCATCGGCCTCGTGGACACGAACTGCGACCCGGACGAGGTCGACCTCGTGATCCCGGGCAACGACGACGCGATCCGCTCCTGCAGCCTGATCGTGCGCGCCATCGGCGACGCGATCGAGGCCGGCAAGCAGGGGGCGACCGCTCAGGAGTTCGAGCCGAACGGCCAGAAGCAGGCAGAGGCCGCACCCGAGCCCGAGCCCACACCGGAGCCCGAGCCGGCCGCGGAGCCCGAGCCGGCACCTGAGCCCGAGGCCGCCGCGACACCAGAGCCCGCGGCGGACGAGACGCCCGTCGAGCACGAGCCGATGGGTCAGGCCGAGAGCGCGGCCGAGACCGAGGCGGCCGAGACGACATCCGACGAAGCCGAAGCCAGGGAGGGCCAGTGAGCACGACCGAGATTCCAGCGGGGCTCGTCAAGCAGCTCCGCGAGGAGACGGGCGCCGGGATGATGGACTGCAAGCGCGCCCTGCAGGAGACCGGCGGCGACGTCGAGGCTGCAAAGCGGCTCCTGCGCGAGCGCGGGATGGCCGCGGCCGGCAAGCGGGCGGGCCGGGAGACGACCGAGGGCATCGTCCTCGCGCGCGTGGACGACGAGAAGGGCACGCTGGTCGCCGTCGGCAGCGAGACGGAGCCCGTGTCCAAGAACGAGGAGTTCCTCTCGTTCGCGCGGAAGGTCCTCGACACCGTCGAGCGGGACGGCCCCGAGGCCGTCGAGCAGCTCGAGGACGAGCGCATCGAGCTCGTCGGCAAGATCGGCGAGAACGTCGCCGTCCGCGGTGCGTCGCGCTTCGAGCGGGAGGGCGACGAGACGATCGCCGCCTACGTCCACCCGCCGGCCAACAAGATCGGCGTGCTGGTCAGGATCCGGGGCTCGGCCGAGCTCGCGAGACAGCTCGCCATGCACATCTCGTTCGCTGCGCCGAGGTACCGGAGCCGCGACGAGGTCCCCGCCGAGGAGCTCGAGAGCGAGCGGGCGATCTACGAGAACTCCGACGAGGTGCAGTCGAAGCCCGAGCAGGTTCGTGAGAACATCGTCGGCGGCATGCTCACCAAGCGCTTCTTCGCGCAGGTCGCCCTCCTCGACCAGGAGTGGATCCACGAGAGCGGAAAGACCGTGGGCCAGGTGCTCGAGGAGCAGGACGCCGAGGTCCTCGAGTTCGCGCGGTACGCCCTTGCCGGCTGAGGACGGCAGCAGCTCCCGGCCGATCTTCGGCCGGGTGCTGTTGAAGCTGTCCGGCGAGGCGCTGATGGGGGAGCAGGAGTACGGGCTCGACCTCCACGAGGTCGAGCGGATCGCGGGCGAGATCAAGGATGTGCACGACCGTGGCGTGCAGGTCGCGATCGTCGTCGGCGCCGGGAACATCTACCGCGGCATGACGGCGGCCGCGGACGGCATGGACCGCGCGACGGCCGACTACGCCGGGATGCTCGCGACGGTCCTGAACGCGCTCGCGCTGCAGGACGTCCTCGAGCGCCGGGGGATGCACACGCGCGTCCTGTCCGCGATCCACGTCTCCGAGGTGGCCGAGCCATACATCCGACGCCGGGCGATCCGGCACCTGGAGAAGAGCCGCGTCGTGATCTTCGCGGCCGGCACCGGCAACCCGTTCTTCACGACCGACACCGCTGCCGCCCTGCGCGCGCTCGAGATCGGCGCCGAGGCGATCCTGATGGCCAAGCACGCGGTCGAGGGCGTCTACGACGGCGACCCGCGCCACGAGCCCGAGGCGGAGCTCCTCCCGGAGCTGACGCATCTCCAGGCGATCGAGCGCGGCCTGCGTGTGATGGACACGACGGCGCTGTCCCTGTGCATGGACAATGCGCTTCCGATCTACGTCTTCGCGCTCGCCGAGGGCAACATCAGGCGGGTTGCGCTCGGGGAGCGCGTCGGCACGATCATCTCGACACCGACGACCGGAGCGACAACATGATCGACGACCTCATTCAGGACGCGACACGCCGGATGGACAAGTCCGTCGAGTCCACCCACAACGAGCTGAACACCATTCGCACCGGCCGCGCGTCGGCGGCGCTGCTCGACCGGGTCACCGTCGACTACTACGGTCAGCAGACGCCGCTCAACCAGCTGGCGACGCTGAACGTGCCCGACCCCCGGATGCTCACCGTCCAGCCATTCGATCCCACCTCGGTCTCGGCGATCGAGCGCGCCATCCAGGAGTCGGATCTCGGCCTCAACCCGTCCAACGACGGCAAGATCATCCGCCTGCCGATCCCCCAGCTAACGGAGGAGCGACGGAAGGAGCTCGTGAAGGTCGCCCGCTCGATCGCGGAGGAAGGCAGGGTCGCGGTGCGGAATGTCCGCAGGGACGTGATTCACCATCTCAAGGAAGAGCAGAGCGTCGGGGCCGACGAGGAGCGCCGCGCCGAGGAGCGCGTCCAGAAGCTGACGGACGAGCACGTGAACCGGATCGACGAGCTGCTGAAGCGCAAGGAAGCCGAGATCACGGAAGTCTGAGAGTTCGTTTCAGGATGCTGCTCCGTGCCAGGGTGCGATGGGTGGATGCCAGGCCCGGACGCAGGTCGCGTTCATATCCGCTGGATATGGGCGCGACCGAGGACGACGTCTGGCGCCGCCCAGCGCAGCCTGGCGCGTCAGCTTCATTCTGGGACGAGCTCTGAGTTGGGCCTCCTCGCCCGCCTGCGGCGCCGGCACGAGGCTCGTCGCGAGCCCGCGGAGGTTCCGCGGTCGGTGGCGATCATCATGGACGGCAACAGCCGCTGGGCCGCCGCTCAGGGTCTGACGGTGGCCGACGGCCACCGCGAAGGCACGCGCGCGCTCCGACGGACGGTCGAGGCGGCCATCGACCTCGGGATCGAGTCCCTGACGGTCTACGCGTTCTCGACCGAGAACTGGCTGCGCCCACGCGACGAGGTGGACGCGCTGATGGAGATCTTCGGCGAGACGATCGACCGCGAGCTGCCGGATCTCGCCGAGCAGGGCGTGCGCACCCGCTTCGTCGGACGCCGCGACCGCGTCTCGCCGGAGCTGCAGGAACGGATGGCGGACCTGGAGCTGGAGACCGCGCACCGCGACCGCCTCGACCTCTGGATCGCGTTCGACTACGGCGGGCGCGCCGAGCTGGTCGATGCTGCGAAGCGCATCGTCGAGGCGGGCCTCCGGCAGGACGAGATCGACGAGGACGTCCTGGCGGCGCATCTGTACGCGCCGGAGCTCCCGGATCCCGACCTCCTGATCCGAACTTCCGGCGAGCTGCGCATCTCGAACTTCCTCCTGTGGCAGCTCGCGTACGCGGAGCTCGTCTTCACCGAGCGCCGCTGGCCGGAGTTCGGCCCGGACGACCTCCGGGAGGCGGTCGACGAGTACTCCGCGCGGCAGCGGCGCTTCGGAGCGCGGTGACCGCGCTCGTCTCCCGCATCCTCGTTGCGCTCGCGCTGCTCCCGGTCGTGTTCCTCGTCATCTGGGCGGGAGGCTGGTGGCTCGTGGCGCTCGCCGCCGTGGTGGCGCTGATCGCGCTCCACGAGCTGTACGTGATGACGCGTGAGCTTCGACCCGTGCTGCTCGCGGGCTACGCCGGAACGGTGATCACGCTCGTGGGGGCCGCCTGGGGCCCGGAGTGGGCGCTGGCCGGGTTCTTCTCGACTCTGCCGCTCGTCTTCCTCTTCAAGGCCGCTGCCGGGGCGATGCCGTCGACGGCGTCGATCGCCGTGACCGTGCTCGGCTCCGCCTGGATCGGCCTGGGACTGGCCCACCTCGTTCTCGTCCGCGAGCTGCCGGAGCACGGCGTGCTGGCGCTCTACACCGTCGTTCTGGCCGTGTTCGCGTCGGACACGGCCGCATTCGTCGCAGGAAGGATCATCGGCCGGCACAAGATGGCTCCGCAGACCTCGCCCGGCAAGACGTGGGAGGGGTTCGCCGCCGGGACGATCGCCGCGCTCCTCGTCCCGTTCTTCGCGCTCTACGAGGAGGACTTCCTGACGGTTCCCGAGTCGCTCGTGCTCGGGGCTGTGATCGCAGTCGCCGGGCCGATCGGCGATCTCTTCGAATCGGCGGTGAAGCGGGACGTCGGCGTCAAGGACAGCGGCCGGCTCCTCCTCGGCCACGGCGGGATGCTCGACCGGCTAGACGCCTTCCTGTTCACGGGCGTTGCGGCGTACTACCTGCTACTCGCCTTCGGAACGGCATGATTCCGTGATGAGACGGGTCGCCGTCCTGGGAGCCACGGGATCGATCGGCCGGCAGGCGCGCGAGGTCATCGAGCGCCGTCCGGAGCTCGAGCTCGTTGCCGCCTCGTCCAGCACGCAGCCGCTCGACGGCGTGGCGCACCTGACGCAGGTCGGCGGCGACCCAGTCGAGCTGCTCGAGCGGGCCGAGCCAGACGTCGTCCTCAACGCCGTGGTCGGCTTCGCGGGCGTCCGCGCGACCCTGTGGACGCTCGAGCGGGGCATCGACCTGGCGCTCGCGAACAAGGAGAGCCTCGTCGCCGCCGGTGAGCTCGCCCTGAGCGCGTGGAAGCGGGGAGGAGGCCGCCTGCTGCCCGTGGACAGCGAGCATTCGGCGCTCTTCCAGTGCCTCGAGGGACGCGCGCCGGAGACGGTCGATTCGGTGGTGCTGACGGCTTCCGGGGGGCCGTTCCGCGGTCGCAACCGATCGGAGCTGGAGGACGTAACACCCGACGATGCGCTCGCCCACCCGACGTGGAACATGGGGCCGAAGATCACGATCGATTCGGCCACGCTCGCGAACAAGGGGCTCGAGGTCGTCGAAGCGCACTTCCTGTTCAGCTTGCCGTACGACCGCATCGAGGTCGTGATCCAGCCGACCTCGGTCGTCCACGCACTCGTCCGCTACCGCGACGGCTCGGCGCTCGCCCACGTCGGGTACCCGGACATGCGGGTGCCGATCTCGTACGCCCTCACCTATCCGGAACGCGCGGAGGTGGACGTGCCAGGGCTCGACCTCTCCGCCGGCCTCGTGCTCGAGTTCGAGCCGGTCGACCACGAGGCGTTCCCGATGCTCGGCCTCGCCCGGGCCGCCGGGCAGCGCGGCGGCACCGCGCCGTGCGTGTTCAACGCGGCGAACGAGGTCGCCGTGGCCGCCTTCCTCGCCGGCCGGCTGCCGTTCCTCGGGATCCCCGAGGTCGCGGCGCGGACGCTGGAGGCCGTCGAGGGCTTGCCGGCGGGCGACGTCGACGAGCTGATCGCCGTCGACGCCGAGGCACGCCGGCTCGCCGAGGAGGCGCTGGTCGCGGCATGAACAGCCTGATCGCAATCCTGGGCCTCGCGTTCCTCGTGCTCGTCCACGAGGCCGGGCACTTCTACACCGCGCGCGCAGTCGGCATGCGCCCGCGCAAGTTCTACGTCGGCTTTCCGCCGGCGATCGCGAAGGTCCGGCGGAACGGCATCGAATACGGGCTCGGCGCGATTCCGCTCGGCGGCTACGTGAAGATCCCCGGGATGCACCGGCCGGCGCCGTCCGAGGTGGACGCGTACTTCGGCCGTGCGGTCCAGGAGGCGCCGCAGCTGCTCGGCCCGGCCGAGCGCCTGAAGCGGCTGCTCGCCGACGGCGACTTCGACGGCGCGGCGGGCGCCCTCAAGGCGCTCGAGCGGGCGGCGTTGGAGGCCGACCTCTCGGAAGGTGCGCGCAAGGGGATCGAGCGGGGGAGCACGGAGATCTCCGACGAGCTCGGCCTTGACGCCTACTGGCGGCAGCGCACGTGGAAGAAGATCGCGGTGATCGGCGCGGGGCCCGGAACGAACCTCCTCTTCGCGGTTGCGATGTTCGCGCTGCTCCTGATCCTCGGCCCGGGAAGAGCGACCACGACGGTCGCGGAGGTCGAGCGCGAGATCCGGCCGGGACAGCCGACGCCCGCAGCGCAGATCGGCCTCCGTCCGGGCGACCGGATCCTGGCGATCAACGGCACGCCGGTGGACGCCTCGAAGATGTTCGAGCTGATCGTCGGGTCCGAGGGCAGGCCGATCCGCGTGACCGTCGAGCGGGAGGGCCGGCGGTACGTGCTCGGCCCCGTCAGGCCGTTCGAGGACACGGACGGCGCGTATCGGATCGGCTTCCGGCCACAATTCGAGGACCTTCCTGTCCTGATCGCGATCGGGGAGTCCTTCCGTCTCACGTGGCTCGTCACGAAGGAGATCGGCGGCGTCCTCGGCCGGCTGGTGCGGGGGTCGGGGAGGGAGGAGATCTCCAGCCCGATCGGGATCGTCCGCGGCTCCTCGGACGCGCTGGAGCGCGGCTGGGAGACCTATCTCTGGGTCCTGGGGTTGATCAGCCTCTCGCTCGCGCTCCTCAACCTGTTGCCGCTCCTGCCGCTCGACGGCGGGCACATCGCCTTTTCCATCATCGAGGGCGTCCGGGGGCGCTCGGTCGGGAGGGAGGTCTACGAGCGAGTCTCGGTGGTCGGCATCGCCCTGGTGCTGATGCTGTTCTTCATCGGGCTCTCGAACGACATCGGCGGCCGGACCGGGGGATAGGCACGGCTAGACTCGGATCGTGGGATCCGAGCTCAGCGTCAAGGTAGGCAACGTCGAGATCGGCGGCGGGGCGCCCGTCGTCGTCCAGTCCATGACGCTCACGCCGACCCGTGACGTCGCAACGACGACCGCGCAGATCGCGGCGCTCGCGTCGGCCGGCTGCGAGGTCGTCCGCTGCGCGGTGCCGAAGATCGAGGACGCGGAGGCGCTGAGGAAGATCGTACGGCTCTCGCCGCTCCCTGTCATCGCGGACATCCACTTCAACGCGAGCCTGGCGCTGCGGGCCATCGACGCCGGCGTCGCCGCCGTCCGGATCAATCCAGGGAACATCGGGGGCCCGGAGAAGGTCGCAGAGGTCGTGCTCGCCGCGAAGCGCGCCGGCATTCCCATGCGGATCGGCGCCAACTCCGGCTCACTGCCCAAGCATCTCCTCGGGCTGGCCCAGCGGGACCAGGCCGAGGCGCTCGTCGCCGCCGCGCTCGAGGAGGTCGAGCTGCTCGAGCGGCTCGACCACCGCGACTTCAAGATCTCCGTCAAGGCGACGCATGTCCCGACGATGATCCGCGCCTACCGGATGCTCGCCGCGCGCGTGCCGTACCCGCTGCACCTCGGCGTGACCGAGGCGGGGACGCCGTACACGGGCTCGATCAAGAGCGCGGTGGGGATCGGCTCGCTGCTCGCCGACGGCATCGGGGACACGATCCGCGTCTCGCTGACCGCCGATCCGGTGAAGGAGGTGGAGACCGCCTGGGAGATCCTGAAGGCGCTCCACCTGCGCGAGCGTGGGCCGATCATGATCGCCTGCCCGTCGTGCGGGCGCGACAACGTCGGCGTCGAGAACCTCGCGGTCGTGGTCGAGGAGCGGCTCCGCGGCTACTCGGAGGCGTTCGAGGTCGCCGTCATGGGCTGCGCCGTGAACGGGCCGGGCGAGGCGGGGGACGCGGACTTCGGGATCGCCGGCGGCCGCGACGTCGGGTTCATCTACGCCCACGGGCGGGTGCTGAAGAAGGTCTCCTCCGACATCCTCGTCGACGAGCTCTTCCACGAGATCGACGGCTGGATCGCCGACGGGATGCCGCGCCCCAAGCGGCTGAAGATGGCCAAGCCGGCCGCGCTGGCCATGGCCGAAGCATCGCTCGTGCCGCTCGACTAGCCTCGCGCGATGATCGCCCGCGCTTCACAGCTCTTCCTGCCGACCCTGCGCGACGCGCCCGCCGACGCGGAGGCGGTCAGCCACAGGCTGCTCGTTCGCGGCGGCTTCATCCGCCAGGTGTCCGCCGGCCTCTGGACGTTCATGCCGATCGGCTGGCGTGTCCACCGCAAGATCGAGCAGATCATCCGCGAGGAGATGGACGCGATCGGCGGCCAGGAGATGCTGATGCCCGTCCTGACGCCGCCCGAGCTCTGGGAGGCGACCGGGCGTCTCGCCATTCCGGAGATCTTTCATCTGAAGGACCGCACCGGGCGCGCGTTCATCCTGCCGCTGACGCACGAGGAGACTGTCACCTTCCACGCGCGCGAGATCCAGAGCTACAAGGAGCTCCCGCAGCTCTGGTACCACTTCCAGACCAAGGATCGCGACGAGCCGCGCCCGCGAGGCGGCCTCCTGCGGGTCCGCGAGTTCATCATGAAGGACGCCTACTCCTTCGACCGCGACGACGAGGGCGTGCGCTCCAGCTTCGAGGCGAACCGCGAGGCGTACAAGCGCATCTTCGCCCGCTGCGGGCTCGAGACGTACGACGTCCAAGCGGAGAGCGGCATCATGGGCGGCAAGTTCAGCATCGACTTCCTCGCGCCCTCAGGCTCGGGCGAAAACACGCTCGTCCGCTGCGAGAACGCGGACTACGCGGGCGACCTCGAGGTGGCACAGGCGGTTCCTTCCGCCGCCGTTCTGCCCGGAGAGCCGCTCGACGCACCGGAGGAGATCGAGACGCGGGGCGTGACGACGATCGAGGGGCTGGCCGAGTTCCTCGGGATCGATGAGTCGGCGACGTCGAAGGCGATGCCGGTGGTGAAGCCGGACGGCACGATCGTGCTCGCGCTCGTCCGAGGCGACGACCGGCTCAGCGAGACGAAGCTCTACGACGCGCTGCCCGGAGCCTCCCGCCCGGCCACGGACGAGGAAATCCGTGCGGCCTTCGGTGCAGGCGGCGGATCGCTCGGCCCGGTCGGGTTCTCCGGCGAGGTGATCGCCGACGAGACCCTGCGCGAGGGTCAGTTCGTCGCGGGCGCGAATCGCGACGGCCGGCACCTGCGCGGCGTCGAGGCCGGCCGCGACTATCAGCCGCGCTTCGCCGATCTGCGCGAGCCTCGGGAGGGCGACCGCTGCCCGGTCTGCGGCGGCGCGCTGATCTTCCAGACCGCGATCGAGGTCGGCCACATCTTCAACTTCGGCTCGTTCTACTCCGAGCCGCTCGGCGCGACCTTCCTCGACGAGGACGGCCAAGAGAAGCCACTGCTCGGCGGCAGCTACGGCATCGGGCCGGGGCGTGTGATGGCCGCCGTAGTCGAGCAGCACCACGACGAGCAAGGCATCAGCTGGCCGGCCGCGGTCGCGCCGTTCGACGTCCACGTCGTGGTGCTGTCGGGCGTGGAGACCCAGGGTGAGGAGGTCGCGCGCGTCCTGGAGGCCGCCGGCAAGAGCGTCCTGCTCGATGACCGGGATCAGCGGCCGGGCGAGAAGTTCGCCGACGCGGACCTGATCGGCGTCCCGACGCGGATCACGGTCGGCAAGAAGACGCTCGAGGACGGGATGGTCGACGTGCGCGACCGGCGGACCGGCGACGAGCGACGGGTCCCCGTCGCCGAAGTAGGAAACTAGCTACTAATACACCCTTGGCCCGCCGCCGGAGATTCAGCACGGAGCCCTTCGGGCCGACGCTCGAGCGGCTGATGCAGGACAAGGGCGTCACCTACCGGGCGCTCGCCGAGCAGACGAACCTGTCGGCCGGCTACCTCAACCACCTTGTGCACGGGAACCGGCCGGTGCCGTCCGACGACATCGTCCGGAGGCTGTCGAAGGCCCTCGGCGTCGATCCGGAGCATTTCCGCGAGTACCGGCTGCGCCTGATCACGCAGAAGCTCGAGCAGATGCCCGAGCTGATCGACCGGCTCTACCGGCGACTCGAGCGCTGACCCCCGCTCGGCGGCGGGGGACCGAGCTGGTCCTCCTCGCTCGCCTCCCGGCGGCGCTTCGCCAGCCCCTTGACCTCTTCCAGAAAGCGCTTCGTCTGCTCCTCGAGCTCGTCGCTCACGAACTCACCCGGCGGCTTCTTCACGTCGGCTTCCTCATCGTTGTGCGGCTTTTGGGTGTCCTTCGAGTTTTCCACAGGGGTGTGGATATCGTCGGTGCTGGCAACTTCCGTGTCCGAGCCGTCTTCAGAGGTCCGCAGAGGAGGGCTGTGGACAACGGAGCCGTTCCTACGACTCCGAATTCAAGACGCTCAGGGCCCGGTCCGCTTGCGTCGACCGGAGGCAAATCGTCCGCTCTTTCCGCGAAATTCGTTCCGCGGACTGTCGGGCGCCGCGGTTCGGCCGAGCCTCGCGGAAGACGCGCGATCTGTGGCGACGTTTCGGGGACCGCCGGACGGGAAGGCGTCAGTGGATGGCAGCGTCCGACGCCAGCCTGGACCGTGCGCGTGGGGCACCTCCCAGCTCCGAGGTCGTCGTGATTGGTGCCGGTCAGGCCGGTCTGGCAATGGGCTATCTCCTCAAGCGGCAGGGACGGAGGTTCGTGATCATCGAGGCGGCGGACTCGATCGGTGCCGCCTGGCGCGAGCGCTGGGACTCGCTCACGCTCTTCACGCCCCGCCGGTACAGCAGCCTCCCTGGGCTGGCGTTTCCCGGCGATCCGGAGGGTTATCCGACCCGCGACGAGGTGATCGCCTATCTGGAGCAGTACGCGGAAACGTTCAAGCTTCCGATTGAGCTGAACAGCCGGGTACGGACGCTGACCGCTGAGGACGGCCGGTTCCTCCTCCAGGTGGACGGCAGGACGCTCACCGCCGACGAGGTAGTGGTCGCCACCGGGCCGTTTCAGACGCGGTACGTGCCAGAGGTGGCGAGCCGGCTCGGGCCGGACGTTTTCCAGACGCACAGCACCGGCTACCGCAATCCGAGCGACCTGCCGGAGGGAGGAGCGGTTCTCGTCGTGGGCGGGGGCAACACTGGATTCCAGATCACGAAAGAGCTCTCCGCCACGCACAAGCTCTACCTCTCGGTCGGCTCGCGCCAGACTCCGCTGCCCCAGCGGTTGCTTGGCCGCGATCTCTTCTGGTGGCTTACCAAGGTGGGCCTGCTCAAAATGACGGTTGAATCACGGCTCGGGCGCAAGATGCGACATCGGGAGACGTTGATCGGCTCGAGCCCGCGCGAGCTCCGGCGCCGGTACGGAGTCGAGCTGAAGCCGCGGGTGGTGGATGCGGAGGGACGCACGGTCCGGGTCGAAGATGGGAGCGAGCTCGAGGTCGACGCGGTCATCTGGGCGACTGGATACCGGCCCGACTACTCCTGGATCGACCTTCCAGTCTTCGACGAGGATGGCCGGCTTCGCCACCGTCGAGGCGTCACCGACGTGCCGGGCCTCTACTTTCTCGGCTTGACCTGGCAGCACACGCGGGGCTCAGCGTTGATCGGCTGGGTCAAGGACGATGCCGAGTTCATCGCCGAACAGATCGCGACGGTCCGCGAGGATGCGAGCAGCCGGGCGGAAGCGCGCGAGCACGAAGCCGAGCTAAGCGAGGCCGCCCACGTGAAGTCACGAGAAAGGGTTTGAGCGATGGCACACCACACTCCTGACGCCCGGACCGAGACGATCCATCCTCTCCCGACGGAGACGGCGGGTCTGCCGGAGGCGGCCAGGCCAGAGGTCATCGAGCTTGCGGACGGCGACTCATTCGACCTCGAGATCGCTCCTGTTGCGAAGCGGATCGGCGACGCGACGGTGCGGATGCTCGCCTACGACGGCTCGATTCCCGGCCCGACCCTCAAGATCCCGCAGGGATCAACGGTCACAGTCCGTGTCACCAACCGTGGCGACCTCGAAGCGACCGTGCACTGGCACGGGCTGCGGCTCGAGAATCGGTTCGACGGGACACACGAGACGCAGGCACCGATCCCCATCGGAGAGACGTTCACGTACGAGGTCAACGTGCCCGACCCCGGCGCCTACTGGTACCACCCCCACATTCGCGAGGACTATGGCCAGGAGATGGGCCTCTACGGCAACATCCTCGTCGTCCCCGCGGAGCCTGATTACTGGCCGCCGGCGAACCGGGAGCTGCTGCTCACGCTGGACGACATTCTCATCGAGGACGGGAAAGTGGCTGCGTTCAGCGAGTCGGAGACAACGCACGTCGCGATGGGCCGTTTCGGGAATGTGATGCTCGTCGCCGGTCAGCCGGACCTCGAGCTGACCGTGAAGCGAGGCGAGGTGGTGCGCCTCTACCTGACGAACACGGCGAACACGCGGGTCTTCAACGTCACGCTGCCGGGCGAACGGCTGAAGCTTGTCGGAGCCGACAGCGGGCACTACGAGCGCGAGGAGCTCGTGGAGGAGGTCCTCGTCGCTCCGTCTGAGCGCGTGGTCGTCGACGTCCTCTTTGAAGAGCCGGGCGAGCTCACGCTCGAACACCGAACTCCGGAGCGTTCCTATCGACTCGCCGGAATCACAGTGAGCGACGATCCGGCCGAGCCGGCGCTCGGAGATCAGTTCGACGTGCTGCGGACAAACGTGGACATGGCAGCCGAGCGGGAGCGAGTCGCACCGTACGTGACAGCTGCCCCGGACAAGACGCTTGCTTTCGTGGCGGAGATGGACCTGGGCGCGCCTGAAGGCACTGCCGTCGTCTACGCGTGCCCCATGCATCCCGAGGTTGTCAGCGACGAGCCGGACAAGTGCCCGAAGTGCGGTATGAAGCTGCTACCGACCGCGGCTCCCGCTGACACCACCTACGCCTGCCCGATGCACCCGGAGGTCGTCAGTGACTCACCGGACCGCTGCCCGAAGTGCGGCATGAAGCTGATCCCAGCCAGACTCGTCGAGGCAAGCGGCCACGAGCAGCACGGGCATGGCGGACACGAAGAGCATCGCGGCCACGAGGGACACGGCGACCACGAGGGGCATGGAGGTCACGAAAGGCACGGACATGCGGCGCACGGCCACCACGAGGGGCATGGTCAGCACGGCCACGACCATGAGGCCGCGCAGGGAATCGAGTGGGAAGACGACATGGTCGAGGTCAACCGGATGACCACGCCGGCGAACATGCGTTGGAAGCTCGTCGACCGGGAAACCGGCGCAGAAAACGCGAGGATCGACTGGCGGTTCCGTGTCGGCGACCGAGTGAAGATTCGCCTCGTCAACGAGATGGAGTCCGACCATCCCATGCCCCACCCCTTCCACGTTCACGGTGCGGGACGGTTCCTGATCGTGTCTCGCGACGGCGTCGACGAGCCGAATCTGGTCTGGAAAGACACGGTCCTCGTGCGAACCGGAGAAACCGTCGACATCCTCCTTGATGTCACGAATCCGGGAACCTGGATGGCGCACTGCCACATTGCAGAGCACCACGAGAGCGGGATGATGTTCAGCTTCAACGTCGCTCCCGCCGACGCCGAATAGCGCGGTGCGGGCCGAGTTCGGCGCGAAGTAGCCGCGCTAACGCGAGCGTCAGGTCGGAGGGGAGCCAACGGAGGGTGGCGAATCGGGTACACGAGTCGTAAGGCGTCTTTCGGCCTCAAGCTTGAAACTGGCCATACGGCTCGTCCAAGCCCGTTCGGTACGATCAGGCCCGCGGGGCGTGGCGCAGCCTGGTTAGCGCGCTAGTCTGGGGGACTAGAGGTCCCGAGTTCAAATCTCGGCGCCCCGACTCAATGTGATGGCGTGAAGGTGCCCAATAGGTGCCCGAACGCCTGAAGGACCTTTGGCTGAAGACACGTCGACAAACCTGACGCTCGACGACGTCATGGAGGAGCAGGACTCCTTCAGGCTTGGAGTTCTCGGCTTCGCACTCATCGAGGATTCGATGGCCTCTGGGATCGCGGAGGCATTCGAAGGGACGATGCCAAGCGAGCTCAAGCGGGTCCCGTTCAAGGCTCGCCTCGCACTCTTCTCGGCGGTGACGGCTACGCCAGAGCGGTTTGTGAAGCCGCTTCTCGCCTTGGCCAAGCTTCGAAACGACTTCGCGCATGGGCGGCTAAACAACCTCACGCAGCACCGGGCCAACAGTTTGGCCGACGAGCTGCGAAAGCCTTTCCCTAAGTCCGCTCAGGAGATTCTGGAGGGCGAAACGCCGCACGAGCTGCTCGCGTCGTGCATCTGGATGTGCGCCGCGATCGTTGACGCCTGCAGGAACAGCGCCAGGAAACGGAGGGACAAGGAGCAGGAGGCGGAGAGCCGCCGTGGCGCTCGACGGGCTGCCAGCGCGGCTGGACACCCGCCTGCTGTTCCCCGCGCAGCGGCGCGGGCATCTCAACCTGCATGAGTGGCGGGCGGATGAGTGGACGCCGGCCGTTCGGGCCGCAGGGCTGGCCCATCGGTCCCCGTACGCGCTGAGGCACACCTACGCGACGTTCGCGATCGCCGCGGGCGTCTCGCTGTTCGAGTTGGCGCGGTTTATGGGGACGAGCGTCGAGCAGATCGACAAGACATACGGGCATCTGTTGCCGGACGCACTGGATCGAACAAGGGCGGCGCTCGACCTCTTCGTTAGCCCTCACCAAGCAACCGCTGCTTCAGGTCCTCCTGAAGCCTGGGACGGTCCTCAGCGAACGGGTCTGTTTCCCGTACAGCTTCACCAGCCCGTCGGTGTAGACGCGGCGGACGTGGACGACGCCCGCGGCACGGTCGATGTCGCCGCGCTCGAGTGCGATCCACTCCTTTGGCCGTAGCCCGGTCAGCCCGACGAACAGCGGCAACGGCGCCAAGGTGGGGGAGAGCTCGGCCCCGACCGCCTCCAACTCATCGACGGTGGAGAACGTCAGGACTTCGCGGCGCTTCGGCTCCGGGTTCGGCACCGAACAGGCCACGTTGTCGTCCAGCAGCTTCGCCCGAACCGCGTAATGGAGCACTTGACGTAACGCCTTGTGGATCGCCCACGCCGAGCGTTCCGGCAGATGCGCCGCCACGCCCCAAGCTCGGTGATGGTGCGCCGGTCGACGCGAACGTCTTTCCAGCCGCCCTGCCCGTTGAGCTTCGGTCCCTCCGTCGCATACCGGAGCCGGGGCCGTGAGGGTGCGGATCGTGTTCGCCTCAGCGTTTTGCTGCGCCAGGTACTCGTCGACGAGCTCGCCGAGCGTGGGCATCTGGCGGCGGCGGATCGCGGAGGGGTCGCCGCGCCGAAGCGCGGCAACCTCCTCCACCTTGTTGTCCACGAACGAGCGGGCGGCCGACTTGGTGTCGAAGCCGCCTTGGGCCTGCGGGTGCCGGTTTCGTCGTACCAGCGGGCGCCCCAGCGGGTGCCGCGCCTGACGACGGAGCCGGACTGAACGCTAGGCATCGTCGTCGGCCTTGACGATCTCCAGGTGACGCGCATCGAACAGTTTGGGGTCCAGCCGATCGCTTAACCGGGCGATCATGGCGTTCGCCTGTTCGAGCGCCTCAGTGGCTTCCTTGATCGTCTCGGCGAGTAGCCGATCCTCGGGGGTCGGTGTGGCGCTCGTGGCGCCTCCCTTCTAGCGCGAAGACCCCCGAGCTCGGCGATTAGGGCGCCGGCGGCGAGCCGAACGCATGCCAAGATCTCGTTTAACGAACGGAGAAAGGGACGAGCACGTTGGCCAGAGTCGAGATCGGAGGCAGGCGAGGAGGTCAGGACGTGTGGGCGAGGTGGATAAATGGGGCCGTGCAAGGCGACAGGGAATTTCTCAAAGCAGCCGGCCTCGATCCGGATACACGCTTTGAGGATCCGCACGCGTTCGTGGAACTCATCCAAGCGCTCCTCGACAAGGGATCGGCCACCGTCGTCCTCGACATCCCGCCCAGGCCATCGCCGAGCCCCCCTCTCGACTCGCGCGACCCGAGCCTAGGAGGCTGAGATGACATTGCCGGCCCCACCACCAAAGAAAGGAACGCGGATTGTGTTCGTGGGGAGCACCAGGGATGAGCTCCTGGCGGTGGACGTCGAGGAGAACGCACCCGCGGTGGAGCTGTCGGGCAGGATTTCGCAGCTCACGCGGGACGATGGTCTGCCGATCTGGGTGAACCTCGCGAACGTGCTCTACGTGGAGAGCGTCAAAGTGCAGAACGGATGAACGTCATGCCGGCCGCGGTCCGGGGGGCTGCGGGCGCCTGGCGAGTGAGTCGGGCGAAACGACTAGCGAAACGGGGCGCGGCTACCTAGAGAAGCGTCCCCGGCCAAAGTAGCCAAGGATGGCTAACACAACAATGGCGATGATGATGATCCAAAGCCAGGACACGTGATCCTTTCGTCAGAAGCGTGCCGCCAACTCTACGACGAGCCACCCGTACTTGCAAAAGGTGGGGTCGTCTCGCCGGTCCTAACCCCCTGACTGCCCCGGCCCGGCTTGCCACATTGCCTTGACAACCGCGTCGAAATCGTCGTGCCCGGGGAGGATCTGCAGCACCTTGTAGACCATGCTCAACTGCGCGAACGTCTGCCCCTCGATGAGAGGACGTCGGGCGACCGCGGCGAGACGGCGATCTTCGATCGCCGCACAGGGCGGGCAATAGCACGGATGGACGCCGGAGCGCCGCCGCAGCACGTCACCTTCCTCGGCCGCCGCGCCTACGTCACGAGCGGGGGCGACGGCACGCTTCGAGTCCACTCGGCGGCCACGGGGCGCGTGCTGAGCGGCTCACGGATCCCCATCGGGTCGTTCAACGTCCAGGAGGGGTGGGGTCGCATCCTGACGCCGTCCCTCTCGGCCGGCACGCTCTGCGTCCTCGACGGAAACGGCCGGCGGCTACGGCAGCTGGACGTCGCGCGCTCGTCGCACGACGGCTGCCTGGTGCTGGCGAGAGAGCGAGAGCGCCGGCCGGGCCGGCGCTCTCGTCACGATTCGGCAGTGGTTCCCGGGCGCTAGCGGACGACCCGCACGAACCGGCTGGTCGCGCGCAGGTACCCGGGTGTCGCCGGCACGAGAATGCGGTACCGGTGCGCGCCGGGCCGCAGGCGTGCCGTGAACCGGGCGCTCAGATTCCGGTTCCGGAGCTGGATCTTCTTCACGTTCGCCCAGCGCGTCCTCGTAAGACGCCGCTGGAACCAGGCGACGCGAGACACGTGCTCGGGCTGCGCCATCATCGTCATGCGGAACAGCCCCCGCCGCGCGTTGATCACCCGCAGGCCGACCTTCGGCCGGACGTGGGCGTACGGTTCCTGGTTGCTCGACTGGTTGTTCCACCGGGCGGTATAGCCGGTGCGGATCGTCGGGCGATGGGCCCAGCGGAACTCCCCGGTCGAGTCGGTCCGGAGCGTGACGATCCGGGTCTGACCGCGGTACGGGGTCACCGTGAGCTCGACGATCTGGTTGGGCTGCCCGTTCGTCAGCTCGCCGGAGAGCCGCACGAGCTCGGCGTATCTCACGGTCGTCGTCGTGCCCTGGGGCCCGCTGCCGACGCGCGAGATCGCGAGATTGACGGCCGGCGCCTGGGCAACAGCCGGCGCAATGGCCGCCAGGCTCAGCGCGGCCACGGTGCCGAAAATGAGCTTCCTCATGGTCGTTCCCTCCACATCGAGATAGAGATAGATCGGACTCCGATTCGTATGCCCGTCGCTTCTCCGCTTCATGCCTCGAAAATGAGGCTTTTCCGAACCTTTACGAATGCACCACGGACAAGTGCGATCCCCTCGCACGAGGGATTTCCGGTCGTGCGCCCGGCCCCGATGTCAGCGGCGTAGGCCCCGACGGAAGGAGAGGGACCGAGACAGCTCTGCGGCCGCTGAGCTCCGTTCAGACCAGCATGGCCGCCAAGCTCAAGCTCGTCGCAGGCGCCCTCGTGGCAGCCGCAGCACTTCTCGCAGCCGCCGCACCGACGACGGCCGCACCCCTCGCAAGTCCAAGCCCACTGGCCCCCGTGGCCGGCGCCAGTGCGCAGGCACTGCCCGCATTCGCGTGGAGCACCGTCGCCGGCGCCGCGCGCTACGAGTTCCAGATCGCCGCCGACGTGGGCTTCAACGCGCCGGTGCTGGGGCGTGGGGAGGACCAGTTCTTCACCCGGAACACCCGCGCGACCCTCAAGAAGACGATCCCGAACGGGACGTATTACTGGCGCGTCCGCGCGGTTGCCGCGAACGGCTCGGTCTCCCCGTGGTCGGCGCCTCGGCAGCTGCGCAAGGGCTGGACTCTCGCGCCCGCCTTGCAGGCGCCGTCACACGGGGCGGTCGTCTCCCACCCGACGAACCCGCTCGTCCTCCGCTGGTCGGCGGTGCCGCATGCCGCCAAGTACCTCGTCACGATCGCGAGCGACCCGCTCCTCGGCTCCGCCGTCGGCGGGCAGCAGAACATCGAGACGTCCGGCACGGTCTACGCGCCGCGCGCGCTGCTGCTGCCTCCAGGGACCTACTACTGGGGTGTCACGCCGATGGACGCGCAGGACCATCGCGGCGCGCCGTCTCCGGTGCAGTCCTTCACATGGACCTGGCCGACCGCGACCACGCCGACGGTCAGCGATCTCATGGCCCAGACCGAGGTCTTCGACCCGTTCTTCTCCTGGACACCCGTCGCCGGCGCCGCGAAGTACGAGCTCGAGGTCAATCCCACGGCCGACTTCTCCCCGGGCTCGAAGGTCTGCTGCACCGGGACGATCATCGGGGCGTCTCACGCACCGACCTCGATGCTCCGCGACAACACCTACTACTGGCGCGTCCGCGCGCTGGACGCCTTCGGCAACGCGGGCCAGTGGAACCTCGGTACGCCGTTCACGAAGACGTTCGACAAGGTCCCGCCGGTCGCGGCGCCGAGCGTCAAGGACCTCCGGATGCGCGACAACCTCTCGGATCCGGGGAGCGACCTGGACGGCGGCACGCCCGGCTACCAGACGAGCGTGCCGATCCTGACGTGGAGCGCGGTTCCGGGCGCTTCCAGCTACGAGGTCGACGTCTTCCCCTTCGAGGCCGGCATGTGCAACTGGTCGGCGAGCGGCAGCGACAACTGGCGCATCAAGACCGCCTCGACCGCGTGGACACCGCTGGGCTCCGGGTTCAGCGGCGTGAAGCCCTACCCCGATGCCCGCCAGGTCGCGACGGACGGGATCCGCGCGCCCATCGCCGGCAAGTCCTACTGCGCCCGCGTGCGCGCGCGTGCCGACCGTGACTCCGGTATCCAGGAGGTCTACGGCGACTACACGTACCTGGCCGACGCGACCGGAACGTCGTTCACGTGGGTCGGGCCGCCCGCAGGGGCGCCGTGCACCCCGGGGTGCAACCACGGCAACCTCGGGTCGGACGACTACCTCCTGCCGGCCACGGGCGTCTCGACGACGCGGATGCCGCTCTTCACGTGGAAGCCGATGCCCCGGTTGGCGAAGCTGACGCTGCCCAACACGAACGGGGTTAGCGCGCTCACGCTCACCGCCCAGTCGGAAGGCTCGTCGAACTGGACGGTGACTGTGGAGGACGACCCGGGCGACTCTGCGTTCGACGTCATCACGCTCGACGATCCCGGGCTTCCCTCCGAGGAGGACCCGTCGTACGTCTACGAGGACGGGGACGTCGCCGCACTCGCGGCCTTCCTCAACAGCGAGCCGGACTCCGACGTGCCGTTCGACGCCGTGGCCCATGTCGACGGGGTCGGCCTGGCACCGGTCACGAACGCCTCGTTCGTTCCCGGCCGCCGTTCGTACTTCGTGATCGTCGCCAAGGACCCGTCCTTCAGCAACATCGTGGACTACGCCTTCACGCAGCTCCCGGCTTACGCGCCGCGCACGGCCGTCGCTCCGACGACGTACGCCGACGAGGAGACGCTCTACTACTGGGCCGTGTTGCCCGCCTCCGGCACGAACGGCAGTCAGGCGGTCGGTAACCCGCTCCTCGCGGCCGCCGACAACTTCCAGAAGCTCTCCGCCCCGCCGTCCCAGCTCGCGCCGGCTCCGGGATCGGACGTGACCGGCCAGCCGACCTTCCAGTGGAGCTCGGCAGAGGGCGCACGGCGCTACCGGCTCCAGGTCTCGAACGACCCGAGCTTCGGGACGCTCCTCGACGACGTCCAGACCGCGTCGACCGCCTACACCAGCGCGACGTCGTATCCGGCCGACACCGTCCTCTACTGGCGTGTCCGGGCCGACGACGAGAACCTCGTCGGCCTCCGCTGGTCCTCCGTCGGAACCTTCCAGCGGCGGCTGCCCGTGCCTGCCCCGAGGTTCGACTCGGCCACGGGAGACATGTACCCGCTGATGTCATGGTCGCCGGTGCTGGGCGCCGTCTCATACCGCCTCGCGGTCGACGAGCCCGACGGTGACCACAACGAGTACGAGGACTTCCGCTCCGCGGCCGCGACCTTCGGGAAGATGACCGGCACAGGAGTCGCGGGCATCCGCGTCCGCGCCAACTTCCCGACGAAGAGCGGCCAGACCACCCCGGGGCCCTGGTCGTCGACCGTCCACTTCACGCGCACGATGGGAGAGCCCACCGGGGCGAGGACTGACGCCTCGGCCGCCCACCTCCTCTTCGCCTGGGATCCGAAGCCCGGCACCAAGCACTACCGCGTGCTGGTCGCGAACCGCGAGGACTTCGCGACGACGGTCGAGGACGTGAAGACCGACAACACGTCCCACGCGCCGACGCTGACCGCCGCCACGTACCTGCAGGGCGGGACCTTCTGGTGGAAGGTCGCGGCCTACGACGAGGACAACAACGTCGGCGACTTCACCCGCGCCCACTCCTTCACGCTGAAGAAGGCGACGGCCAACTCTCCGGGCGGCATCAGGGCCTCCCAGCGGCTGCGGATCGGCGTCAAGGGCAGGCTGCGCGTCAAGCGGATGAGCCGCGTGGTCGTCACGATCAGGGCCGGCGGGAAGATCGTCCGCGGCGCCAAGGTTCGCGGTCTCGCGCAGGGTCTGAAGCCGCGCTGGCGTGCGACGAACCGCAAGGGCCAGGTCGTGTTCCGGTTCCGCCCGAAGCGGAAGGGCGTGGTGCTCTTCCAGGCGACGAAGCGCGGCTACCTGGTCGGTACGGCCCGCGTCCGGGTCCGCGCCCGCTAGGTGTAGGACCCACGGACGTTGTGAACGCGGCTGAGCGGAGGCTGGCCTCCGAGCGAGCCGTGCGGTCGACGCCGGTTGTAGAAGCGGACGTAGCTTAAGAGCGCTCGCGCTCGTGCGCTCGAGCTCTGCCAGGTGCGTACATACGCCCACTCCCGAAGCAGCGTCTGGATGAAGCGCTCGACCTTGCCGTTCCAGCGCGGCGTGTACGGCGGCGTCGTGAT
>DASVEW010000044.1:0-28801 GCA_036380355.1 Gaiellaceae bacterium | reverse complement strand
GCCACGCCGGCGCGATCATCTCCGGCACCTCGGGCACGGCGCAGGCGAAGAAGGAAGCGCTCGAGGCCTGCGGCGTCCGAGTCGGCACGACTCCGACGGAGGTCGCGCAGCTCGCCGCCGACGTCGTCGGCGCCCGGGCCTGATCCAGCTTCCTCCAGCGCTCGATTGGTGGCGCGAGGAGCCCGGCGGGCCGGAGTGGCTCGAACGGCTCCCCGGCATCGTCGAGGAGCTCACGGACCGCTGGGCGCTCGAGCTCGAGGAGCCGGTAGACACCGCCCACTCGTTCGTGGCGATGGCGGGGGATGCGGTGCTCAAGGTCAACTTCCCCGACGAGGAGAGCGAGTTCGAGCCACAGGCTTTCGAGCGCTGGAACGGCGTGGGCGCCGCCCGGCTGCTCGCCAAGGACGACGACCTTCGCGCATATCTCGTCGAGCGGCTGCGGCCCGGCAGGCAGCTCTGGGAGCTGCCGGACGACGAGGCGACGGAGATCGCCGCCGGTGTGCTGGAGCAGCTCTGGGTGCCTGCCGGTGAGCCGTTTCGCCGCCTCGAGGACGCGGCTGCGCAATGGGTCGAGGAACTTCCGCGCCGAGGCTTCGAGCGCGAGCTGGTCGATCCGGTCGTCGCCTTCCTCCGCGCGGCCGGCCCGACCCAGCGCGAGTCCGTCCTGATGCACCAGGACTTCCACGGCGGCAACGTCCTCCTGTCGCAGCGAGGCTGGCTCGCGATCGACGCGAAGCCGCTCGTCGGTGAGCGGGAGTTCGACGTGGCATCGCTGATCCGCGACCGCCGGCCCACCACGAAGGCCGCCATGGAGCGGCGGCTCGACTACCTCGTGGACCGCCTCTCGCTCGACCGGGAACGGACCCGCGGCTGGGCGATTGCCCACGCGCTGGCGTGGAACGGCGACTCAGGGATGGTCGAGTGCGCCCGGCTCCTCACCGGCCGCCGTTGAGTCTTGTAACCGACTGTTACGTGGCTCGAGCCCGAGCCGGCTGCGGACCCTGGGTGGTATCCGACGCAGATCCTAAAGTCGGCGCATGGAGACGATCTCGCTCGCGCGCGGCGTTCCGGCGCCCGAGTGCGTGCCCGTCGAGGAGCTCGCCGAGTGCGCCCGCGCGGCGCTGCAAGGCGACGGCCCGACGATCCTCTCCTACGGCTCGGCGGGCGGGTACGCGCCCCTGAGACAGTGGATCGCCGAGGAGCACGGGGTCTCCCAGCAGCGCGTCGTCCTGACGAACGGGTCCCTGCAGGGCTTCGCGCTGCTGGCACAGGTGCTTGCGGCCGGCGGCGAACGCGTGCTGGTCGAGGCGCCGACCTACGACCGCCCGCTGAGGATCCTCGGCTCGTTGGGTGCGGAGGTCGCGCCGGTGGCCTGCGACGCCGACGGACTCGACGTCGATGCGCTGGAGGCCGAGTTGCGCCGCGGCCGGCGCCCGGCGTTCCTGTACGTGATCCCGACCTTCCAGAACCCGACCGGACGGACGCTGACCGTCGAGCGGCGCCGGAGGCTCGTCGAGCTCGCGGCCGAGCACGACCTGCTCGTGCTGGAGGACGACCCGTACGGCGCCATCCGGTTCGAGGGCGAGCCGCCGCCGACGGTGTTCGACCTCGCCGGCGGCGCGCGCGTCGCGTACTCGTGCTCGTTCTCGAAGACCGCCGCGCCGGGAATCCGCGTCGGCTACCTCGTCCTGCCCGAGCGGCTCGCGCATGCGGTGGAGTCGGCTGCGGCTTCGACGTACATCACGCCCGCGCTTCTTTCGCAGGCGACGGTGCACGAGTTCCTGCGGCGGGGCCATCTCGAACGCAACGTCGAGCTCGTCCGCTCGCTGCTGCGCGCAAGGCGAGATGCGCTGCTTTCGGCGCTGGAGGACGAGCTGGGCTGGAGCGGCGCCCGGTGGAACCGTCCCGAGGGCGGCTACTTCCTCTGGCTCGACCTGCCCGGCGGCGGCAATGCGCGGGCGCTCCTCCACGCCGCCGAGCAGATCGGCGTCTCCTTCATCGCGGGGCCGGACTTCTACCCGTGGGCGGGCGGCGGCCGCGGCGCGGCGCGGCTCGCCTTCAGCTACGCGTCGCCGGCGCAGCTACGGGAGGCCGTCAGGCGCCTCGGCGGGCTTCTGGCCCCGGCGCCTGCGGTAGAGCTGCGACAGCAGCACGCCGCCTAGCACGCCGAACCCGACCATCAGCACCATCGCCCAGATCAGCGACACCGTCGCCGTGAAGAAGACGAACTCGATCTCGATCTGCTTGTCGTTCATCACGATGAACGCGAGCAGGTAGAGGAACATCGCGAGCAGCCCGACGAGGATCAGCCAGAGGCGCGGCTGCCAATGGTCGAGGCGGTCGCCCGGGCCCCGGCGGAAGCGCATGCGGCGAGTCTAGGAGGGATTGGCGGAACGTCGCTCGTTGTAGGGGCGGCCCGCGGCCCTGCGGCACAGCGCTGCGTTTCGCCAGGCCCTCCTAGGCCGTCGCGACGACGATCTGGGGTTCGGGACGCGGCACGAGCCGAGGCTGCTGCGGCGGCCGCAGGCTGCGAGGCTTTGCGGGCCGGAACGTTGGACAGGGGGAGTCCAGGGGGAGGGCACAAAGTCCCGCCCTGCGGAAGTAGCAGTCGTCGCAGCTTGCCTCGGCTCGTTTGCTCATTGGCCGCGTTCGAACCTCCTGAAAAGTGCCGTTCCTGGGCGGGCATCTTGGGACTTGGCGTGCCGCGGTGCAAGAGGGTCCGGTTACAAAATCCATGCAATTTCCGGACGGTCCGAAACCGCCGAATTCCTGGGCTTTCTAGGCTTTGGGCGGCAGAGTTGCCAGTGTCCGCAACGCCTGTTGAAAGCTGTCCACAGGCACGATCCGCAGGCCGTCGGCATAGCGCCGCGCCTCGGCCGCGTTATCCCCAGGCACGAGGAAGAGATCCATGCCGGAACGCCGCGCGCCGATCGTTTTCTGCTTGATCCCGCCGACGCGGGTGACCGTGCCGTCGAGGAAGATCTCGCCGGTGGCGGCCAGACGGTAGCCGCGGTCGACGCTGCGGCCGAGCTCCTCCATCAGAACGAGGGCGAACGCAAGCCCCGCCGACGGGCCGCCGACCTGGCCGAGATCGATCTTCACCTCGACCGGGACGCGCACCACGTCGAACACGTCCGCGACCGAGACCCCGATGAACGCGCGGGCCGGCCGGCGGGGGTCGCGGGCGGTGCGCAGCACGACCGTGAAGCGCTCGTCGTCGCGCTCGACAAGAAGGCGGACCCGGTCGCCGGGCTCTTTCCGGCCGAGCGCGCGGGTGACTGCCTGAGATCTCCGCACCGGCGTCCCGTCGATCGCGCGGAGCCAGTCGCAGTTGCGGAGCTTGCCCGAGGCCGGGTAGCCGGGGAACGTGCCTTCGATCGCGACGCCGAGGCGACGGGTCGGGATCCGGTAGTCGAGCGCCCGGAGCGCCACGGCGGTCGCGTAGTCCTGGCTGCGCCGCATCGCGGCGAGCTCGCAGCGACGGTGCGCCCGTTCGTCCTCTCCCTCGGCGAGGACGTTCGTGACCGGCTCCAGCGTCGCGCCCTCGTAGAGGCCCGGGAACATCTTCTCGAACAGCGACGCCTTGCGCACGTCGACGGCGACGTAGTGGATGCCTCCGCCGTTCGCATCCGGCTTCTCGCCCTCGACCTGCACCCGGGGCTCCAGCGGGCGGGCGTCGTCCGGCAGGAAGATGTAGCGGTCGGACGGGGCGATGTAGAGCGCGGCGGCCACGACCAGCAGCGCCACGCCGGCGCCGATCAGCCATGCAGGCCAGGGAAGGCGTCTCACAGGAGGCCGCGAATCAGGCCGCCGTCCACCTGGATCACCGAGCCGGTGACATAGGACGCCGCATCGGAGGCGAGGAAGCAGACGACCGAGGCGATCTCGTCGGGGCGGCCGAGCCGGCGGAGCGGGATCGCCTTCAGGTCCTCCTCGGTCGGCCCGTCGGGATAGACCTCGGCGAGCCGCTCGGTGTCGATCCGGCCCGGGGCGATCGTGTTGACGGTGATCCCGTCCGGGCCGATCTCGCGCGAGAGCGTCTTCGCCCAACCGACGACGCCGGGCCGGACGGCGTTCGAGAGCGCCAGGTTGTCCGCCGGTTCTTTGACGGTGCTCGACTCGATGTTGATGACACGTCCTGCCGGGCTCCTGCGGAGATGGGGCAGGCAGAGATTCGTGAGCCGCACAGCGGAGAGGAGGAGGAGGGCGACGGCAGCCTCGAGCGAGTCGTCGTCGAGCTCGAGCGCCGGTCCTCTCGGCGGGCCGCCGCTGTTGTTGATCAGGACGTCGACGCCGCCGAAGGCCTCTACGGTGAGCTGTACGAGCCGCTCGCAGTCCTGCGGGTTCGTGACGTCACCCTGGACCGCGATGACGCGCCGACTGGGCGGCGCGGACCGAGGACGTGTCGGCTTTGCCGACGCGTCCGGTTGCTTCCCGCCGAGCCGCTCGGCCTCGGCCTCGAGCACCCTGCGGCGGCGGGCGAACATGGCGACGTTCATCCCCTCGGCGACGAACGCCTCGGCGATGGCCAGGCCCATCCCCTGCGAGGCGCCGCAGACGACCGCCGTGCGTCCGGTCAGGCCCGGTTCCACCGCTGCCGAGAGTGCGTCAATGTGGGGGACGAAGTGTCACGTGGGCGAGAGCGCAGGCGCGCACGGCCTCATGATGTCGGAGACGGGACGCCTCGCACCCGCTTCTGCCGCCGTCCCGGGCGGTTCGACGGGGCCTTGGCCCCTGCGCGAAAACCCTCCTGACTAGCTGGTCAGGACGCCGACGACGTCGCGGACGGCGTCCGCGGAGGCGCGCAGCTCCTCCCGCTCGTCGTCCGAGAGCTCGAGCTCGTAGATCTCCTCGATCCCCTCGGCACCGAGCCTCACCGGCACGCCCATGTAGAGATCCTCGATCCCGTACTCGCCCTCGAGGTACGCCGTGCAGGGGAGGACGCGCTTCTCGTCGAGCATGATCGCGTCGACCATCTGAGCCGCCGCCGCCCCGGGCGCGTACCACGCGGAGGTGCCGAGCAGCGAGACCAGCTCGCCGCCGCCCTTCGCGGTGCGGGCAACGAGCTCCTGGATCCGATCCTCGGGCAGGAGCGTGCGGAGCGGCACGCCGCCGACCGTCGTCGCCGAGACGACCGACACCATCTGGTCGCCGTGGCCGCCGAGCACCATCGCGGTCACGTCCTTCACCGACACGCCGGTCGCCCACGCGATGAAGGTCGAGAACCGCGCGGTGTCGAGGATCCCGGCCATCCCGAAGACGCGGTTCTTCGGCCAGCCGGAGACGTTCTTCGCGACATGGCACATCGCGTCGAGCGGGTTGGAGACGACGATCAGGATCGCGTCAGGAGACTGCCCGACGACCTGCTGCGTCACGGACCCGACGATCTTCTCGTTCGTCGAGACGAGGTCGTCGCGGCTCATGTCGCCGGTCCGCGGGACGCCCGCGGTCACGACCACGACGTCGGAGCCGGCCGTGATGTCGTACTCCGTGGAGCCGACGACGCGCGGCTCGTATCCGAGGACGGCGCCCGCCTGGTCGATGTCCAGCGCCTTCCCCTCGGCGAGCCCTTCCTTGATGTCGACCAGCGCGACGTCGCAATAGTCGCGGCGCGCGAGCTCCTGCGCGCAGGTCGCTCCGACGTTGCCCGCACCGACCACCGTCACCTTCCGCCGGCCCTTGACCGGCGTGAACTCGTGGCGTCCCGTTTCCATCACACCCGCACTCCGAGTTTGTCGATGATCGCGTCGGCGACCTCGCTCGTGCCGACGGCGGTCGGGTCGTCGCGGGTTGGCTTCATGTCGTAGGTGACGCTCTTGCCCTCGCGGATCACGCCCGCGATCGCGCTCTCGACGCGGTCGGCGGCCTCGTGCTCGTCGAGGTGGCGCAGCATCATCACGCCCGAGAGCATCTGCGCCATCGGGTTCGCCTTGTTCTGCCCCGCGTACTTCGGCGCCGAGCCGTGGGTCGGCTCGAAGATCGCGGCGCGCTCGCCGAAGTTCCCGCCGGGCGCCATGCCGAGCCCGCCGATCATCCCCGCGGCGAGGTCGGAGACGATGTCGCCGTAGAGGTTCGGGCAGACGAGCACGTCGTACTCCTCGGGCCGCTGGACGAGCTGCATGCACATGTTGTCCACGATCCGGTCGTCGAACTCGATGTCGGCGTTCTCCGCGGCCACCTCCTGCGCGACGCGCAGGTAGAGGCCGTCGGTGAACTTCATGATGTTCGCCTTGTGCACGGCGGTGACCTTGCGGCGGCCGTTGCGGCGCGCGTAGTCGAACGCGAACTGCACGATCCGGCGGGTCCCGGACACGGACAGCGGCTTGATCGAGATGCCGGCGTCCCTATGTCTGAGCTTCCCGCCGTGCCTCTCGATCCAGCCGAGCAGCTCCTCGGCCTCGTCCGAGCCCTGCTCGTACTCGATCCCGGCGTAGAGATCCTCGGTGTTCTCACGGATCAGCACGAGATCGACGTCGTCGAAGCGCGACCGGACGCCCTCGTAGCTCTTGCACGGGCGAACCTGGCCGTAGAGGTCGAGCGCTTTGCGGAGGCCGACGTTCACGGAGCGGAAGCCGCCGCCGACGGGGGTCGTGATCGGCCCCTTCAGCGCCACCCCGGTGTCCCGGATCGCGTCCAGCACGTGGTCGGGAAGCGGGTTCCCGTCGTGCTGGTCCATCACGTCCGTGCCCGCGTGCTGGATGTCCCAGTCGAACTCGACGCCGCTCGCCTCGAGGACCCGCCGGGTCGCCTCGGTGAGCTCGGGGCCGATGCCGTCGCCGGGAATCAGGGTGACTCGGTGAGCCATGCGGCGGCGACTCTACCGATTCGGCAACGGCGCTTCGGGGTACTCTCTGCGGCCGATGAGTGACTTCAAGCCAGGCCTCGAAGGCGTCGTCGCCGTCGAGACGGAGATCGCCGAGCCCGACCGCGAGGGCGGGTCGCTCCGCTACCGCGGGATCGACATCGAGGAGCTCGTCGGCCAGTACCCGTACGAGAACGTCTGGGGGCTCCTCGTGGACAACGACCTCGAGTCGAAGATGCCCGAGCCGGAGCCGTACGAGCCCGCGCAGCTCACCGGCAACGCGCCGGCCGACCTCCAGGCGGAGACGGCCCGCCTCTCGGGCGAGTGGAAGCTCGGGAAGCTCAACGAAATCTCGGACGAGCAGGCACGCGAGGACCTCGGCCGCCTGTCGGCGCAGATGATGGAGATCGTCGCCCGGTCGGCTGCGGTCGCGGAAGGTCGCGAGCCCGCGCCGGACGACGTGGTCGCGCAGGGCGACACCGCCGCCGAGCGGTTCCTCCTGCGCTGGCGCGGCGAGGCGAGGCCGGAGCACGTCAAGGCGATCGACACCTACTGGATCTGCACCGCCGAGCACGGGCTGAACGCCTCGACGTTCACGGCGAGGGTCGTCGCGTCGACCGGAGCGGACGCCGGCGCAGCGCTCTCTTCGGCCGTCGGCGCGCTTTCCGGGCCGCTTCACGGCGGCGCCCCGGCCTACGTGAAGCCGATGATCGAAGAGGTCACCCGCATGGGCGATCCCGAGCGCTGGGTTCGCGAGACCCTCGAGGCCGGGAAGCGAATCATGGGCTTCGGGCACCGGATCTACCGCGCAGAGGACCCGCGCTCCCGCATCCTCAAGGAGACGGCGAAGGAGCTCGGCTCGCCTCAGGTCGAAGTCGCCGAGGAGCTGGAGCAGGTCGCGCTGAAGGCGCTCCAGGAGAAGTCACCGGACCGCGTTCTCGCCACGAACGTCGAGTACTACTCGGCGATCGTCCTCGACGTCGCCGAGATCCCGCCGCCACTCGCGCCTGCGATGTTCGCATGCTCGCGGGTCGCCGGCTGGTCGGCGCACATCCTCGAGCAGAAGCGCACCGGCCGGCTGTTCCGGCCCTCGGCGAAGTACGTCGGCCCGGCCCCGCGCTCGCTCTCAACTGTCTGACCTGGCGTCAGCGGCGAGCGAGGCGGCCGCGCTGGCCGAGCGTGGCGCTGAACGCGAGCTCGCCGAGATGCGCACGAAGTGGCAGGACGAGATCGAAGGGGCGGCGCGGAGTCAGGATTTTCGCGACCGGGCCTTGGCGTATCGCTCGATCGGCCAGTTCCGCTACCGGCAGAAGCTGGTTCTGCTCCGCCGCGGGCTCGAGGACGAGAGCCCGGCGAGCCGCGGCTCGGCGCTCCTCTCCCTCGAGCTGCTCTCGCGCGACCATCCGGGAGACGTCAACGCCGACCGGTCACTGCTCCACAACCTCGCGGCGCACGATCCGAACGCGGCCGTACGGCGCCTGGCGATCCTCGTCCTGAAGAACGGCTCGCCCCACCGCGACACGATCACCATGCTCGAGGGGATGGCGGACGACGACGAGCAGGACAAGGAGCTCCGCGAGACCGCCAAGCGGGCCGCCGCGATGCTGACCAAGAAGGGCCGCGCGCGCTAGCTCGAGGCGCAGGTGCAGACCGGCCGATGGAGCGGCTTGCCGCACCCGGCGCAGATGCGCTGCTGGCGGCGCCACTCGAGCATCTTCTTCTCGATGCCTGCCTTCATCATCAGCACGCCGACACCGGTGCTGGATGCGAGGAGGAGGGCGGTCTCGTTGGTCATCTCGATCATTTCGTCTTCCGTTTCGCGTGCGGATGCGCTTGGAAGTACAACTCCCGGCGGCGCCGGTCGGTTACGTGGGTGTAGAGCTCCGTGGTAGCCAGATCGGCATGTCCGAGCATTTCCTGAACGCTTCTTAGGTCTGCTCCTCCCTCGAGGAGGTGTGTCGCAAACGTGTGACGGAGCAGATGCGGGTGGATGCGCTCCGGCTCGAGGCCCGCCTTCGCCGCCAGCTTGCGCAGGATCAGGAACGCTCCGGCGCGCGTGAGGGCGCCTCCCTTGGCGTTCAGGAAGAGCTCCGGGCGGTGGCGGCGGTCCAGGTGAGGGCGGCCGCGGCCGAGGTAACGCCGGAGTGCCTCGACGGCCTCGCGCCCGACCGGGACGACGCGCTCCTTGCCGCCCTTCCCGACCGTCCGCACCAGGCGCTGGTCGAGGTCGACGCCGCCCTTGTCGAGCCCGACGGCCTCGCTGACCCGAAGCCCGGCGCCGTAGAGCAGCTCGACGAGCGCGCGGTCGCGGAGCGCACGCGGCGTCGTCCCTGCGGCGGCATCGACGAGCCGCTCGGCCTCCGACGGCGAGAGCGCACGGGGGAGGCGCCTTGTCCGGCGCGGCAGCTCGAGCTCAGCTGCCGGGTTGGCGTCCGTCGCCCCGATCAGGACGAGGTGGCGGAAGAACGAGCGGAGCGAGGCGATTCGACGGGCGATCGTCGCGCCGGAGAGCCCCTCCGCGCGCAGCTCGGCGATGTAGCGCTCGAGCTCCTCCGTGGTGACCGTCGAGGGCGAGCGCCCGAGCCACCGCGCGAGCGCCTGGAGGTCCCGCCGGTACGCCTCGACCGTGCGCGGGGCGAGCCGCGCCGTCGAGAGGGCGAGGAACCCCTCGAGCTCAGGATCGCGGGTGGGCGCGGTCATAGACCTTCCGCAGGCGCTTGCCGTCGACGTGGCTGTACATCTGGGTGGTGGAGAGCGAACTGTGGCCGAGGAGCTCCTGGATCGTGCGCAGGTCGGCGCCGCCCTCGAGCAGATGCGTCGCGAACGCATGGCGGAGGCGGTGCGGGTGTGGGAAGAGCTTCCGCAGGGTGCTCGTGTCGAGCCTCCGGCCGCGGGCCGAGAGGAAGAGCGCGTCGTTGGCTCCTCGCGCCAGCTTCGGCCGCTCCCGCAGCCACCGCGCGACCCAGTAAGCGGCCTCCTCGCCGAGCGGCACGACTCGCTCCTTGCCGCCCTTGCCGCGCACGCGCACCGCCTCCTGCTCGAACTCGACGTCGGCCAGGTCGAGGTCGACTGCCTCCTGGCTCCTGAGCCCGGCGGAGTAGACGAGCTCGGCGAGCGCGCGGTTCCTGATCGAGAGTGGATCCTCGGTGCCGAAGCGCTCGAGCTCGGCCTCGATCTCCTCCGTCTTCGGCGCGTCGGGAAGCCGGCGCGGGCGGCGTGGCGCCAGCCGGGCGTCGGGGACGCGGGCGGCGCCGAGCGTGAAGCGGAGGAAGGCCCGGACGGACGCGAGCTTCCGCGCGATCGTCGCCGGCGCCAGCTTGGCCGGCGTACGGCCGCGCCTCGCCGCCCCCAGCTCGGCTGCATAGTCCGCGAGCAGGCGGGCATCCACGTCTTCGATGGTCACCTTCCGCGCCCGGAGCCACGCCCCGAACTCCGCGAGGTCGACGCCGTACGCGCGCCGCGTCGCGTCCGACAGCGCAGGGCTGGCCAGGAACCGGTCGATCGCCGACTGGGTCTCCATCCAGGCAGGATTCGCGCTCGTGAAGGTCGCGTCCTGCCTCGCCGTCGCGCTCGCCGTCGCCTCGACTCCGGCCGGCGGGGCGGCCCAGGCGGTCAAGGTCCCGTCGGGATTCCGCGTGGAGACCTACGTCCGCGGCCTCGAACGCCCGACTGCGATGGCGTGGGGGCCGGGCGGCGCGCTGTACCTCACGCAGGAGCGCGGGGAGGTCGTCCGCGTCGATCCGCGCACACGCAGGCCGCGCGTGGTGCTGCGCGGGTTCCGCACGCCGCTCGGGCTCGCGTGGCGAGGCGGCGTGCTCTACGTCTCGGCCCGGGGCGCGCTCTGGCGCGTGAGCCGCGGACAGCGGAAGGCGATCGTCAGGAATCTCCCCTACGGACGCCATCAGCAGGACAACGTCATCGTCCACCGCGGCCGCCTCTACTTCGGCAGCGGCTCGACCTGTGACGTCTGCACGGAGCGGAGCCGTCTGAGCGCCGCGATCCTGTCCGTTCGGCCCGACGGGCGCGACCTGCGCGTCTTCGCGCGAGGGCTCCGGAATCCGTACGGGCTCGCCGCGGACCCGGTGACCGGCCGGCTCTACGCCTCGGTCAACGAGCGCGACAGGCTGGGCGACCGCGAGCCGGCCGAGACGATCGTCGAGATCCGTCAGGGACGCGACTTCGGCTGGCCGCGCTGCTGGCCGAGCCATCGGACGAAGCGCCTCCGCGGTGACTGCCGCGGCGTCACGCCGCCGGTCGCCTACCTCGAGCCGCACTCGGCGCCGGGCGGCATGGCCTTCTGGAACGGCGCGCTGTACGTGGCCGAGTGGGGCGAGTACCTGGCGCACAGGCACGGGCGGAAGCTGACCCGCGTGCTCCTGCGGGCCGGCCGCCCGGCGTCCGTCTCCACCTTCGCGACCGGCTTCTCGCATCCGCTGGCCGTCGCCGTCGACTCGGACGGCGGGCTGCTCGTCGCCGATCACGGCCGCGGGGTCGTCTACCGGATCACGGAGACATGACGGAGCTCAGGCTGTACCTGGCGGCCGCCGCTGCCTACATCGGGATCGGCGTGGCGGTTCCCGAGCTCCTGTTCTCCTGGGTCGAGTGCGCGGCGTTCCTGCTGCTCGCGGTCTGGGTGCTCCCCGCGCTCCTGGAGCGGCTTCGATGAGCTGGGTCGCACACGACATCGAGCCGTACGTGATCCAGAAGCACCTCGGCAAGCGGGTCGCGATCGTCCCGCTGCTGATCGGTTCGTACGCGCCGGACATGGCCACCAAGTGGTTCGTCTACGGCGCAGGCGCCTTCGGGTTCGAACTGAAGGCGGACAACCCGGCGCAGTTCCACCGCGGGTTTCCGGGCGTCGGGTTCACGCACTCGCTCAGCTTCGGCGTTGCCGTCGCGCTGCTGATCTACGTGATCTGGAAGAGCCGGATCTGGGCGCTCAGCTTCCTGATCGGGCAGTGGGCGCACGCGTTGACCGACACGCTCGACACCGTCGGGACGATGCTCTTCTTCCCCTTCACGACCCAGCTCTTCTCGGCCGGCGCGTGGGCCTATGCCGGCCAGACCGGCCGCTATACCGACGCCGGCGCCTACTTCAGCGGGCTCGGCTTCGCCTATGACGGCTTCTGGCTCGTCTGGGGCGTCCTCAGCTGGCGCGTGCTCACGCGCGCGTACTTCCGTGAGACGATCGTCCCGGCCGACCCGTTCTGGGGGAAAGCCGGCCAGTACCTCCCCGAGGTCGCACTGCTCGCGATCTACCGGATCTCGTTCTTCTACGGCGCCTGCCGCTGGATCGCATGGCTGATCTGGGCGCACGTCGTCAGGTCGTTCGCGTTCGACTTCTCCTGGGGCGGGCCGAAGTGGGTCGATGCCGTGCGCAGCGAGGACCTGAACGCGTCCGGCTGCCACTGCCCCTCGTGCTGCTCGGCCTCGCCGAAGCTCGCGCTGTCGCTCGCCGTGGCCGTCGGCTCGCGGGTCACGCGTCGAGCTCGCCGCGGAGGAGCGAGTACATGACGAAGTCCACGCGCCGCTCGAGGCGTGCGTTGAAGTGGCTCGAGCGCAGGACGCCCTCGCGTGTGAACCCCGCTTTCTCCGCGACCCGCTTCGAGGCGAGGTTCTCCTCGTCCGTACGGAGCTGGAGCCGCGCCATGCCGGGCCGCTCCAGCACCCACCGCGAGACGAGCTCGAGCGCCTTGCTGCACACGCCGCGGCCGCGGGCGGAGGGCGCCATCCAGTAGCCCACCTCGGCGACGCCCTGGTCCGGTTCCACCCATCGGACTCCGATCGAGCCGACGGCCGCGCCGTCGACGACGATCGCGAAGTTCGAGGTCGTCCCGTCTCGCCAGCCGACGCGGCAAAGCTCGAGGTATGCGTGGGCATCGGAGTGTGTATAGGGCGACGGGATCAGGTCCAGGAACTCGGCGATCGCGCGGTCGTTGCAGGCCGCGACGATCGCCTCGGCGTCACCGTCCTCACCCCAGGGCCGGAGCCTCACGACGCCGTCGGTCAGGGGCGGCTCGGGCGGTCGAACGGCCATTGTCATACGATATGCAGCCCCGTTTGAGCCCGGCCGCGGCCCGGGAACTCAAGGAGACCAATGGCAATCATCGAGGACCTGCGCGGACGAGTCGACCTGAGCGAGCACGGCATCGAGCCGGCAGGCGCGGTCCACCACAACCCGACGGTCGCCCTCCTCTACACCCATGCGCTCGAGCGCCGCGAGGGCCGTCTGGCCGAGGGCGGGCCTCTTGTCGTCGACACGGGCGCCCACACGGGGCGGTCCCCAGATGCCAAGTTCTTCGTCCGCGAGCCCGGCTCCGAGGACCGAATCTGGTGGGGAACCGTGAACCAGGAGATCTCCGAGGACAGGTTCGAGGCGCTTCGCGACAAGGTCACGGCGTTCCTTTCCGACGAGGACGTCTACGTCGTGGACGCGTTCGCCGGCGCCGACCCCGCGCACAGGCTGGCCCTCCGGGTCATCACGCACAGCCCGTGGCACGCGCTCTTCGCCAAGACCCTCTTCATCGACCCGACCGAGGAGGAGCTCGCCGAGCACGAGCCGCAGGCCGTCGTCCTGCATGCACCCGCCGTCGAGGCCGATCCCGAGGAGGACGAAACGCGGAGCGGCACCTTCGTCGTGCTGCACCCGAGCCGCATGGAGGTGCTGATCGGCGGCACGTTCTACGCCGGCGAGATCAAGAAGTCGATCTTCACGCTCATGAACGACCGCCTCCCGCTCGAGGGCGTCCTTCCGATGCACTGCTCGGCGAACGTCGACGACGACGGCCGTGTCGCCGTCTTCTTCGGGCTCTCCGGCACCGGAAAGACGACGCTCTCCGCCGACCCGGAGCGCCACCTGATCGGCGACGACGAGCACGGCTGGAGCGAGGAGGGGATCTTCAACGTCGAGGGCGGGTGTTACGCCAAGGTGATCCGCCTCTCGCCCGAGGCCGAGCCGCAGATCTACAAGACGACACGCAGCTGGGGCACGGTGCTCGAGAACGTGGTCGTGGACGAGCGGGGGATCCTCGACCTCGACGACGACTCGAAGACGGAGAACACCCGCGCCGCCTACAAGCTCGAGCAGATCGCGAACGCCCTGCCGGCCAAGCGGGCCGGCCACCCGAGCGCGGTCGTCTTCCTGACCGCCGACGCCTTCGGGATCCTCCCGCCGATCGCACGGTTGTCGCGCGAGCAGGCGATGTTCTACTTCCTGTCCGGCTTCACGGCGAAGCTCGCCGGGACCGAGATCGGCGTCACCGAGCCGGAGCCGACCTTCTCGGCGTGCTTCGGCGCGCCGTTCCTCCCGCAGCCGCCCTCTGTGTACGCGCACATGCTCGGCGACAAGCTCGACCAGCATCCGCATGTCTCCGTCTGGCTCGTCAACACCGGGTGGACGGGCGGGCCGTTCGGCGAGGGCGAGCGGATGCCGATCAAGGCGACCCGCGCGCTCCTGAAGGCGGCGCTCTCCGGCGAGCTCGACGGCGCCGAGTACCGGACGGACGACCTCTTCGGCTTCGAGGTGCCGGTCTCCGTGCCCGGCGTGGAGTCGAGCCTGCTGGACCCGCGTTCGACGTGGGCCGATCCCGAGGCGTACGACCGCAAGGCGCGCGAGCTCGCGCGGATGTTCCGCGACAACTTCGAGCAGTTCGCAGCCGAGGCGGGCGGAGCCGTCGCGGCCGCGGGGCCACGCGTCTAACCGGCTCCGGAACGGCGGAACTCGCCGCAAACGTTACGACTCCGCAGGGACCCTGCGTCCGATAGCGTCCGACCGTAGTGGAAGCGACGCACGACGTGCTCGTCGTTGGCGCGGGGCTCGCCGGGATGCGGGCCGCGATCGAGGCATTCGACGACGGGGCGGACGTCGCGCTCCTCTCGAAGATCCACCCCGTCCGCAGCCACTCCGGCGCGGCCGAGGGCGGGATCAACGCCGCGCTCGGGAACGCCTCCGACGACGATCCCGAGAAGCACGCCTACGACACGGTCAAAGGCTCGGACTACCTCGGCGACCAGGATGCGATCCAGGTGCTCTGCGACGAGGCGCCCGGGGACGTCTACCAGCTCGAGCACTGGGGCGCCGTCTTCTCGCGGACCGAGGACGGCCGGATCGCGCAACGCCCCTTCGGCGCCGCCGGAGAGCCTCGCACCGCGTACGCCGCGGACATCACGGGCCACGTGCTCGTCCACGTCCTCTACGAACAGGTGATGAAGCGCGACATTCCGGCCTACGAGGAGTACTTCGCCTGGAAGCTGATCATCGACGACGATCGCTGCCAGGGCGTCATCGCCTGGGATCTGCTGAACGGCGGCCTGAAGACGATCGGCGCCAAGACGGTGATCCTCTGCACCGGCGGAGCCGGCCGCCTCTACGTCGGCACGACCAATGCCTACGCCTGCACCGGTGACGCGATGTCGATGGCGCTCCGCGTCGGGGTTCCGCTCAAGGACATGGAAATGATGCAGTTCCACCCGACCACGCTGGCGCCCACGGGGATCCTGATCACCGAGGGGTGCCGTGGGGAGGGCGCCTACCTCCTGAACTCCGACGGCGACCGCTTCCTCAAGCGGTACGCGCCGAACGCGATGGAGCTTGCGAGCCGCGACGTCATCTCCCGAGCGGAGCAGACGGAGATCGACGAGGGCCGCGGGCTCGACGGCAACGTGCTCCTCGACCTCCGCCACCTCGGCGCGGAACGGATCAACGAGGCGCTGCACGGGACGCGCGAGCTCTCGATCACGTACGCCGGCGTCGACCCGATCTACGAGCCGATTCCGGTCCGGCCGGGCGCCCACTACCACATGGGCGGCGTCGACACGGATCTCGACGGGCTCACGAGCGTCACCGGCCTCTACGCCGCCGGCGAGTGCGCCTGCGTCTCCGTCCACGGCGCGAACCGGCTCGGCGGGAACGCGCTGATGGAGACGATCACCTACGGGAAGCGCGCCGGGCGCGCGGCGGCCGAGTGGGCGCTCACGCATACGACCGTCAGCGTCCCGCCCTCCGTCGAGGCCGACGCGCACCGCGAGCTGAAGGAGCTCCTGAGCCGCTCCGAGGGCGAGCGCCCGTGGTCGATCCGGGACGAGCTCGCGAGGACGATGCACGAGAACTTCGGCGTCTTCCGCCGTGAGGAGCAGATGCTCGAGCAGGGCCGGATCGTCGAGGGGCTGCAGGAGCGCTACAAGCGGGTCGTCGTCGACGACAAGGGCGACATCTTCAACAACGACCTCACGCAGGCGATCGAGCTCGGGTTCATGCTCGACCTCGCGCAGTGCATGGTCGTCGCCGGTCTCGCGCGCAAGGAGAGCCGCGGCGCCCACGCGCGGCCCCACGACTACCCGAACCGGGACGACGCGAACTTCCTCAAGCACACGCTCACCACGCTCGACGGCCAGGGCAGTGTTCAGCTCGACTGGAAACCGGTCACGATCACCAAGTGGCAGCCCCAGGAGAGGACGTACTGAGATGACCGAGACCTCGTACGTGCCGCCGCCGGTCGACGCGCCGACGATGACCGTCGCCCTGAAGATCTGGCGCTTCGACGCCTCGACGGGCGAGCGCGAGCTCCGGGACTACGAGATCGAGGCCCCGGAGTGGGCCTGCCTCCTCGACGTCCTCGACCTGATCAAGGACAAGGTCGACGGGTCGCTCGCCTACCGCAAGAGCTGCCGGATGATGATCTGCGGCTCCTGCGGGATGCGGATGGACGGGCGCGCCGTCCTCGCCTGCAAGGAGCGGATGAAGCCGATCGTCGACCGGGGCCACGTCCCCGTGATCTCGCCGATGGGGAACCTGCCGATCGTGCGCGACCTCGTCGTGGACATGGGGCCGTTCTGGAACAAGATCCGCGCCGTCAAGCCGTGGCTCGACTCCGGCTACGACGAGGTCGCCGAGCGCGAGCGCATCGTCTCGCAACAGGCGATGAACGTGATCCACAAGGAGGCGCTCTGCATCATGTGCGGCTGCTGCGTCTCCGAGTGCAACTCGATGGAGTCCGACCCCGACTTCCTCGGCCCGGCGGCGCTCGCGAAGGGGTTCCGCTTCGTCGGCGACGAGCGCGACCACGCCGACGTCCCGCGGCTGAACGATCTCAACGAGGAGCACGGGATCTGGGACTGCACGCGGTGCTCCTTCTGCAACGAGCGGTGCCCCAAGGGCGTCGACCCGCGCGACGCGATCGCGAAGCTGGGCGCCGAGTCGATCAAGCAGGGGATCGACCATGACATGGGCGCGAAGCACGCCAAGTGGTTCGTCACCTCGGCGAAGACGACCGGCTGGCTCCGCGAGACCGAGCTCGTCCCGAAGACGCAGGGCGTGATCTCGGCGATCAAGCAGACGAAGTTCGCGCTCAAGCTCTTCCGCCACGGCAAGGTGCCGCTTCCGTTCCCGCCCCACGTCGCCGACCGGGTCGAGGAGGCGCGCGCGCTCTACGACGTCGTCATCCACCAGGGCCGGCGCGGCGCGCTCGGGATCGTCCAGGCCGAGCGGGCCTTGGCGAAGATCTCGGAGGAGCACCCGGAAGGGAGCGCCGCCGGGTGGGGCAGCCGGGCCCAGGCGGACATCACGCCCGGTCTGCGCCCGACCAGCGCGAAGGGAGGCGAGGCGGACTGATGAGAGTCGCGTACTACAAGGGCTGCTTGGCCGCGCTGTCGGCGAAGGAGCTCGACACCTCGACGAAGGCGCTCGCTCCGCGCGTCGGGATCGAGCTCGAGGAGCTGGAGTCGGTCACGTGCTGCGGCGCCGGCGACATCCACGAGGCCGAGCCGGACTACTACCTCCACCTGAACGCGCGGATCCTCGCGTACGGCGAGGCGACCGGGTCGGACACGCTGATGACGGTCTGCAACGTCTGCACGCTGAACCTCCGGCAGGCGAACCTCGCGCTGCAGAACGACGACGAGCTCCGCGAGCGGGTGAACGCGAACCTCGAGGCGGTCGGCGTGCCGCCGTACTCCGGCGGCGTCGAGGTCAAGCACCTGCTCTGGATGATCGCGGAGGGCGACGGCTACGAGCGGCTGCAGCAGTCCGCGCACAAGGGGCTCAAGGGGCTCAGGATCGCGCCGTTCTACGGCTGCCAGATCCTTCGCCCGTCGAAGCTCCTCGGCTTCGAGAACCCGGATCAGCCGTGGTCGCTCGAGGCGATCATCCAGGCCTGCGGCGGCGAGCCCGTCGACTATCCGGCGAAGATCAAGTGCTGCGGCTTCCCGATCATCCAGGCGCGCGAGGAGACGGCGCTCCGCGAGCTGATCCAGCCGATCGAGCAGGCGATGGAGGCCGGGGCCGACGCGATGGTGACGCCGTGCCCGCTCTGCCACCTCTCGCTCGACGCCTGGCAGCAGAAGCTGGAGGAGTCGACGGGACGGCAGTTCCAGATGCCGATCCTCCATCTCTCCCAGCTGATCGGCGTCGCGGCGGGGCTCGAGGAGTCCGAGCTCAAGTTCAAGCGTCACGTCGTCCCGGTGACGCCCGTGCTCGAGAAGCTCCAAACCTGATCCCTGCGGCGCTGCTCGGTGTCGCGGGCGCCGGAGCAGCCGCTGCCGCCTGGGGCTGGTTCGAGGCCGGGTGGGTGCGGCTCGAGGTGGAGCCCGTGCGTCTGCGACGGCTGCCGCCGGAGCTCGACGGGCTCCGCGTCGCGCACCTGTCGGACTTCCATCTCGGGGTGCCCTCACGTGGAACGCGTGCCGTCGAGCGGGCGGTCGAGTGGGTGGAGGAGCGGCAGCCCGACCTGACGCTCATCTCCGGCGACCTCCTGTCTCGCCCGCGCGGAGAGGCGCGGCTCCGACAGTTCGTCGAGCGGCTGCCCAGCGCGTACGCGGTGCTCGGGAACCACGACTACGCGGTGTCGAAGGACCCGTTCTCGCGGCCCGTGGAGCTGGACGAGCTCGGGCCGGCACGGCTGCTCGCCGACGAGGCGGCGACGGTCGAGATCCGCGGCCGCCGCGTCCAGATCGTCGGCGTCGATCCGCGGTCGTACCGGCGAGGAACCTCGCGTCCCGAGCGCTTCGCGGACGATTCGGCCGACCTCCGGATCCTCCTGTGCCACTTCCCGCAGGTGATCGACCGGTTGGAGCCGGGCGTGTTCGACCTGGTCCTCTCGGGCCATCTGCATGCGGGACAGATCACGGTTCCGTACCCCGGCGGCCGCGTCCGGCTTGCCCACCTGCGGTGGACGTACGTCGAGGGGCTCTACGAGCGGCCGGGCGGAGTGCTGCACCTGTCGGCCGGGCTGGGGACGACGTTCGTCCCGTTCCGCTTCTTCGCGCGCCCGGCTGCGTACGAGCTCGTCTTGAGGAGGTCGCTCCAGCGCGAGGGCTGAGTCGAGCCTCGCACTGGAGCGACCTCCTACACTCGGCGGCGTGACCACGAGACTTCGAGGCCTGACCGGCGCGACGCTGCCCAGCGCGCCGACCGTCTGCCACGACTGCGTCTTCTGGCAGTCGAAGCCGGGCCGGACGGCGTCCAAGCGGAAGTGGATCGAGCGCGCCGAGGATGACTGGGGTGCCTGGGGGACGATGTACGTGGACGACGACGGCCGCGTCCTGGGGTCGATGCAGTACGGGCCCTCGGAGCTCTTTCCCCGCGCGGAGTCGCTGCCGGCGGGCCCCCCGGACGAGGACGCCGTGCTGATCACGTGCGCCTACCTCGTCGAGGGCTCGGCGCAGTGGGTCATGCAGTCGCTCTTCCTCGCTGCGATCGCCGACGTGCGAGAGCGCGGCGGCAAGGCGATCGAGGCCTTCGGGTACCGCTACGTCGAGGGCGAGTCGACCGAGCAGCGGTTCCTCGTCCACCGGACGGTCTTCCCGAGCGACTTCCTCGCCGACTTCGGCTTCCAGACGGTCCGGCGGCTGGGTCGCGTCGAGCTCGCCCGTCTCGAGCTCGGCGGGCTCGTGCCGGTTGAGGAGAAGAAGCGGGCGAGGCTCCTCCGCCGCGTCCGGGAGGTGCTCGAGCCCGAGCCGGCTCCCGTCCCGCGCCGGCCCTGAACCCTGGCGTCTTAGAACTCGTTCCAAAATGAGAGCTGTGCCGCCAGGCTGCGCTGGGCGGCGCCAGGCGTCGTCCTCAACCGCGCCCATATCGACTTGATATGGACGCGGTCTGCGTCCGGGCCTGGCATCCACCCATCGCACCCCGGCGACGAGCCACATTCTGAAACGAGTTCTTAGGGACGATCTGGCTGTTGAGAGCTGAGGCTCAGGCCGAGACCGGCTCGCGGGCGAGGATCAGCTCTGCGATCTGCATCGCGTTCAGCGCAGCGCCCTTGCGCAGGTTGTCGTTCACGGCCCACAGGGCGATCTCGTTCGGCTCCGAGCCCCGGCGGATCCGTCCGACGAGCACCTCGTCGCGCCCCGCCGCCGAGCCCGGAGTCGGGAAGTCCTCCAGCGCGAGGTGCGGCGCCGAAGCGAGGATCGACCGGGCCTGCTCGGGACCGAGCGGCTCCTCCGTCTCGACCCAGATCGCCTGGCCGTGGCCGACGAGCACGGGGATCCGGATGCAGGTGGCCTGGATCGGCAGGTCCGGCAGCCCCAGGATCTTCCGCGTCTCGGCGCGGAGCTTCGACTCCTCGCTGAACTCGTCGCCCTCGAGCTCCCAGTCCATCGCCAGGTCGGCCCGCATCGGCTCGACGGCCCGCAGCCGCTCGACGCCCGGGTCGCCGGCGCCCGACATCGCCTGGTAGGTCGCCAGCCGCACCCGCCGCAGGCCCGCAACGTCGTGCAGCGGCTTGAGGACGCAGGCGAGCTGGATCGCCGAGCAGTTCGGGTTCGCAACGATCGGGCCGCCGTCGAGGGCGCCGTCATTGACTCCCGCGACCACGAGCGGGATCCCGTCCGCGAGCCGGAACGCGTCCGACTTGTCGATGCAGGTCGTGCCCGCATCGGCCGTGGGCGGGACGAGCTCGGAGCTCGGGCCCGTTCCGACCGAGAAGAAGCAGAGGTCGAGCCCGTCCGACGCCAGTCGCTCGGGTGTCGCTTCGGCGACCGTGAGAGAGCCCCCGCCGTACCGCACCTCCGAGCCCGCCGACCGCGCCGACGCATACGCGCGGACGTCGGAGAACCCGCGCTCTGCCAGGAGCTCGAGCGTCACGGTGCCGACGACGCCGGTGGCGCCGACGACGCCGACCCTAGCCGTGGGCACGAGCGGCCTCCTCGGCGTCGAGCTCGAACGCGGCATGGAGCGCCTGAACGGCGTCCTCTACACGACCGAGATCGACGAAGCAGGCGATCATGATCGGCGACGTGCACACGATCTCGGGGTCGATCCCGAGCTCCCCGAGCGTCGCGAACGTCCTGCCGGCGACCCCCGGATGCGACCTCATGCCCGCGCCGACCACGCTGACCCTGCCGAGGTCGTCCCGCGACGACCACGAGACGCCGAGCCGGTCGAGGGCGGCGGCGATGTCTCGTGCCTCCGAGTTGGGCCCGGAGAACACGATCTCCGGGCCGGTCTGGAGGATCGTGTCGACGCTGACTCCCGCATCGGAGAGCGACTCGAACAACCGCGCCGGCGTAACACCGTCGACGCGGTAGACCGTCTCCTCGAGCGCGTGCGTGATGCCGGAGATGATCGCCTTCTCGAGCATCCGTTCGTCCTCCTCCCGGATCCAGGTGCCCGGCGAATCGCTGAAGCTGGAGCGTACGTGGAGCTTGACGCCGTGGTTGCGCGCGAACTCGACCGAGCGTAGCTGGAGGATTTTCGCGCCCGATGCCGCCATCTCGAGCATCTCCTCGTAGCTGATCGCGTGGAGCTTGCGCGCTGACGGAACGAGACGCGGGTCGGCCGTGAACACGCCCTCCACGTCCGTGTACATCTCGCACGCGTCCGCGCCGAGCGCCGCGGCGAGCGCGACGGCCGTCAGGTTGGAGCCTCCGCGGCCGAGCGTCGTCACGTCGAAGGCGGTCGAGACGCCCTGGAAGCCGGCGACGAGGACGATGCGGTCCTGGTCGAGCGACTCGTGGATGCGTCGGGCGCGGACGTCGACGATCTTGGCGCGCCCGTGCACGGTGTCCGTGACGATCCCGGCCTGCGAGCCCGTCAGCGAGATCGCTTCGTGCCCGAGATCGTGGATCGCCATCGCGCAGAGCGCGCACGAGATCCGCTCGCCGACCGAGATCAGCATGTCCACCTCCCGCGGCGCCGGCGTGGGTGAGACCTCCTGCGCGAGGCGGAGGAGCTCGTCGGTCGTCTCGCCCATCGCGGAGAGGACGGCGACGACGCGGTTTCCCGCGTTGCGGGCTGCGACCAGGCGCCGCGCGACCGCCTTGAGGCGGTCGGTGTCGGCAACTGAGGTCCCGCCGAACTTCATGACGACGGTGCCGGGCGGCCCGGGCGCGTCACCTGCGAGCTCGGGCAGGCCCTCGTACTCCGTCGTCGCCACGCTCAAAGTCTCCTACACCTCCCGGCGGCCGGACAGCGCCCGCCCGAGCGTCACCTCGTCGGCGTACTCGAGGTCGCCGCCCACCGGGAGCCCGCTCGCGAGCCGCGTCACGCGCACCCGGCCGCGGAGCCGGTCGGCGATGAAGGACGCGGTCGCCTCGCCCGTGGTGTTCGGGTTCGTCGCCAGCACGACCTCGACGACGCCGTCCGAATCGACGCGCCGGAACAGCTCGTCGAGCCGCAGGTCCTCGGGATCGACGCCGTCGAGCGGCGACAACGCCCCGCCCAGGACGTGGTAGAGACCGCGGTACTCGTGCGTCCGTTCGAGCGACATGACGTCCGCCGGCTGCTCCACGACGCAGATGACCGCCCGGTCGCGACGGGCGTCCCGGCAGATCTCGCACGTCTCGTCCTCCGTCCAGTTCCCGCATTCCGAACAGAACCGGACTCGCTCCTTCGCCTCCTGGAGGGCGCCCGCGAGCGCGAGCGCCTCGTCCCTGGGCGTGCGGAGGAGGTGGAAGGCGAGCCGGTGCGCGGTCCGCGTGCCGACCCCCGGAAGCCGCGTCAGCTGCGCGACGAGGTTCTCGATCGCTGGGCTGAGCACGCGGCCATTGTGCCTGTCCCGATCGGACCCGATGGGGTGCCGAACCCTGTTTGCCGGGCCGGCGGCCCGGGTAGGCAGGTGGCAACTGGGAGGCCAGACGCCGCACCCGTCATGGCCAGCCGCAAGGGAGACAACAGAGCTCGGTCGGGCGAGGAAGCCGCCCGGGCACTCGTCTACGTGCCCTGCCCGTCCTGCGGGCGCGCAGTCCAGCTCTCGGACGACAACCGGGACCCGGACGATCCCGACGCGTACGAGTGCCCCAACTGCCGCGCCCGCCTACGTTTGTCCGAGAACTAGGCCGTCGCCGTCAGCAGCGTCGGGGAGGCGCCGTTGGCGCTCCGGCCGTCGAGCAGGCCGTGGAGCTGCGCCCAGCGGCTCGCCTCGGTGCGGTTCGCGACGTCGAGCTTCCGGTAGATGTTCGACAGGTGGAACTTGACCGTCTGCTCCGTCACCCAGAGCATGCGGGCGAGCTGCGCGTTCGAATGCCCTTCCGCGACGAGGCGGAGGATCTCGAGCTCCCGCCGTGTGAGACCCGGCTCGTCCTCGACCTGCGCGCTCACCTCGACGGGCGCGGGCGCCAGGTTGCGCCGGCCGGCGAGGTAGACCGAGTGCGAGAACGCCTGCCGGACCGCCGAGGCGAGGTCCTCGGGATGCGCCGTCTTGACGACATACGCGGACGCGCCCGCCACGAGCGCGGCGTCGATGATCTGTGCGTCCTGGTGCATGGACAGGACGATCGGGCGCACCGATGGCACCGACGCGCGGGAGCGCTCGATCAGCGCCAGCCCGCTCAGCTCGCCGTTGCCGCCCTCCAGCTCCGTGATCAGGAGATCGGGCCGGTGGTCCTCGACCATGGTGAGCGCGTCGGACGTCGACGTGGTCTTGCCGACGACGCGGATGGAGATCCGCCGTAGTACTTGCTCGACTGCGTCGAGCCACATGGGATGGGAGTCACAGATGACCCCGACCTGCTCAGAAGTGCCGTTCACCGAAAGGGCCGCCTTTCGAATTTGTGGAAAAAACCCGTCCGAGGGGTGATAACGCACTTCGAGTAGTTTGTGAAGGGTTTAGACCTAGCGATTGGTCTAGTTTTCCCCAAGAGCAGCAGGATTTTTACTTTTCCCGCGGGGGTAATACCGCTCGGGTCGTGGAAAACCACCGGGAAAAGCCTGTGGAAACTCGGTGGACGGCCGTGGAGAAAGCCGATCGGGTAGCTGCAGGGTCAGGCCCGAACCCTGTTCGCCGACTCGACTTTCGTCGCATGGGATGGAAAGGCGTCAGGCGTTACGGTTGCCTTCGCGCTGCGGGCTGGCCGCGGCCCGTAACGCGAGAGGCGAAGCCCAAAGCTCTGCCTCTGGGTAAGCGGGCGCCCCGGAGACCAAGCGGGGAGGCCCGCTTACCCGTCAAGAATCCTCGCGGGTCTCCGGGGCGCCGCAGCCCCTGCGCTTCCCCCTTTCGAGGGATGCCCGTCTGGCCGTGGGCGTGCCTACGATGCGAGTGGGCGGCCTCTGCTTGGTCGAGAGAGACACGCCCGAGACAGGGGGCGCTTCACGCGCCCTTTTCTCGTGCCGCTACTCGCCGCCGAGGCGGAGGAGCGTCACCGAGGTGGCGACGAGGCCCGCGGCCGTGGCGCAGAGGAACGCGACTGCGATCCGGAAGAGCGGCTCCCCCGGCACGACGGCGTACAGCGCCACGAAGAGCACGGCCGAGGCCGACCAGCCGATCGCCGTGCGGCCCGCCGCTCCGAGCGCGAGGAGCGCCTGCGAGAACGTCGCGGCGCCCAGGTAGAACGCCACGCCCGCCGCGAGGAGCACGAGCTCGACCCGTCCGGCCGTGAAATCGTCGCCGTAGAGAATCCGCATCCCCTCCGGGCCTGCAACGGCCGCGCCCGCCACGATGACCACGCCGCCGGCGAGCAGCAGGAGAACCGTCTGCCGGACGGCCCTGCGGAAGCGGATCGACCCGTCGACGGCCTGGAGGCGGGTGAGGTTTGGCAGCAGTGACGCGGCGAACCCCTGGAACAGGTAGACGGGCACGCGGACCAGCATCGTCGCCGCGAAGACGAGGCCCGCGGCCTTGCTGGCTCCGGCGCCCCCTCCGAGCATCACGAGCAGCGGGCCGCCGTTGACGAGCACCTGGTCCGCCGCGGCGACCACGCCCGCCGGCATCGCGAAGCCGAGTGCCGAGCCGAGCCGGAACGACGAGTCCTGGGAGCCCGCCAGCGCGGCGCGCAGCCTCCGGCGTCCCACCAAGAGCGGGACGGCGAGGCCGCCGAGCCCGGCCGCCGCGATCGCAGCCGCGGCGAGATTCTGCGAGGCGATGAGGACGAGCGGCGCGGCGACGAGCAGGCGGACGACGGAATCGGCGATCAGGCCGAGCCCGTAGCCGGGGAACCAGCGAGTCCCGGCGAGAAGCCCGCGAGTGACGTACGCGCCGCCGTAGAAGACGATTCCTGCGAGGAGCATCGCCGTCATGCCGTCGTTTCCGAGGAAGAGCCGGTCGGTGACGAACGTCCAGGCGAGCGCCAGGCCGAGGCCCAGCGCCAGCAGCAGGCCCGCAGCCAGGCGCCCGACCGCGCGAACCACCGTGCCGGCCTCCTCGCCGCGGGCGAGCCGGTTCGCCGTCTCGCGGGAGGTGGTCTGCTCCAGCGGGCGGAACAGCACGATCACGGTCAGGAAGAGCGCGGCCCAGAGGACGGCGATCTGGCCGTAGGCCTCCGGCCCCAGCTTTCGCGCCGCCAGGACGTGGAAGCCATAGATCAGGAGCCCGGCGCCCAGGGTGGCCGCGGACACGAGCCCGGCGCCGGCGAGCGCCTGCTTCCGCGCCTTGAGCACGGGCGCGCGAACGACGGCAGCTTCCGCAGATACAGCCACACCACCATCTTGGGTGTCCGCCGCCGCCGAGTGAATCCCCGAGAGGGTCAGCGTGCGGCCAGGATTCGGCCTTTTCCGCCCCGGAACCCTCCCCGATAGGCCAGTCACCCGACCCCTGTCGGGTCTTTCTTCTCTGGTCTTTAAAGGGCCTTTCCACCTTGCAAGGCTCTCCACAGGCGGCTCGACGGGAGTCGCCGGAACCGGGAGAGCACAAGGGGAGCTGGACGACGATGAGCTCGTTTGCGGCGGCTGCGGGGGCAGCGCCAGAGGCACTGGGGATCGACGCGAGCGTGGGCGGCGCGCCGCGGATCACCCATGCGGTCCCGAACCTGTTCGTCGTCCCGGCGTTCAACGAGGAGGCGAATCTCCCGCGCCTCTTCGCGGATCTCGAGAGCCGGCCCTCGCTGTTCCCGCCCGGCAGTCGCCTGCTGATCGTCGACGACGGATCGCAGGACGAAACCGCGGCGATCGTCGACCGGTACTCGGGCCCTCTCCCTGCCGAAGTCATTCGCCTCGGGCGCAACCAGGGCCCGGGCGCGGCGTTCCGCGCCGGCTTCGCCGCCGCACTCGAGCAGTGCGACGGCGAGGCCCTGGTCGTCACGCTCGAGGCCGACACGACGAGCGACCTCGACGCGCTGCCGGAGATGATCCGGCGCGCCTACACCGGGGCCGAGCTCGTGCTCGCCTCGTGGGTGATGGTGAACGTCAGCCGGTTCCGCCGGATCCTCAGCGAGGGCGCGGCGAAGGTGATCAACAGGATCCTCGGGGTCGAGGCGAAGACCGTCTCCTCGTTCTACCGGGTCTACCGGGCATCGACGTTGCAGGCTGCCGCCGCTCGCTACGGGGACGCGCTGATCCGCGAGCCAGGCTTCGCCTGCAAGGCGGAGCTGCTCTCCAAGCTGGCCTCGATGTCCGTCCGGATCGAGGAGGTCGACGTCGGCCTCGACACCTCCAAGCGAGTCGGCGACAGCAAGATGCCGATCTTCCGCACGATCTTCCACTACTGGCGCCTGATGGCCCGCCAGCGCTTCGCCCGCGACCCGATCGCCGCATGACCCGGCCCACAGTCGGGATCGTCGGGGGCGGGATCCTGGGGATGACCGCGGCTCTCCGCCTCGCCGAGGCCGGGGTGCAGGTCGCCGTCTACGAGCGCGCTCCCGACCTGGGCGGCCTCGTCGGCTCGTTCGACTTCGAGGGGCGGCCGGTCGACCGCTTCTACCACGTGAACCTGCCGACCGACGACCGCGTGCTCGGCCTGGCCGAGGAGCTCGGCCTCCGCGACAAGTTCCGCTTCCGGCCGACGAAGGTCGGCTTCTACGGCGACGGCCGGCTCTTCTCGATGACCTCGCCGAAGGAGTTCCTGACCTTTCCGCTCCTGAAGCCCTGGGAGCGCATGCGCCTCGCCGCGTTCGTGGCGCGGTGCCAGCTCATCAAGGATCACGACGAGCTCGACCGGACGCCGCTCGTGGAGTGGCTCCGCCGGCTGTGCGGCCGCGGGGTCGTCGAGAGGCTCTGGAAGCCGCTCCTCGACTCGAAGTTCGACGGTAACTACGACGATCTCCCAGCCACCTACATCTGGGCGCGCACGAAGCGGATGTCGAAGACGCGCGACAAGAGCGGCGCGGAGATCATGGGCTGGCTCGAGGGCGGCTACACGACCCTGATCGATGCGCTCGAGCGCCGGATCCGCGAGCTCGGCGGCGAGCTCCACACGGCCACGCAGGTCGACCAGATCGCCGAGGCGGGGGGCACGGCGACCGGGCTCGTCGTCGAGGGCCGCTACCGGCCGTTCGACCTCGTGCTCTGCACGCTCGCTCCGCCGCAGGCCGCCTCGGTGCTTTCCCCGGAGCTGAAGGCGCATGCGCACGCCGACCGGTTCCGCTACCTCGGCGTCGTCTGCCTGCTGCTGCGGACGACCAGGGAGATCAGCCCGTACTACCACCTGAACATCACGGACCGGCGGGTCCCGCTCACCACGGTGGTGGAGACCACGCACGTCGTCGACCCGGAGTACGTCGGCGGCCATCTCCTGTACGTCACGCGCTACGTCGAGCCCGGTCATCCCGACCAGGAGCGGCCGGTCGACGCGCTCGAGGCCGACTACCTGGCCCAGGCGCGTGCGATCTTCCCGGAGCTGACCGATGAGGTCATCCTCCACCGGAAGCTGCAGCGCGCCCGGGTCACGGAGCCGGTGCACCTGCTGGGCGGCGCGGCGAACCTGCCCGAGATGTTCCCGGCGCCGGGCCTGGCCCTGGCGTCGCTCGCGCACGTCTATCCGGAGATCTCGAGCGGCCAGGCGACGATGGGCGTCACGAACCGCGTGGTGCCGGGGATCCTCGAGCGGCTCCGCGAGGCGGGTCACGAGGCGGTGGCGGCGTGACCGCGGCGGCCGTCGCGATCCGCGCGCGGGCGGAGCGGCTCGGCGTGGCCGTGTCGCACGACGTCCTGGCGCTCGGCGCTCTTGGCGTGCTCGCAGTCGTGCTCCTTCCGATCGTGTGGGGCACGTGGGGCGACCTCGACAGCGACTCGGGATACGACGTCGTCGCCGGGATGCGCGTCGCCGACGGAGAGGTGCCGTATCGCGACTTCACCTACTTCTACGGCCCGCTTGCGCCCGGCCTCTCCGGACTGGGCGTGCTGCTCGCGGGCAGCGGCTTCGGTTCCGCGATCGCAATCGGCCTGCTCCTCACGGCCGGGATCGTCGCCGCGACCTACGCGCTGGGACGGTCGCTCCTCTCGCCGCTCGGCGCGTTCCTCGCCGCTGCGCTGACGCTCGCAGTCGCCCTCATCCCGAACAACTACAGCTATGTCCTCCCGCACACGCACGCGGCGACGCTCGGGACGCTTCTGCTCCTGGCGTTCCTGATCGGCCTCGTCCGCTACGCCGGGACGCGGGCCACGCCTCTCCTGCTCGCGTCCGGCGTAGCCCTGGGGCTGATGACGCTCACGAAGCCGGAGGTGACCTTCGCGGCGACCGCAACCGCGGGTCTCTGGCTCCTCCTCCGGGCCGTCGCGCGGATGTCTTGGCGCCGGGAGGCGCTCCTGCTCGCTGCTCCCGCAGCGGCGATCCCGGTGCTCGTCTACGGCGGCCTGCTCACCATCGTCTCCTTCGACCGCCTCGTCTTCGAGAACCTCTATCCCGTCGACGAGCTACG
>DASVEW010000043.1:0-22190 GCA_036380355.1 Gaiellaceae bacterium | reverse complement strand
TCTCTGCCTCGGACGGTTCGGACAGCCGGATCCGGATCAGCCAGCCCTCCCCGTACGGGTCCTCGTTGACCGTCTCCGGAGCGTCGACGACCTTGGCGTTCACCTCGAGCACTTCGCCCGAGAGCGGCGAGACGAGATCGGAGACCGCTTTCACCGACTCCACCTCGCCGTAGACCGCGTCCTTCGCCACCGAGGCTCCGACCTCGGGCGGCTCGAAGTGGACGAGCTCGCCGAGCGAGTCCTGCGCGTACCAGGTGATCCCGAGCACGGCCTCCTCGGCGTCCACGCGGGCCCAGTCGTGCTGGGGGTGGTACAGCAGGTCGACGGAATAGCTCTCGGCAGCCGCCATCACTCCTCCTCGCGCTTGTAGATCGGTTTCTTGACGACGCGTGCGCGCCGCGCGCGGCCTCGCACGTCGATCGTCAGCTCGGTCCCCGGCTCGGCCTGCTCGACCGGGACGTAGCCCATCCCGATCCCCCTGTCGAGCATGGGCGAGTGGGTCCCGGAGGTCACCTCGCCCCCGCCTTCGATGCCCATGCCCTGCCGCGGGATCCCCGCGTCCTCCATGACGAACGCGGCCAGTTTCCGCGGCGGTCCCTCGGCCTTGATGCGACGGAGGTCCTGGGCGCCCGTGAAATCCTTGTCGAGCGCCGCGACCCAGCCGAGGCCCGCGGAGATCGCGTCGGTGTCGGGGCCGATGTCGTTCCCGTGCAGCGGGTAACAGACCTCGAGGCGAAGCGTGTCGCGGGCGCCGAGGCCGGCGGGCCGGATGTCCCGCGCGAGCACCGCGTCCCAGAGCGCGGGGCCGTCCTCGGCCGGAGCCATGAGCTCGACTCCCGCCTCGCCCGTGTACCCGGTGCGGTTGATCATGACCTCGATCCCGTCCAGCTCTCCGACCGAGAATGTGAACGCCGGTGCCTCGTCCAGCCCGAGGCGCTCGATCGACCGGGGCCCCTGCACGGCGAGGAGCGCGTAGTCGTCCGAGACGTCCCGAACGTCGGACCCGGGAAGCTCGCGCTCCTTCAGCCACGCGAAGTCGGTCTCGCGGTTCGAGGCGTTGACAATCAGCAGGTAGCACCCGGGCTCGAGGCGATAGGCGATCAGGTCGTCGACGATCCCGCCGCGCTCGTTCGTCAGCAGCGTGTACTGAGCCTGGCCGGGCTCGAGGCGGTCGAGGTCGTTCGACAGGACTCCCTGGAGGAACTCGTGGGCCCGCGGGCCCTCGACTTCGAGCTCGCCCATGTGCGAGACGTCGAAGACGCCGGCGTCCGAGCGTACCGCCCGGTGCTCGGGGATGACACCGTCGTACTGCACCGGCATCTCCCAGCCCGCGAAGGGGACGAGTCGCGCCCCGAGCGCGATGTGGCGCTCGTGGAGCGGAGTCCGGCGGAGCGTCTGCACGACGCGCCGGATGCTACCGCCGGCCCAGCGACCGGCCGCGCCGGCAGAGCCGGCACGACCTCAGTCGGCGCCGCCGAGTCGGCGCCTCAGGCCCGACCTCGTGCTAGTCGCGGAGGAACGAGGGGACTTCGAGCTCCTCGTCCGTGACCTCGAAGCGCTCGCGTTCGCGCTCGCGCTCCTCGGGCTCCCTCGCCGGCGTCTCCTCGGTCACGACGGCCCTCCGCCGCCGCCGGTGCGCCCCAGGCCCGAAGCCGGTCGCGATCACCGTGACGCGCACCTCGTCCTTCAGCGAATCGTCGATGACGGCGCCGAAGATCACGTTCGCGTTCTGGTCGGACGCGCTGGTGACGACCTCCGCCGCCTCGTTCACCTCGAACAGGCCCATGTCGGCCGGGCCGCTGATGTTCAGGAGGATCCCCGTGGCGCCCTCGATCGACGACTCGAGCAGCGGCGACGAGACGGCGGTGTGTGCCGCCTCGGCGGCGCGGCTCTCCCCGGACGCCGTCCCGATGCCCATGAGGGCCGAGCCGGCGTCGGACATGATCGCCCGCACGTCGGCGAAGTCGAGATTGACGATGCCGGGGACGGTGATCAGGTCGGTGATCCCCTGGACGCCCTGGCGAAGGATGTCGTCCGCCATCCGGAACGCATCGACGATCGACGTGCGCTTCTCGACGACCTGGAGGAGGCGGTCGTTCTCGATCACGATCAGCGTGTCGACCTGGTCGCGCAGCTCCTCGATTCCCAGCATCGCCTGGTCGGCGCGCTTTCGCCCCTCGAAGCCGAACGGCCTCGTCACGACGCCGACGGTCAGCGCGCCGAGCTCGCGCGCGAGCTCGGCGACGATCGGAGCGCCGCCGGTCCCAGTGCCGCCGCCCTCGCCTGCGGTGACGAAGACCATGTCCGCGCCCTTCAGCGCGTCCTTCAGCTCGTCGCGGCTCTCCGTCGCCGCCGCGCGCCCGACCTCGGGGTTCGCGCCCGCACCCAGCCCGCGCGTCGACTCGGCGCCGATGTGGACCTTCAGGTCCGCATCGACCACGAGGAGCGCCTGGGCGTCGGTGTTCGCCGCGATGAAATCGACACCGCTCAGCCCGGCGTCGACCATGCGGCTGACGGCGTTCGATCCGCCGCCGCCGACGCCGACGACCTTGATCACCGCCAGGTAGTTGCCTGTCTGATCGCGTACGCTCAACGTCCCTCCACCTCAAGCTCGACTGTAGCTCGCGGCTTTGCGAGCCACTGGAACGGCCCCAGCCTAGGTGCGATCTACTGCGCTGTCAACGCATCTTCCGACGGCAAAGTCTCACTCTCTACCTGAGACTCGAGACTCTCTCCAACTACCGGGCGCTCGGGAACGCTGACGTCGAGGTAGGCGGCGACGTCGCCCTCTCTCCGCATCACCGCGAGCACGCGCCGCGCGACCGCCAGCTTGACCGGCAGGTCCGCGGTGGTTCCGAGCCGGATCTCGAACCGATCGTCCAGCACCGCGGTCGCCGCTCCGGCCTCCCCCATCTTCACGTACCAGACGCGGCGGGCAAGCGCCGGCGACGCCGAGCGAACGGCGGAGATGGTTCGAATCGCACGGGCCGGGTCGGCCGCGCGGAGGATCGCACCGACCTGCGGGTCGGTGGTTCGCTCGAGCCAGACGACCGGAAGCGGTCGCCGGAGCCGCCGCTCGAGGGGCCGCAGCACGCGGCCCTCGGCCGAGACGAGCCAGCGATCGCTTCCCCGACGAAGGACGGCGACCGCGCGCTCCACGCTGACCTGGACGCGGAGCTCGTTCGGAAACGCGCGGTCGTAGCCGAGGAGATGTACGTGGGGCAGCTCGTCGAGGCGGCGCTGGATGACGTCCCGGTCGATGCGCAGCAGACTCCTGCCCTCCAGGTCTCCGAGGGCGCGGTCGACCAAGCGCGCCTGGCCGGGCGGGACCGACTCCACCCGGACGTCGTGGACGGCGAACACCGAAGTCTCCCGGGCGCCGAAGAACAGCCCGAACGCTGCGGCGAGCAGGCCGAAGCCGACCGCCAGCGACCGTCCCGACGGGACCAGGCGGAGAGCAGGGGACGCCGAGGCAGCCGTACGGGCCACCGCGCCAACTTCGCCGCGGGACCGGGCGCTCCTACACGCGCTCGCCGGGAGCCGGCAGCTCGAGCTTCCCGAGCAGCTGCACCTCGTGCTCGAGCTCGACGCCGAACTCCTCGAGCGCCCGACGGCGCGCCTCCGCCATGAGCGCGATCGCGTCGGCCGACCGTGCCCCGTCTGCGTTCTCGATGAAGTTCGCATGCCGCGGCGAGATCTGTGCCCCTCCGATGCGATAGCCGCGAAGGCCGCAAGCCTCGAGCATCCGGCCTGCCGAGAGGTCGTGCTCCGGGTTCTTGAAGACGCTCCCGAAGGTCCGCCTGTTCGTCGGCTGCGCCGCCTTGCGCGCCGCCTGCATTTCCGAGACGGTCGCCTTGATCTCCTCGACGGGGCGCTGATGCAACCGGAACTCGGCCTGGACCACGACCTCCCCGGGCCGCAGTGCCGACCGTCGGTACTCGAGCCCGAGCTCGCCGGGCGTTCGCCAGCTCGAACCCGATGCGTCCGCGACGAGCGCCCGCTCGAGCACTCCGGAGATGTCGCCCCCGTAGGCCCCGGCGTTCATCCAGACCCCGCCGCCGACCGTCCCCGGGATCGCGCACGCAAACTCGAGCCCGCCGAGCCCCGCGGCCCGCGCGCGGTGCAGGCAGACGGCGAGCGGCGCACCCCCGCCGGCACGCAACAGGTCGCCGTCGGCGTCCGCGGCCGCGAGCCCACCGACCAGCTTGAGGACGAGCGCGTCCACGCCCTCGTCGGCCACGAGGAGGTTCGAGCCGAGCCCGACGACGGCCACCGGCGCTTCGCGCTCGGCCGCCCACACGAGCGCCTCCTCGAGCTCCTCGGGCGTCTCAGGCCGCGCGAACCACCGCGCCGGGCCTCCGGTTCCAAGGGTCGTGAACCGCGAGAGCGGAACCCGTTCCTCGATCGTCATCCGAGCTCCGCGAAGACGAGGTCGGCCCCGCGGTCGACGTCGCCAGCGCCGACGGTCAGCACGACGTCTCCCGGCCGAGCCCGCTCCGCGACGAAGCGCGCGCCGTCCTCGACCCGGGGCGTCCACCCGATCGGCATCCCCGGCCGCAGCTCGGCAAGCGCGTCGACGACGAGCTTGCCGGTCACGCCCTCGACCGGCTCCTCGCGCGCGGCGTAGATGTCTGTGACGGCGACAACGTCGGCCCCCGCGAGCGCCGCCGCCGTCTCCCGCGCCAGATGCCTCGTGCGTGAGTAGAGGTGCGGCTGGAAGAGCGCGAGGATCCGCCCGACGCCCTGCTCGCGCAGCGCCGTCAGCGTCGCGCGGATCTCGGCGGGATGGTGGGCGTAGTCGTCGACGATGCGCACGTCGCCGGCCACGCCGACCTCCTCGAGCCGCCGGCCGGCGCCGCGAAACTCGCGCAGCACGGGCCAGGCGTCACGTCCGTCCACGCCGGCGCGCTCGAGCGCCGCGAGCGCCGCCGCAGCGTTCCGGCGGTTGTGCTCTCCCGGAATGGTCAGCTCGCCGTCGTAGGGCTCGAGCGACTCGCCTCGGACGACCTCCGGGACGCCCGCGAGCCAGCGCTCGAACAGCTCGCCCACCTCCGACCTCGACGCGAACTCCGTGTGGTGGTCGAGGTCGACGTTCGTGACGACCGCGATCTTCGGACCCAGCAGCTCGATCGTCCGGTCGGACTCGTCCCCTTCGACGACGAGCCAGCCGGAACCGGCGCGGGCGTTTCCGTCGAGCTGCGGCACCTCGGCGCCGATGAGGAAGCCGGGATCGCGGCCTAGCCGGTCGAGGACGAAGGCGATCATCCCGGCGGTCGTCGTCTTCCCGTGAGCGCCGGCCACCACGATGGAGTCCTGGAGGGACACGAGCTCGGCGAGGAACTCCGCGCGCGACCGTCCTGTCGCGCTGCCCGTGAACGCGCTCGAGACGATGGTCTCGGCGTCGTCCGGCGGCGTCGGCTCCGGTGAGATCGTCACGGGAATCTCGGCGGGGAGATTCTTCAGGTACGGCGTCTCGTACCGGTCCCAGCCGGAGACGTCGGCGCCCCAGGCGTGCGCCAGAAGCGCGTAGCCGGACAGCCCCGCGCCGCCGATCCCGACGAAGTGGAGCTTCCTACCGGCGAGCGGCTGCAAGCTCGATCAGCTCCTCTGCGATCCTGTCGGCGGCGTCCTCGCGGGCGAGGCTCCGCATCGCCTCGCTCATCTTCGCGAGTCTCGCGTCGTGGCCGAGCAAGGCCTCGACGAGCTCGGGCGCCTCGTGCAGGTCGGTCTCCGGCAGGACGACGGCGCCTCCGCCTGCCTCGAAGTAGCGGGCGTTCTTCGTCTGGTGGTCCGCGGTCGCGTGCGGGTACGGGACGAGCACCGCCGGAAGCCCGGCGGCCGCCAGCTCCCACACGGTCCCCCCCGAGCGCGCGAGGGCGAGGTCGACCGCGGAGAGCGCGGCGCCGAAGTCGTCGACGCCGGACAGCAGGTGATAGTCGGCGCGCCCGACTCGCGGGCGCAGCGCCTCGTAGTCGCGCTCGCCGGACAGGTGGAGGACGACAGGGCCTTCGCTGCCCCAGGCCTCGACCGCGAGCTCGTTCAGGCTCTTCGCGCCGGCGCGGGCGCCGAAGACGCCGAGAATCCGACCCTCGGCCGGAAGCCCGAGTCGCGCCCGGGCTTCCGCGCGCGGCAGGGGCCGTGAGCTCCTCGGGATCGGGCGACCGACCACGCGGTACTTCGGCGGGCCGCGTCCGTCCAGCTCGTACGACAGGAACACGCGCTTGGCGAACGGCGCGGCGATTCGATTCGCGAGACCGAGGTGCGCGTCCGCCTCGGTCAGGGCCGTGGGGATCCGCATCGTCGCGGCGGCGACCACCATCGGCCCGGCAACGAAGCTCCCCGCACCGAGGACGACGTCCGGACGGCGCCGCTCGAGGATCCGGCGGCTCTCGCGAACCGCTCCGCCGGCGCGAAAAAGCGAGCGGGCGAGCTCGATGCCCGGGCGCCGAGGCAGGCCGGAGATCCGGAACGGATCGAACTCGAACCCCGCCTCCGGCACGAGGCGCGCCTCAACGCGATCCGGCGACCCGGCGAACGTCACGGCGGCTCCGCGCTCGCGAAGCGCCTCGCCGACTGCGATTGCCGGCAGCACGTGTCCGGCTGTTCCCCCTGCTGCGATCAGGCACGCGGGCCCTGCTTGCTCGGCCATGGTCGCCCGCGATGTTAAGGAGGATGCCGACTGCGGCGAGGCCGACGACGAGGCTCGACCCGCCGTACGAGACGAACGGGAGGGTGATGCCGGTCAGCGGCGCGATGCCCATGACCGCGGCGATGTTGATCAGCGCCTGCCCGCAGACGAGCGTCGTGATGCCGGCCGCGAGCCGCTTCCCGAACGGGTCCTTGCAGCCCAGGGCGAGCCGGAAGCCCGCGTACCCGAACGCCGCGTAGGCGCCGATCAGCGCCGTCGTCCCGACGAGGCCGAGCTCCTCGCCGACGATCGCGAAGATCATGTCCGTGTGCGCCTCGGGTAGGTAGAAGTTCTTGGAGATCCCCTCGCCGAGCCCGACGCCGAAGATGCCGCCGGAGCCGAGGCCGATCATCGCCTGCACGGTCTGGTAACCGGCGCCCTGCGGGTCGTCCCACGGGTTGAGGAAGCTGAGCAGGCGAGCGCGGCGGTACGGCTCGAACCAGGCAGCGGTGAGGACGAGACCCACCGCCAGCGCGCCGGCGGTCGCGAGGAGGCGCGCCGGAGCACCGGAGACCACGAGGACGCCGCCGAGCATGACGACGACGGTGATCGCCGTGCCGAGGTCCGGCTCGGCGAGGAAGAGCGCACAGAAGACCCCCGTGACGAGCCCGATCGGCTTGAACAGCTCGCCGAGCGTCCGGGGCGCCGGATGCCGGGACAGGTAGCCGGCGAGCCAGATCACGAGCGCGAGCTTCGCGAGCTCCGACGGCTGGAACACGGCCGGGCCGAACTGGAGCCAGCGCTTGGCGCCGTTCACGGTCGTGCCGACGGCGAGGACGGCGACGAGGAGCGCGAGGCTGACGACGATCAGCGTCGGGGCGAGCGGCCTCAGCGCCCTGTAGCTCGTCCGGCGCATCAGCACGAGCAGGACGACGCCGACAAGCGCGTAGAGCCCTTGCTTGCGGAGGTAGTACGAGGCGTCGCCGTTCCCGAGCGTCGCCTGGCCCGAGGTGGCGCTGAAGACCATCACGAGGCCGAAGGCGACGAGCGCGAGCGTGATCAGAAGCAGCAGCTGCCCCTCAAACGCCCCCCTTCTCATCGCAGCGCCTCGACGAGGCGGCGGAACTCGTCTCCTCGCTGCTCGAAATCCGTGAACTGGTCATAGCTCGCGCAGGCCGGCGAGAGCAGGACGATCTCGCCGGGCTTTGCGGCGGCTGCCGCCGAGCGGACCGCGGTCGCGAGGTCGCCGCTGAGGTCGTGGTCCTCGATCGCCTCCGCCAGCTCCCCGGCCGCGGCGCCGATCAGGTACGCCCGCGCGCCGCGGGCCCGCAGGTCCGCGGCGAGGTCCGCGTAGCTCTCGTTCTTGCCGAGGCCGCCGAGGATCACGTGCAGCGGCCCGTCGAACGATGCGACGGCGCGGCGGGCGGCTGCAGCGTTGGTGGCCTTCGAGTCGTTCACGAACCGGACGCCCCGGATCTCGGCGACCTCCTCGAGGCGATGCGGCACGCCGGGGAACTCGCGCAGCGCCTCGGCGATCTGCTCCTCTCCGGCGCCGGCCTCCCGGGCCGCTGCGACTGCAGCCGCGGCGTTCTCCCGGTTGTGCGCGCCGGGAATGCGAGGCTCGGCCGGCAGCGCGTCGTCCGCCGAGAACTCGACGCGACGGGCACGACCCGGGATCGCGCCGAACCCGCGCGGGACGATCGCGACGTCGCCGGTCTCCTGGTTCTCGAAGATCCGCAGCTTCGCGTCCCGGTACGCCTCGAAGGTGCCGTGCCGGTCGAGGTGGTCGGGCTCGAGGTTCAGCAGCACGGCGATCCTCGGCCGGAACTCGTGGATGTCCTCCAGCTGGAAGCTCGAGAGCTCGCAGACGATCCAGCCGTTCCCCTCGGAGCCGTCGTACTCCGTCAGCGCCCGGCCGATGTTGCCGGCCACCGGCGCGCCCAGCATCACGCCCAGGAGCGCGCTCGTGGTCGTCTTCCCGTTCGTGCCGGTGACGCCCAGGATCGGGCTCGACAGCAGGCGCGAGCCGAGCTCGACCTCGCTCCAGACCGGAATGCCGCGCTCCCGCGCGGCCGTGACGAGCGGTGCCTCGGACGGCACCCCGGGGCTCTTGATCAGGACGTCCACACCCTCCAGCAGCGAGGTCTCCTCGGTTCCGAGATGGATTTCGACACCGGTCTCGGCGAGCCTTCCGCGGTCGGCCTCCGGCGAGCGGTCGGCGGCGACGACCCGCTCGCCCCGACGGGCCAGCGCCAGCGCCGCCGCCCGGCCCGACCGAGCCAGGCCGAGCACCAGGTATCTCATCCCACGAGGTCCGGGCGGAAGGCCGGGAAGTAGCGGTAGTAGAGCGCGAACGCCGCGCCGCAGAGGATCGCCGCGACGATCCAGAAGCGGACCATGATCTTCGTCTCGGACCACGCCTTCATCTCGAAGTGGTGGTGGATCGGCGCCATCAGGAAGATCCGCCGGCCCCAGTACTTGAACGAGGCGACCTGCAGGATCACCGAGAGCGCCTCGATCAGGAAGATGCCGCCGATCAGCAGCAGGAGCAGCTCGCTGCGGCTCATGACGGCGAAGGCCCCGATCGCCCCGCCGATCGCCATCGACCCGGTGTCGCCCATGATCACCTCGGCCGGGAAGGCGTTGTACCAGAGGAAGCCGATGAGGCCGCCGATCAGCGCCGCGCCGAGGATCGCCATGTCCAGCGAGGCGAGGTCCTGCTCGGAGGCGAGCTGGCCGGAGCGCGTGTAGGCGACGACGCTGATCGCGGTGAAGGTGAGCAGCGCGATGATCCCGATCCCGGCGGCGAGCCCGTCGATCCCGTCGGTCAGGTTCGCGCCGTTCGCCGCCCCCGCCACGATCAAGAAGAGGAGGAGGTAGAAGCCGAGCGACAGGCCGATGCGCCAGTCCAGGATCGGCACGTAGATGTCGGTCGGCGCGTCGACGTCCTCCACGGCGAACGCGAGGCCGACGGTGATCGCGCCGAGCAGGAGCAGCTTCCACCGGCCGGCGAGCCCGAGCGAGCGCCGGTGGCGAAGCTTCGTGTAGTCGTCCAGGAACCCGACCGCGGCGCAGCCGAGCATCACTCCGAACACGGTCAGCCCCTCGGTCGTGTAGTGGCTGAGCGTCAGGAACGCGACGGTCGCCGAGAAGACCATCAGCAAGCCGCCCATGGTCGGGGTGCCCTGCTTGATGCGGTGGCCGGCGGGGCCTTCCTCCCGGATGTGCTGTCCCATCTCGTTCCGGCGCAGGAACTCGATGAACTTGGGCCCGGCGACGATCGAGATCAGCATGGCGAGCAGGCCCGCAGCGAGGACTCGTTCCATCAGGAGTGGAGTTTCTCTGCGACCCGCTCGAGGCCTACCGAGCGCGAGCCCTTGACGAGCACGACGTCGCCGGGCTGAACGAGCTCCGCGAGGCGCTCGGCCGCCTCGTCGGCGTCGCTGACCCACTCGCCGGTCCCGTACGCGCGGGCGAGCTCGCCGACGGCGATTACGTGGTCGATCTCGTGCGCTTGGAGCAGGCGCCCGATCTCCTCGTGGTACCTGGTCGACTCGGAGCCGAGCTCGGCCATGCCGCCGAGCACGGCGAGCCGGCGGCCCCCGTTGGCCCGTGCGGCCAGGTCGCGAAGGGCTGCGGCCATCGAGGCGGGGTTCGCGTTCCAGCAATCGTTGATCAGGACGCCTCCGCTCGAGAGCGGGAGCTCCTCGCCGCGAAGCCGGGACAGCTCGATCTCTCGCGCGCCCTCGTACACGCGGTCGAGCGGAAGTTCGAGCGCCGCGTAGACGGCGAGCGCGACGAGCGCATTCTCCGCCTGGTGCGGCGTGCGGAACGGGAGCTCGAGCTCGAGCCGCTCACCGAGCACTTCCGCCTCCAGGCGCCCGCCGTCGAACCCGAGCAGCCGGGCGTCCTCGCCCAGGCGGACGACTCTCAGGTCGGTTCGGAGGTAGGGCTCGAGCTCGGCCGCCCCACTCGGGACGACGGCGGTGGCACCCGTCGGTAGCGCCTCCAGCAGCTCGGCCTTCGCCTTTGCGACCCCGGCGACGGACTCGACGAATTCGAGATGGACGGGCCCGATCGCGGTGATCACGCCGAGGGTCGGCCGGGCGATCTCGCAGAGCTCGCTGATCTGGCCGAAGCCGCGCATCGCGAGCTCGGCGATCAGGAGCTCCGTGTCCGGTTCGAGGCGGGCGAGCGTCAGCGGGACGCCCAGCTCCGCGTTGAAGCTCGCCTCCGCGGCGACCGTCCGGCGGTGCGGGCGGACGAGCGCGGCGAGGATGTCCTTCGTCGACGTCTTCCCGGTCGAGCCCGTGATGCCGACGATCTCGGCGTCGCTCCGGTCGCGGAGGGCACGGCCGATCGCGGCCATCGCGGCCAAGTCGTCGTCCGGGACAAGCGTGGCCGCCGCGCCGGCCGCCCGTGCCTCGTCGAGGTAGTCGACGCCGCCGCGGACCGCCACGAAGAGGTCGCCGGGCCGAATGCGCCGCGAGTCGATGTGGACCCCGGTGACCGAGTCGGCCGTGGCGTCGAGCCGGCCGAGCTTCGCCAGCTCCGAGACCGGCAGCGGGATCATGCCGCGGCCCCCAGCCGCCGGAGCGCCTCGCGCGCGACCTCGCGGTCGTCGAACGGGATCTTGCGGTCGGCGAACTCCTGGCCTTGCTCGTGGCCCTTGCCTGCGATGACGACGACGTCGTCTTCCCGCGCCGCCCCGATTGCGCTCGAGATCGCCGCACGCCGGTCCGGCTCGACTTCGGGATCGCCGCTCATGCCGGCCAGGATCTCGTCGATGATCGCGCCCGGCTTTTCGCTGCGCGGGTTGTCCGAGGTCACGATCGGGACGTCCGAGAGCTCGGCGGCGATCCTGCCCATCTCCGGCCGCTTGCCGCGGTCCCGGTCGCCGCCGCAGCCGAAGACGCAGATCAGGCGCTTACTCGTCAGCTCGCGCGCCGTCCGGAGGACGTTCGCCAGCGAGTCCGGTGTGTGAGCGTAGTCGACGATCACGGTGAACGGCTGGCCCTCGTCGACCGTCTCGAACCGGCCCGGGACGCTGGGCGTGTGCGCGACGCCTTTCTGGATCGCCGTCTCGGGAACGCCGAGGAGGCGAGCGACCGCGACGGCGGCGAGCGTGTTCTCCTGGTTGAAGCGACCGCGGAGCCGGCTCTGGGCGGTCGCCTCGGTCACATCGGCCTCGCCCGTGACCGCATACGTGAGGAGCGGCGCCCGGTCGAGCGCTCGAAGCTCATTGGCGAGCTTCCTCCCCCACTCGTCGTCGATGTTGACCGCGGCAGCCGGCGCCGGCTCGTGCTCGGTGAAGAGGCGCCGCTTCGCCTCGTAGTAGCGATCCATCGAGCCGTGGAAGTCGAGGTGGTCCTGCGTCAGGTTTGTGAAGGCGAGCGCGTCGAAGCGCACTCCGGCCAGCCGTCCGAGCTCGGAGCCGTGCGAGGTTGCCTCCATCGCGACACTCCGGTCGCCCGCGTCGAGCATCGCGCGGAACGTGCGCTGCAGGTCGATCGCCTCGGGCGTCGTGCGGACGGCCGGCCGCCGCTCGCCGCCGACGCGCGACTCGATCGTCCCGATCAGCCCCGGCCGCATGCCGGACGCGTCGAGAATCGAGTGGAGCAGGTATGCCGTCGTCGTCTTGCCGTTCGTGCCGGTCACACCGGCGACGACGAGCTCTGCAGTGGGTCGCTCGAAGAACTCGTCGGCCGCGACAGGCATCGCGGCCCGAGCGGAAGGGACGATCAGCTGCGGCACGTCGAGGTCGAGGGGCCGCTCCACGACGAGCGCGACGGCGCCGCGCTCCACGGCTTCCGCGGCGAGGTCGTGCCGATCGATCCGTTCGCCGGGCACACAGAAGAAGAGCGCGCCCGGGCGCACCTCGCGCGTGTCGTACGCGAGGTCGGCGATGTCTGTCGGAGCGCCCCCGCGGACCTCCAGAGGTCCGAGCGCGGTGATCAGCCGCTCGAGATCCACGATCGCCGAGAGGCTAGCGCAGTGCCCGGCGACTACGAAGCCGCGTCGGGCGGGATCTCGAGGTACTGGAGGGCGAAGCGCGCGATCTGCTGGAACGCGGGCGCGGCGACGGTTCCGCCCCAGATCGTGCTCGGCTCGTCCACCGTCACGAGCACGACGAGGCGCGGGTCGCTCGCGGGCACGACCCCGACGAAGGACGCGACGTACCGCGACGTCGAGTACCCGCCGCGCGGGTCGGGCTTGGCCGCCGTCCCGGTCTTGCCGGCGACCTGGTAGCCCTCCACGGCCGCCTCTGTCCCCGTGCCCTCGAGCACGACGTCGCGCATCATCGCCATCAGCTGCTCCGAGACGGCACGCGAGATCACGCGCCGTTTCTTCACGCGGCTCGACATCACGAGGTGCGGCTGCATCCAGACGCCGCCGTTCGCGACAGCGGCATATGCGGCAGCCATCTGCACCGGCGTGACGGCGATGCCGTGGCCGATCGGCAGCGTCCCGATCGTGGAGCCCGACCAGTAGCTCGGCAGGATCCCCTTCGTCTCGCCCGGGAAGTCGATCCCGGTCTTCCTGCCGAAGCCGAACTTGCCGAGCCAGGTCGTGAGGCGCTCCCGGCCGAGGAGCTGCGCGAGGGTGATCGTCCCGACGTTCGAAGACTGCGCGAGGATCTCGGCGACAGTCATCTGCTCGGTGCGCGTCCGGTGGGCCTCGTGGATCACGCGGTCGGACACCTGGATCTTGGGCCTCAGGGTGAAGGCGGTCGTCGGCGAGACGACCCCCTCGGAGAGCGCGCCGGCGACGGTGACGACCTTCAGGGTCGAGCCCGGCTCGTAGGTGTCCGTGACTGCCAGGTTGCGCTGGATCTCCTTCGGCGTCTGCGGAAAGCGGTTCGCGTCGAAGCCGGGCTGCACCGCCAGGGCCAGCACCTCGCCGCTGTGCGGGTCGAGCACGACCGCGCTGGCGGCGAGCGCGCCCCAGCGGCGGACCGTCGACCGGAGGACTGACTCGGCGTTCCCCTGGAGGGTCGCGTCGAGCGTAAGTCTGACGTTGGATCCCGGCACCGCCGGCGTCGCGTTGACGACGTCGAGGGCACGGCCGAACGGATCGCGGACGATCGTCTCGCGCCCGGCCCGGCCGGCCAGCGTCCTGTCCAGCGCCAGCTCGAGACCGGAAAGACCCTTGTTGTCGACTCCTGCGTAGCCGAGCGCGTGCGCGGCGACCGGCCCCTGCGGATAGACGCGCCGCTCCTCGGAGTAGAACCCGAGCCCCTCGATCCCCTTCCGCTCGAGCGCGTCGGCGTGCTCGGGATCGGCCTTGCGGGCGACGTAGACGAATCCGCGCGAACGGTCGGCAAGCGGCCCGTACAGCTCGTCCGGGTCGATTTTGAGCGCGCGCCCAGCGGCGATCGCGGCCGTCCGCGGGTTGGCGATGTGGTTCGGGTTCGCGTAGACCGTCGTCGCCCGGCGGCCGATCGCAAGGCGCACGCCGTTCCGGTCGACCATCGCCCCGCGCGGGGCCGGCACGGCGACGGTCGCGTGGTGCTGGCCCTCCGCGAGCCGGTCGAGGCCCTGCGCGTGCACGGCCTGCAGCCAGACGGCGCGTCCGAAGGTGGCGGCGAACGCGAGGGTGAAGAGCGCGAGGAGAAGCCTGATCCGCCGGTTCGGAAGGCGGCGGCTCACGGATTCGCGAGGTCCAGGTACGTGGTCGTGGACGGATCCGCGGGCAGGTACCCCAGCCGGTGGCGCGCGAGGCTGCTCGTGCGGGCCGAGGCCGACCGCGTGGCGAGCTCGGACGCGAGCTCGGCGGACTCGGCGCGAAGCTTGTCGCGGTCGCGCGCGAGCTGATCGAACTGGAGGTTCAGGCGGAGCACGGCGACGTTGAGCGCGACCACGCCGGCGAGCAGGACCCCCATGAGCACGATCCAGACCGCTCCGCCGGCGGTTCGCCGCTTCGCGGCGGCGCGGCGCCTCGGCCGCGCACGCGCCCGGCTCCGTGCTACGGCGACGGCCATCAGACCTTGACCGCTCCTCGCAGGCGCGCCGAGGCGGCGCGCGGGTTCGCCGCGATCTCCTGCGCCGTGGGCCGGATCGCCTTCCGGGTCAGGACGCGGAGGGACGGCTCGCGGCCGCACACGCAGACGGGGAAGTCCGGCGGGCAGGTGCAGCCGTGCGCCTCCGCGCGGAAGAAACGCTTGACGATCCGGTCCTCCAGCGAGTGGAAGCTGATGACGGCGATGCGGCCGCCCGGGTTCACTAGCTCGAGCGCAGCCGGGAGGGCCGCCTCGAGCGCGCCGAGCTCGTCGTTCACTGCGATCCGGAGCGCCTGGAACACGCGACGCGCGGGATGGCCCTCGCCGAAGCGCGCGGGGGTGGGGATCGCCGCCTTGATCGCCTCGACAAGCTCGCCCGTGGTCTCGAACGGCTGCTTGCGCCGCTCACGGCCGATCCGCTTTGCGATCTGCCGGGCGTAGCGCTCCTCGCCGTACGAGCGGAAGATCTCGGTGAGCTCGCGCTCGCTCGCCTCGTTCACGAGCTCGCGCGCCGACACCTCTGCCGTCGGGTCCATCCGCATGTCGAGCGGTGCGTCGGCCGCGTACGAGAACCCGCGCTCGGGCCGATCGAGCTGCATGCTCGAGACGCCGAGGTCGAACAGGACCGCGTCGGCGCCCCGCCCGTTGTCGGCGAACCGCTCCAGCACGTCGGCGAAGTCGCCGGCCAGGAAGCGCGTCTTGACGCCCGCGCGCCGGCGGAACGACTCGAAGTAGGGCTTGACGCTCGGGTCCCTGTCGATCGCGACGTACTTGCCCTCGCCCTTCAGGTCCTCGGCCAGGAGCGCCGCGTGACCGCCCGCGCCGAAGGTGGCGTCGACGACCGTCTGGCCCGGCTGCACGTCGAGCAGGCGCCGAACCTCTTCGGCCAGGACGGGGACGTGATCAGTCGCGTTTGGCTGCAAGACGCTCGGCAACATGCTCCGCACTCCCTTCGACCTCGTTGAGCTCCCGCCGCCATGTCTCCCGATCCCAGATCTCCAGGTGATCGTGGATTCCGGCGACGACGACTTCCCGCTCGAGGCCCGCATAGCGGAGCAGGGCTCCAGGAATCATGATCCTTCCCTGCTTGTCCAGCTCCGCCTCGGCCGCGCCGGAGAAGAAATGGCGCTGCAGCTTCCGACCTTCGCTGCTGAGCGGATCGAGCTCCGCGACGCGTGCCTGGAACCGCTCGAGCCAGTCGCCCCGCGGATACGCGTAGAGGCACCCGTCCATGCCGCGTGTGACGACGACGCCGTCGGACATGGCGTCGCGGAACCGGGCCGGAAGGGTGAGCCGGTTCTTGTCGTCGATGGAGTGTTCGTATTCTCCGAGCAGCATGAAGGTGCCATTCGCACTCTCCCACTTTCCCCCACTTTAGACCACTTTTCCCCACTACGTCAACCCGTGAAACCGCAGGCCAAGGCCGGCCGGCGCCTGCCGACCCTGGCGTCTTCGGTGGCTGAGCTAGCTCAGCCGGCCCGCTGGGGGGTGCCCGGCCGGCCGCGCGAGATCGCGAGGGCGATCTCGGCCCCCGCCTGGACGATCACGGCGGTCAGGATCTTCGTGGATCTGCTCGAGCAGCTGGGCGCCTAGGTCCGTCGCCATCTCTTCCTCCTCCGGTGGGCTTCCGAGACCATTGCCGACCGCGAGGCGGCGCGGGTGTCACCTGGGACCCGCGGGGTTCCCGAATGCCCCCCGCCTCGTCATGGCCCGGGCGGCGGACAGGGCCGCGAAGTCGACGGCCTCCTGCGGAGTGCGGTCGTCGGCGAGGGCGAAGGCGAGGGCGGCCGCGAAGGAGTCGCCGGCGCCGTAGACGTCCTGCAGCGGGCCGGGAAGCGGCGCGGCTTCCCACCGCCCCTCCTCCCCGTCGACGACGTAGCGGCCGCCGGCCGCGCCCTCGGTCGTGGCCACGAGGCGCGGCGCCGGATCGATGTCGCCCGGCTGGTATCGCTCGGCCGGATCCCGGGCGCTGTGCACCAGGGCGTCGAGCTGGACGCCCGCCGGCCGAAGCGTCGGCAGCTCACGCGCCGTGGCGACGAGGATCCCTGCCCGGCGAGCCTCTCGCAGCGCGCCCACGTCGCCGCTCGTGAAGTAGACGGCATCCGTGCTGTCGAGCTCGTCCCACGCGAGCGGATCGCTCGCCAGCGGATGGAGCTTGTCGCCGAGCACGGTGATCGTCCGCTCCCCTCGCGCGTCGAGATAGGTGAGCGCCCGCCGCTGGGGCGCGTCCTTAACCGCGACCTCGAGGCGCAGGCCGAGCGCCCGCAACGCCTCCTCGGCGCGCCGGCCCAGCTCGTCGTCGCCGACGGCGGTGAAGAAGGTCGTCTCCGCGCCGAGCCTGACCAGCTCTCCCGCTGAGACGGCCCCGCCGCCGGCCGGCTCCGACCAGTGGTCGACCGTCGTGAAGATCTCGCCTGCCTGCGGGACCCGCTCCACCGGCACGAAGTCGACCCACTCGACGTGACCGACCACGGCGGCCTTCATCTCACATCCTCCGCGACCTTCACGTTGAAGAGGATGATGGAGGCGATGACCGTCCCGCCGTTCGAACGGTTCTACGTCGAGAACCGCGACGCGGTGTTTGCCCACCTCGTGCGCCTGCTCGGGCGGCAGCGGGCCGAGGACGCGTTCCAGGAGACGTTCCTGCGCGCGCTTCGCGGCTACGACAACCTGCGCCACGGCCGCTTCCTGCGCGCCTGGGTGTTCACCATCGCGACCCGGGTTGCCGCCGACGAAGGACGGAGGCGGCGTCCGGAGCCGGGAGACGCGGTCGACGGCGAGACGGCCGACGACCGTCCGGCGTACGCGCAGATCGAGCATCTCGCGGACGAGCTCCCGGAGAAGGAGCGCGCCGCCGTCGTGCTCCGCTACGGCTACGACCTGTCCTATTCGGACATCGGCACCGCGCTCGGCTCCAGCGAGGAGGCGGCCCGCCAGGCCGCATCCTCCGGCGTGCGGCGCCTGCGAAGGAGGCTCTCATGAACGCCGTCCCGAACGCACTCGACCGCCGCTTCCGGCAGGCGGCCGCCGAAGCCGGCCTCGTCGACGTCTCGTTCGACGTCGCGGACACGCCCGTCGGCCCGCTGCTCCTCGCCGTCACCGAGCGTGGCCTCTGCCGGATCTCCTTCGATCCCGAGCCGGAGCGCGAGACGGAGTCGCTCGCCCGGACCTTCGGGGTGCGCGTCCTGCGCTCGCCGCGCGAGCTCGACCCGGTGCGCCGCGAACTGGACGAGTACTTCGACGGACACCGCCGCGACTTCGATCTCCCCCTCGACCTGCGCGGGCGGGAGGGCTTCTCGCGGGTGATCCTCGAGCGCCTCGCGAGGGTGCCCTACGGCGAGGTCACGACGTACAAGTCCCTCGCCGTCGAGGCCGGGAACCCCCGCGCCGCCCGTGCGGTCGGGACGATCATGAACCGGAACCCGATCCCGATCGTGCTGCCGTGCCACCGCGTCGTCGGCTCGAACGGCAGCCTCGTCGGCTACGGCGGCGGGCTCGACCGGAAGCGGCTGCTGCTGGACCTCGAGGCGGGGACGCCCAGGCTTGACATTCGCTAAGCGTAAGCCTACGCTTACGGTAAGTGGAAGCTTACGCAGTAGCGATGAACGCGCTGGGCGATCCGACCCGCCGGACGATCTTCGAGCGGCTGGCGCTGAGGCCGATGGCCGTCGGGGAGCTGGCGGGTGAGCTCCCCGTCAGCCGTCCCGCCGTTTCCCAGCACCTGCGGGTGCTCAAGGACGCGGGGCTCGTCCGCGAGCGCGCGGAGGGCACGCGCCACGTGTACCGGATCGACCTCGACGGCGTCGCGGCGGTCCGCAGCTACTTCGACCGCTTCTGGGATCAGGCCCTCGCCGACTTCAAGGCCGAGGCCGAACGGAGGGAAAGGAGCAAGGGATGAGCACGACGGAGTCGCTTGCAGCGATCACCAAGACGATCACGGTCGACGTCCCGCCGGAGACCGCGTTCGAGACCTTCACGCGGCAGATCAACACCTGGTGGCCGAAGACCCATTCGGTCTTCGAGGACCGGATCGAGGAGATCGTCTTCGACGAGCGGGTAGGCGGGCGCGTCTACGAGCGCTCCACAAGCGGCGAGGAAGCCGACTGGGCCGACGTCGTCGCGTGGGAGCCGCACAACCGGTTCGTGCTGCGCTGGCGGGTGAACCCGGAGCGCGGCCCGACCGAGGTCGAGGTGCGCTTCACGCCCGAGGGCAGCGGGACGAGGGTCGACCTCGAGCACCGCGGGTGGGACGACCCCGAGGGCCGCGCGAACTACGGCCCCGGCTGGGACCGCGTCCTCGGCCAGTACGTCGACGCGTTCAGGAGCGAGTAGCCGCGTGGATTAGAAGGCTCTCATGGTCGTTTCACCGCGTGCTTACCGGAACGGAGTACCGTCGGGGGACGATGAAGCTCCTGGCCGACAGGGCAACCGGCGGGATCAGCGTCCGGCTCTTCTGGGACGAGTCGGCGCCGGTGGGAGCGGACGTCGTCCTCGAGTACGAAGATCTGAAGGAGGGCGTCTCATTCACGCTCCGTCCACCCCGGGACCGCGCCCTGGACGCCTTCTACCACCCGAACGCCTATGCCTGGCTCGAGTGGGGCGAGCGCGACGGCGCCGAGCGGTCGGCGGCCTAGCTAGTCGTCGAGCAGCGAGTAGCCCACCCCCCAGACGTTCCTGACGAAGTCACCGCCTGCGCCGGACAGCTTTCGCCGCAGGCGGGACGCGTGCGAGTCCAGCGTCCTGGTCCGCCCGAGCGAACGGAAGCCCCAGACCTCCCGCAGCAGCTCTTCCTTGGTGAACACGCGCGTCGGGTCGCCGGCGAGCTTCACGAGCAGGTCGTACTCCTTCGCGGCGAGGACGACCGCGACGCCGCCGACCAGCACGCGTCGCGCGGCCCGGTCGATCTCGAGCTCCCCCACCTCGATGCGATGTCGCTCCGGCGGGGCGGCGCGGCGGAGCACCGCCCGGATCCGCGCGAGCAGCTCCTCGTAGTGGAACGGGCGCGCGAGGTAGTCGTCGCAGCCTCCGGCGAACGCGCGCACCCGGTCGACGGCGTCGGAGTCGGGCCGCCCGAGCACGATCACGGGCACGCCCGACACACGCCGGCACAGCTCGAGCGCAAGCGCGTCGGAGGCGAGCACGAGATCGGGCCGCGAACGCTCGGCCAGCTCCACGACCTCGCCGCCGTCCGCCTCGAGGACGTTGAAGCCGTCCTGCCTCAGGTGCCGCTCGAGAAAGCCCCGCGTCGCGGACTCCGGTTCGGCGAGGAGCAGCGCGCTGGGCATGGCGGCGAAGCTACCAACGCCTCCTGGGCCCGGCCAGATGTCCTTTCGCGCAGATCTGCGCCGAAGAATCCAGAGCCGCCGAAAGCGGCCTAGGCTAAGCGACCAGCTCGAGCGAGCGCTCGCGCCGCGCCTCGATGACGGCCTCGACGACCGCCGGGTCGAACTGCGACCCGCTGCAGCGCCGGAGCTCGGCGACCGCATGCTCCTCGCTCAGGGCCGGCCGATACGGCCGCTCGGCGATCATCGCGTGGAACGCGTCACACGCGGCGACGATCCGGGAGAGGAGCGGGACCTGCTCGCCGGCCAGGCCGTCGGGATAGCCCATCCCGTCCATCCGCTCGTGCGTCGAGCGGACGAGGCGCGAGATGCGGGCGAGGGCGGGCGCCGAGGAGAGGATCCGTTCGCCGATCACGGGATGGCGGTGGATGAAGACCCACTCGTCCTCTGTCAGAGGCTCGTCCTTGGAGAGGATCGAGTCCGGGATCGCGAGCTTGCCGACGTCGTGGAGCTCCGCAACGAGCGTGAGGTCCTGGAGCTCGGCGTCCGCGACCCCGAGCCGCTCGCCGACGGCGCGCGCCAGCTGCGCGACGGCGGAGAGGTGTCCCCGCAGGCCGGCGTCCCGCTCGTGCAGGACGCTGAGCAGCACCTCGCGCGTCTGCCGGCCGGCCGACGCCCTGCGGCTGTCCTTGTTCCCGTACAGCCGCGTGTCGGCGATCCGGAGGGCCTCCGAGAGCTCGGTCGCCTCCTCGGGCAGGATCGCGGCTCCGTAGGCGGAGCTGATCGCGAAGCCCTCCCCCTCGTCCCGCAGCGCCCGCAGCGCGGCCGAGATGATCTGCCCACGATCGAGGCTCCCGCCGTCCGCGATCACGCAGAACTCGTCTCCTCCCATGCGGTAGGCGAGCCCGTACGGCTCGGCCGCCACGCCGAGCCTCATCGCCAGGCGGTGCAGGAGCGCGTCGCCGGCGGGATGGCCGAAGGCGTCGTTGTACGACTTGAAGCCGTCGAGGTCGAAGAGGAGGAGAATCGTCGGGACGCGGTTCGCGATCCGGTTCTCGAGGTCCAGGAGGAGGCGCCTGCGATTGGCGAGCCCGGTCAGCGCGTCGGTCTCCGCGTCCCGCCGGCTCGTCTCCAGCAGATGCGCGTTCCGCCGGAACGTGAGCACCATGCGCGCAATCACCGACACCAGCGCACAGGTGCAGAGCACGAGGGCGATCGCGTTGATCGGCCGGAAGTGGTCGTAGACGAACAGCGCCAGCGCCAGGCAGGCGGAGACCGTGGGCAGCGCGAACACCCAGAACCCCTCGACGCGAACGGCCGCGACCGCGCGCCGGGGCTGCCAGGCCGCGACGGCGATCAGTGCGATCCCGGCGACCCAGCCGGCGTCGAGAAGCGCTCCCTCGGCATAGGTGCCGTTCGCGGTCGTGTAGAGGTAGGCGGTGTCGGCGACACCGAAGACGAGGCACCCGAGGAGGATGCAGGCCCAGGCCCTGTCGAGCTTCCAGCCGGTCATCGCCAGGACGAGCACGACGACGGCGATCAGGCCGAGATCCGCGAAGGGGTAGGCCAGGTTGGTGGCGATCGTCAGCGGATCCCCACCCGTCGTGTCGGCGATCACCCCGAAGACGAGGGCGGCGCAGATGGACGCGATCGTCAGGCCCGCGATGACCCCGTCGACCCAGAGGTCGGTGCGGGTCTCCTGCAACCGGTCATAGAGCAGCAGCGCGAGGCCGGCGAAGACGAACGGGTAGAGGGTCAGATAGAAGGCGTCCGCGACAGAGGGGAACGGCACCTCGTCGGCGCTCTCGAACGCGATCTCGTAGTAGAGGTCTCCGATTACCCAGGCCGTGAGCCCGAGCCCGACGAGCGCCCACGAGAGCCGCGCCTCGGAGCGCATGACGGCCCGCGCGAGGCAGAAGAGCGCCGCTGCCACCAGCAGCGCGTTGTAGAAGACGACGTCGCGCAGGCGGTCGTATCCGCTCCCGCCGACGTCCGCCACGAGAAACGTGACGTAGACCGCGACGCCTCCGAGCAGCGCGGCCGACGCCGTCGACGGGTCGAGTAAGCGCGAGGGCAGGCGAAAACCGGGCCGCATGACTCCCACTATCCGTTGTTTCCAGCACAGACCGCGTCCCTCATCCGGGGGAAGAACCCTCCGCCGCGGGACGGGCTTTGCCCGGCCCGCTCCGTGACCGGCTGGGAAAAGGAGTCTGCGATCAGCTTTCGGGGCCGCGCGCGGCGAAGCCGCGCCCGGCTTCATTGGGTCGCGGAAAGTCGTGAG
>DASVEW010000042.1:0-4854 GCA_036380355.1 Gaiellaceae bacterium | reverse complement strand
GATGAGCTTCGTCTTTGCGCAACGGCCTGCGCGCCGCCTGCGCGCCCGGACGCTGCCGTTCGAGTCGGGCGTCTCGACGGGACCGGCGCACACGAGGCGCTTCACGATCAGCTTCTACCTGACAGCGATGCTGTTCATCCTCTTCGACATCGAGATCGTCTTCCTCTACCCGCTGGCGGTCGTCCTCGAGCCGCTCGGGTGGTTCGGGTTCTGGGAGCTCACGTTCTTCCTCGGGGTCCTCGCCGTGGCCTACGTGTACATCTGGCGGAAGGGGGCGCTCGAGTGGCGGTAGAGAAGCCCAAGCGGCTCCGCGACTTCGGCATCCACTCGGAGCGGGTGCTGATGCCGAACAAGGAGCCCGGGGTGTTCGAGCGCGAGCTGGGGCCGGAGGACCTCGAGGACAAGCTGATGCTCACGACGGTCGAGAAGGCCGTCGCCTGGTCGCAGGGGAACTCGATCTGGCCGGCCACCTTCGGCCTCGCGTGCTGCGCGATCGAGATGATGTCGATCGTCTCGTCGCGGTACGACATCGCGCGCTTCGGCGCCGAGGTGTTCCGGTCGTCGCCGCGCCAGGCCGACCTGCTGATCGTCTCCGGCCGGGTCGCCCACAAGATGTCCGCGCCGCTGCGCCAGATCTACGACCAGATGCTCGAGCCCAAGTGGGTGATCGCGATGGGCGCCTGCGCGAGCTCCGGCGGGATGTTCAACAACTACACGGTGCTCCAGGGCGTGGACAAGATCGTCGCCGTCGACATCCACGTTCCGGGCTGCCCGCCCCGGCCCGAGGCGCTCGTCGAGGGCATCGTCCGGCTCCAGGAGAAGATCAAGGCCGGGGTGCCGCCCGCGTACGAGATCCGGGGAGTGGCCGAGTGACGTTCGAAGGCGTCCCGGGCCTGGTCGAGACGAGGGAGGAACACGGCGAGACGACGCTCGTCGTCGACCCGGCGCGCATCCGCGAGGCCTGCCTCCACCTGCGCGACGTCGAGGGCTTCAACTTCCTCTCCGACATCACGCCGGCCGACTACCTCGGCTGGGGCGCCCGCGGCGTCGCCGGTTACTACGGGACGGACTCGGGCCGCGACCTCAACGCGCCCTCCGGTCTCGGCGTCTCCGTCGCCTCGCAGGGCTACGGGCGCATGCCCCTGCCGAAGCCGAAGCGGTTCTCGGTCAACTACCACCTGCTGGCGCTGAGGGACGGAGCGCCGAGGGTCCGTGTCCAGGTCTGGATCGAGGACGGCGAGACGCTCGAGAGCGTGATCTCGGTCTGGCCGACCGCCGACTGGCACGAGCGGGAGGCCTGGGACATGATGGGCATCCGCTTCGAGGGCCACCCGAACCTCCGCCGGATCCTCATGGAGGACGACTGGGAAGGCCACCCGCTGCGCAAGGACTATCCGATCGGCGGCGAGCCGGTCCGGTTCAGCGAGGAGGAGTAGCAGTTGGCCATCGTCGAGCGCCCGCGCATCTACGAGGGCTCGCGCATCCCCTCGCCGATCCCGACAGTGCTCCGGACGCCGCCCGAGCTGGAGGGGAGCGAGGACGTCCTCCGCATCAACTTCGGCCCCAACCATCCGTCGATGCACGGCGTCCTGCGGCTGATCATCGACCTGGCCGGAGAGCGCGTGGTCGGAACCGAGGCCGTGATCGGCTACCTCCACACGGGCTTCGAGAAGACGATGGAGCACAAGACGTGGTGGAAGGCGATCACGTACCCGGAACGGATCGACTACGTCGGGTTCCAGAACGACGAGCTCGTCTTCGTGCTGGCGATCGAGAAGCTGCTGGACCTCGAGGTGCCGGAGAAGGCGACCTGGATGCGAATGCTCCTCTGCGAGCTCAACCGGATCCACTCGCACCTCGTCTTCCTCGGAACCGGGGCGCTCGAGCTGGGCGCCATCTCGATGTTCTGGTACTGCTTCCGCGAGCGCGACCTGGTCCTCGACCTGTTCGAGATGGTCACCGGCGTCCGCATGCACACGCGGTACTTCCAGACCGGCGGCCTCGCCGAGGACATCCCGCCGGGGTTCTACGCCGACGCCCGCAAGTTCTGCGAGTGGATGCCGAAGGCCGTGGACGACTACGAGGCGCTGATCGGGCGGAACGAGATCTGGCTCGAGCGGACGCAGGGGATCGGGCCCCTCTCCGCCGAAGACGCGATCGCGCTCGGGCAGTCGGGGCCGGTGCTGCGGGCGTCGGGCGTCGACTGGGATCTCCGCAAGGCGGCGCCGTACCTCGCGTACGACGAGGTCGACTTCGACGTCCCGGTCTACTCGAACGGCGACGTCTACGACCGCTACCGCGTCCGGATCGACGAGATGCGCCAGTCCGTGCGGATCATCGAGCAGTGCCTCGACCGGCTCGAGGAGCTGAAGGACGAGCCGTGGATCGCGGAGGACCGCAAGGTCGTCCTCCCGCCGCGGCACGAGCTCCACACGTCGATGGAGTCGCTGATCCACCACTTCAAGATCGTCACCGAGGGATACCGGGTGCCCGAGGGCGAGGTCTACGTCGCGATCGAGTCGCCGCGCGGCGAGAAGGGGTGCTACGTCGTCTCGGACGGCGGCCCGCGGCCTTGGCGCGTCAAGTTCCGGGCGCCGTCGTTCGTCGCGCTGGAGGCGACCGCGACCTGCATGCACGAGGCGCTCGTCGCCGACCTGATCGCGATCGTCGGCTCGCTCGACGCGGTGATGGGGGACACGGACAGGTGAGCACGGCGCAGTTTCGGGAGCAGGTCGAGGAGCTCAAGCAGCGCTACCCCGACGGCCGCTCCGCGATCATGGGCGCCCTCCACCTGGCCCAGGCCCGCCACGACGGCTGGCTGCCGCCGGAGGCGCTCGAGGAGGTCGCGGACGCGATGGACTTGACGCCGGCGTACGTCCAGTCGGTCGCGTCCTTCTACGACATGTACCACCTGACGCCGGTCGGGCGGCACTCGATCGAGGCCTGCACGAACCTTTCCTGCGCGCTCGTCGGCGCGAAGGAGGTGGTCGACGCGCTCGAGCAGGAGCTCGGCGTGCCGCCGGGCGAGACGACCGAGGACGGGGCGATCAGCTTCCGGCTCGTGGAGTGCGCCGGCGGCTGCGGCTACGCCCCTGTCGTGATCGTCGACCGGCGCTACCGGGAGCCGGTGCACGCCGCCGACGTGCCCGCGCTCGTGGAGGAGATCCGTGGCCGTTGAGCTGACAGTCCTCGAGGGCGCCGACGAGCGCGACCTGACGAAGCTCGACGAGTACCGCGCGATCGGCGGCTACGAGCAGCTCGAGCAGGCGCGCGCGATGACGCCCGAGCAGCTGATCGACGCGATCTCGAGCGCGAAGCTGCGCGGTCGCGGCGGCGCCGGGTTCCCAATGGGCCGCAAGATGAGCCTCGTCCCGCCGCCCGACAAGCGGCGCAGCCCCGCCTACGTCGTGGCCAACGCGGACGAGTCCGAGCCGGGCGCGTTCAAGGACCGGGAGATCATGCGGCGGGTGCCGCACCGGTTCCTCGAGGGCTGCCTGATCGCGGCGCACGGGATCCAGTCGCAGCACGTCTTCATCTACATCCGCGGCGAGTACCTGGCCGAGTACGAGGTGCTCTCCGCCGCCGTCGAGGAGGCGCGCGCAGCCGGCGTCTTCGGCGACTGCGACGTCATCGTGCACCGCGGCGCCGGCGCCTACATCTGCGGCGAGGAGTCGGCGCTCCTCGACTCGCTCGAGGGGAAGCGCGGCCAGCCGCGGCCCCGCCCGCCCTTCCCCCCGGTCACCGGCCTCTACGGCGGCCCCACGCTCGTGAACAACGTCCAGACCATCGCCAGCGTCCCGGCGATCCTCGAGCTGGGGGTCGAGCGCTACACGCAGATCGGCACGCCCGAGGCGCCAGGCACCGTCGTCTTCTCGCTCTCCGGCAACATCAACAAGCCCGGGAACTACGAGCTGCCGCTCGGAACGACCCTGCGGGAGCTGATCTTCGAACACGGCCACGGGGTCTCCGAGGGACGGGCGCTGAAGGCGATCATCCCCGGCGGCTCCTCGGTGCCGGTCTTCACGCCCGACCAGATCGACGTGCCGCTCGACTTCGACTCCGTCCAGGCCGCCGGCTCGTTCCTGGGCTCGGCGGCGGTGATCGTCGTCGACGACCGGGCCTGCATGGTGCAGCTCGGCCTTCGGGCGGAGAAGTTCTACATGCACGAGTCCTGCGGCAAGTGCACGCCCTGCCGCGAGGGAACCCGCTGGCTCGTCCAGCTGCTCGAGCGGATCGAGGCGGGCGACGGGAGCCAGGGCGACCTCGACCTCCTCCGCAACGTCTGCGACCGGATCCTCGGCAAGTCGCTCTGCGCGCTCGGCGACTTCGCCGTCTACTGCGTGGCGAGCTACGTGGACAAGTTCTACGACGAGTTCAAGCGCCACGTCGACGAGGGCGGGTGCCCGTTCGGCGGAGCGTCGTCGCTCGAGGGTATCCAGGCGCCGAGCGACCATCACACCCACGAGCACCTGGCGCTGGTGCCCGCGTGAGCTCGGCCGAGCTGGTCACGATCGTCGTCGACGGCTTGGAGGTGCGGGTGCCGAAGGGGCTCGGCCTCGTCGAGACCGCCGCCGCCGCCGGGATCGAGATCCCCGTCTTCTGCTACGAGCCGCGGATCGGGCCGCCGATCGGAGCCTGCCGCATGTGCCTCGTCGAGGTCGAGGGCACGCCCAAGCTCCAGGCCGGCTGCACGCTGACCGCGCAGGACGGGATGGTCGTTCGCACGGCGCAGACCTCCGAGAAGGCGGCCGACGGGCAGAACGCGACGCTCGAGTTCATCCTCGTCAACCACCCGCTCGACTGCCCGGTCTGCGACAAGGGCGGCGAGTGCCCGCTCCAGGACCTGACCTTCCG
>DASVEW010000041.1:0-3066 GCA_036380355.1 Gaiellaceae bacterium | reverse complement strand
CGTGGAATCAGCGCGTCGACCGGCTGCCCGTTGCGCCGAACTCCGACGCGATCATCCGCTCGATCGGCGCGGATGAGACGCTGCACCCGGACTTCGGCTCCGGCCTCTGGGAGGGCGCGCCGATCGGGATCCCGATCACGGTCGTCCGCGGCCGCCAGCCGAAGGCGCGCGTTCGGTTCGAGTACGCCGCCGAGAGCGACCGCGGCCCGTACCCGATCCCGCGCAACGTGAAGATCGAGGGCGGGCGGCAGTCCGACGGCGACCGTCACGCGCTCATCCTCGACCGGGACAACTGCCGCCTCTACGAGCTCTTTGCGCTCCATCCGACGGCGGGCGGCGGCTGGCGCGCCGGCTCGGGCGCGATCTGGAACCTGCGCACAAACCGCCTGCGGCCGGCGGGCTGGACCTCGGCCGACGCCGCCGGCCTGCCGATCCTCCCCGGCCTGGCGCGCTACGACGAGGTCGCGCGCGGCCGGATCGACCACGCCCTCCGCTTCACCGTCAGCCGGACGCGGCGCGCGTACGTCCATCCGGCGCGCCACTACGCGAGTAGCGCGACCGACCCGAACCTGCCGCCGATGGGCCTCCGGCTGCGGCTCAAGGCAAGCTTCCGCACCGCCGGCTACCCGCGCCAGGCGCGGATCGTCCTGGAGGCGCTGAAGCGCTACGGGATGATGGTCGCGGACAACGGCTCCGACTGGTACATCACCGGCGCGCCCGACCCGCGCTGGTCGAACGAACAACTGCGGGCGCTGAAGCGCGTTCCGGGCTCCGCCTTCGAGGTCGTGGACACGAGCCGGCTCCGGCCGCGCTAACCGGGCTACCCTCCGGCCCTTGCGTCACGCTAGGGGTCTGAAGCCGGCGCGGAACTGGTTCGTTCTCATTGCAGCGCTCGCGGCGTTCGGTTTCGCCGTGCCGGCAGCCTCGACCTCGCCGCCGGACTCGATCGTCGGCGGCGAGCCGGCGAGCCCCGGCGAGTACCCGGCGCAGGCCTACGTCCAGGTGGACCTCGGCGAAGGCGTCGGCTGGTCGTGCGGAGGAACTCTCCTCGCCGACCGCAGCGTGCTCACCGCCGCGCATTGCGTCACCGACGGCGGCGTCGAGCCGATTCCGCCGGACACCGTCGCCGTCGCGCTCGGCGAGGTCGACCTGAGCGAGATCGAGCCCGAGAACGTCTACGGCGTGGCTGAGGTCGAGGTGCACGAGGACTTCGGCGAGCCGGCGGCGCTCTCGAACGACGTCGCGATGCTCACACTCTCGCGGGCCGCGCCGTTCGCGCCGCTTCCGCTCGTCCAGTCCACGGATACGGACCTTTGGGCCCCAGGGACGCTCGCGACGATCGTCGGGTGGGGCGCAACCTCGTCCGGCGGCCCGGCGAGCGCCGTTTTGCTGGAGGCCGAGGTGCCGATCGTGACCGACGCGGACTGCGACGAGGCCTACGGGCCCGAATTCGACGGCGCCACGATGGTGTGCGCGGCCGACGGCCTCCACGACACCTGCCAGGGCGACAGCGGCGGCCCGTTGATGGTCCCGGACCGCTCCGGGAACGCGTTCGTCCTCGGCGGCGTCACTTCGTGGGGCATCGGTTGTGCCGACGCGCTCCACCCCGGCGTCTACGCACGGGTCGGCGCAGCGGCGCTGAACGCGTGGACCTCGGAGCGGCTGTCGGCGCCGCCACCCCCGCTGCCGCCACCGCCACCGCCGCCTCCTCCTCCGCCGCCGCCACCCCCTCCCCCTCCACCGCCGCCGCCGCCGCCGCCTCCCGCTCCACCTCCGCCGCCTCCAGCGCCCCCACCGCCGCCGGCCGACCCGCAGCCGGCTCCGAGGCTCGTCCGCTGCGTCGTCCCGAGCCTCAAGGGCAAGACGGTCGCGGCGGCCCGAGCGGCGCTCAGGCGCGGAAACTGCCGGCTCGGCAAGATCACCCGCGCGTACTCGCCGATGGTCCGCTTCGGACGCGTGATCAGGCACCGGCCGGCTCCGCGGACGCGACTGGCCCGGAACGCGCGGGTGAGCGTCGTCGTCAGCCGCGGCCGGCGCCGCTGAGCGCTAGCCGACGCCGGCGAGCAGGAAGGCGCGGTTCTCGCGCAGCATCTCCCGCGCGATCACGAGCCGCTGGATCTGGTTCGTGCCCTCGTAGATCTGCGTGATCTTCGCGTCGCGCATCATCCGCTCGACCGGGTACTCCTGCATGTAGCCGTAGCCCCCGAGGATCTGGACGGCGTCGGTCGTGACCTCCATGGCCATGTCCGTGCAGTACAGCTTCGCCATCGCGCTGATCTTCGTCAGCTCCGAGCCGTCGACGCCGTCGTCGATCATCTGCCCGCACTTGTAGAGCAGGAGCCGCGCGGCCTCGCACTTCGTCTCCATGTCGGCGAGCGTCGCGGAGATCAGCTGGTGCTGCGCGATCGGCTTGCCCATCGTCTCGCGGTCCTTCGCGTACTCGAGCGCGTAGTCGGTGGCCCCCTGGGCGAGGCCGAGGCCCTGCGCGCCGATCCCGGGTCTGGAGCGGTCGAGGATCCGCATCGCGATTCTGAACCCCTCGCCCTCCTCGCCGAGCAGGTTGTCGGCCGGCACGCGCATGTCGTTGAAGAAGATCTCGCCGGTCGTGGAGCCCTTGATCCCCATCTTCGGCTCGATCCGCCCGACCTCGAACCCGGGCGTGGACGCCTCGACGACGAAGGCTGAGATGCCGGAGTGGCCCTGCGTCGGATCCGTCTTGGCGAAGACCGTGTACAGGTCGGCGACACCCGCGTTCGTGATGAAGCGCTTTCCGCCGTTGAGGACGTACTCGTCGCCGTCGAGGCGGGCCTCAGTGCGCATCGCGGCCGAGTCGGAGCCGGAGCCGGGCTCGGTCAGCGCGTAGGCGCCGAGCCACTCGCCGGACGCGAGCTTCGGCAGGTTGCGCTGCTTCTGCTCGTCCGTTCCGGCCAGCTTGAGCCCGAGGGAGCCGAGCTCCTGGACGGCGATGACGAGGCCGCTCGTGGCGCAGACCTTCGAGACCTCCTCGATCGCGACGAGCGTCATGAGCGCCGAGGCGCCGAGGCCGCCGTACTCCTCGTCGTGGAG
>DASVEW010000040.1:0-5180 GCA_036380355.1 Gaiellaceae bacterium | reverse complement strand
GGGGCGCGACGCTCGAGCTCGCGGGCCGCGCGCTGGCGGCCGTCGCCGAAGAGACGCGCACCGGCGACCGCATCGCCCGGCTCGCCCAGGAGGTCACAGGTGCTCGCTCGTGCGTGCTCTGGCGCTCCAACGGAGGCGGTCCGGAGCTCGTCGCCTCCGCAGGCACGGTGGAGGACACGACCGGCGCGGACGCGGCGGTCCGGGACGCCGAGCGGCAGCTCGCGGGAAGGTCGACCGCCGTGCTCGGCGAGGGCGTGGTGCTCGTCCGCCTGGGCGAGCCGCCGATCGGCGGGCTGCGCCTCGTCTTCGACCCCGGCGAGGAGCCGACCGCGGAGGAGCTCGGCCTCCTCGCCGCCTTCGGCGCCCGCGCCGCGCACGCCGTCCGCGTCGGCGAGCGGACGAGCATGCTCGCCCAGGAGCTCGAGCGAAGCCGCGCGCTCCTGGCGGTCGTCGGCCAGGCGATCGCGGAGCTGTCCCTCTCGCACACGCTCGAAACCGCGGTCGACCGGGTCGGCGAGCTGCTCGAGACCGACCGCGCTGCGGTCTACCTCCGCCAGGCGGGCGGGCTCGAGACGGCAACGGAGCGCGGGCTCGCGGGGCCGCATCTCCGGGTCGCGGAGGGCCTTCTCGAGCTGATTCTCAGCCGCCTGCGTTCGAGACCCGTCGTCGAGGTGAGGGACGCGACGAGCGATCCGCGCCTCGGGTCGGTGCGGGACGCCGTCGCAGAGGCCGGGATCGAGGCCGCCGTCGTCGTCCCGCTGCGCTCGGCCGGTGAACTGATCGGCCTCCTCGTCGCCTACCTGCCGGCGACGCGCCGCCTCGGCGAGAGTGAGTCCGAGCTGCTCGCGGCGCTTGCGGGACAGCTCGCGGTCGCGGTCCAGAACGCGGGCCTCCACGAGGAGACCGCGCTGCTGGCGCGGGACCGCAAGGAGGCGCTCGAGGCGGAGCAGCTCGCCGCCCGGCGGCTGGAGGCCTTCTACGAGATCTCGCGCTCGTTCTCCGAGAGCCTGTCCCTCGACGAGACCGTCGCGGCCATCACGCGCACCGCGGTCGAGCTCCTCGACTTGGACGCGGCGGTCCTTCGGATGCCCGACGAGCGAGGCGACTCGCTCGTTCCGCGGGCGCTCCACGTGGCGGACGAGCGGCTGGGCGCGGCGCTCGAGCCCATCCTTCGCCGTCCGCAGCCGCTCGACCGGATCCAGCCCGGCCCGCCCTCGGTGCTCACCGCGCAGGAGGCGATGCGGCTCGGCGGCGGCCACGAGCTGCTCGTCCCGTTCCTCGAGCAGGGTTCCAGCGCGTCGGTCGTCCCGATCGTGGCGTCCGGAGAAGTCATGGCCGCGCTGACCCTCATCTCCCTCGACCCGGAGCGGCGGGTCGACGCGGAGACGCTCGAGGCCGCCCGCTCCCTGACCGCGCAGGCGGCGCTCGCGCTCGACAACGCCCGTCTCTACCAGCAGCAGGTGCACTTCGCGGACGCGATGCAACGCTCGCTGCTCCCGGACGAGCCGCCGGCGATCCCCGGCATCGAGATCGGCAGCGTCTACGAGTCCTCGGCCCGCCTGGAGGTCGGCGGCGACGTCTTCGACTACACGGTGCTCCCCGACGGGCGTCTCGCCGTCGTGGTCGGCGACGTCACGGGGAAGGGCATCGACGCGGCGGCGGACATGGCGATGACGAAGTTTGTCTTCCGGTCGCTCGCCCGCGAGCATCCCGAGCCCTCGGAGCTGCTGCGGATCGCCAACCAGGTCGTCCTCGACGAGGTGGAGGAGGGCAAGTTCGTGACCATGCTCTGCCTGACCGTGAATCCCGCCACCGGGGAGCTCGCGTGCGCGGGCGCGGGCCATCCGGAGCCTCGGCTGGTGCGTCCGGACGGTTCGGTCGTCGAGCTCCGGGCGCGGGGTCTCGCGCTCGGGATCGCTCCGGACCAGGAGTACCCCGAGGCCCATGCGACCCTGGAACACGGCGCTGCGGTCGTCCTCTTCACGGACGGCGTCGTGGAATCGCGCGTGGGAACCGAGCTGTACGGCAACGCGCGGCTCGACCGGCTGCTGCGCGAGCGGCGGGACCTGCCTGCCGAGGAGCTGGCCCGCGCCGTGGTCGAGGATTCGAGGGCGTTCGCCGGCGGAGGGCTCGCGGACGACTCCGCAGTCGTCGTGGTCAAGCGGACCGCCGCGGCGTGAAGCCCTCATTCCAGGCGACGCTGACCGGCGTCGTCTTCGCCGCCGGCGTCGGCACGCTGGCGACCGAGATCGCTGCCTCGCGGCTGCTCGCCCCGTACTTCGGGAACTCGACGATCGTCTGGGCGAACGTCATCGGCCTCACCCTGGCATCGCTCTCGCTCGGCTACTGGCTCGGCGGCCGGCTCGCCGACCGCCATCCAGAGCCCCGTGCGCTCGGCCTCGTCGTCGTCCTCGCAGCCTGCCTGGTCGCGGTGGCGACGCTCCTGGCGAGCCCGATTCTCGACTTCTCCGTGGAGGGGCTCGACCGCGTCTCGGCCGGAGCCGCGATCGGCTCGTTCTTCGGCGTCCTGATCCTCTTCGTCCCGCCGATAACGCTGATGGGAATGGTCGCCCCGTTCGCGATCCGGCTCGCGATCAGGGACGTCGAGAGCGCCGGCAGCGTCGCCGGGCGCCTCTACGCCGTCTCGACGATCGGGAGCCTGCTCGGAACCTTCCTGTCCGCGCTCGTCACGATCCCCGCGATTGGGACGCAGCGGACGCTTCTCGGCGCCGCCGCGCTGATCGGGGCGAGCGGCGCCGTGCTCCTGGGCCGGCGCTGGCTCGTGCTGGTCGCCGGCCTCGCGGCGCTGCTGCTCATCCCGCCCGGCGCCGTCAAGGGGCAGAGCGGACTGATCTTCGAGGACGAGTCGCGCTACCAGTTCATCCAAGTCGTGGAGCAGGACGGCGTCCGGCGCCTCTACCTCGACGAGGGCCTGGCGACGCACTCGGTCTGGCGCCGGGACGAGGTTCTCACGGGCGGCGTCTGGGACACGTACCTGGCCGTGGTCGACCTGCTAGGCCGCCCGCCCGAGCGCGTGGCGATGCTCGGCAATGCCGCCGGCACGGCCGCCCGCGCGTTCGAGCGCTACTACCCCTTCGCCGAGGTCGACGGCGTCGAGCTCGACCCGGCGGTCAGCAAGGCGGGCCGCCGCTACTTCGAGATGGGTGAGATCGGCACGCTAACGGTGCACGACGCCGACGCGCGCGCGTTCCTGCGCCGGACGGACGAGCGCTACGACGTGATCATCGTGGACGCCTACCGGCCGCCGTACGTGCCGTTCTACCTGGCGACCGAGGAGTTCTTCGAGCTCGTGCGGGACCGCCTGACACAGGGCGGGATCGTCGCGCTGAACGTCGCGACGACGCCGGACAACCACGATCTGGCCGAGAACATCGGCGGGACGCTCGCGTCCGTCCTCCCGAGAGCCTTCGCCTGGCAGCCGCTCCGCTTCAACCAGATCGTGATCGGGCAGGCCGGCGACCCGGCGGGCGGCGTCCGGCCGGCCCCAGGCGACGTAGAGCCGCTCGTCGAGGATCTCCGCGAAACGATGCGGCCGATCGAGCCGTCCGACGACCCGTGGACGGACGACCGAGCGCCCGTCGAATGGATCACCGACCGGATGATCGTCGAGTTCGCCGCCGAGGGCGGCCGCTTCGAGGAAGAGCCGCTCCCGACGGCGCCGTAGGGAGGGCTTGGCGCAACGCCTGCTGAGCCGCTGCGACGAGCGACGTTCCGCCAATCCCTCCACGGACGTCGACAGCGGTTTTCCCTACACTGGGCCGCGATGAGGCGTGGGGTCTCGCTGGTACTGGGTGTGCTCGCGTGCGCGGCCGCGGGCCTCTTCGCTGCCGCCGTCGTGGCCGGTCCGGGCCTCTCGCAGCTCCCGATCACGACCGGAACGACCACGGGAACCACCGCCACGACCACCACCGTCGGGACCACGACGCGCGCTCCGCAGGCCGATCTGATCCCGGACGGCGTCCGGGTCGGCCGGGTCGAGGTCGGCGGGCTGACGCCGCAGGGCGCCTCGGCACTCGTCAAGGCGGAGTTCGACGAGCCGCTGCGCCTCGTCTTTGGCCGGCGCACGATCGTCGTGACGCCGCAGCGCCTCGGGGCGGCGGCTCGGATCAAGCTCGCGATCGACCAGGCACGCCGTGCCGCCCCGAACACGCGGCTCCCGCTCTTCGTGACCCTGCGCCGCGGCGGCGTCGCCCGCTACGTGAAGGCGCTCGGGAAGCGCTTCGACGTGCGGGCGAAGAACGCCGAGCTTGCCGGGCTGCGCCAGAACCGCCCGTGGATCACGAAGGAACAGCGGGGCCGGATGGTCCAGCAGCGTCCCGCGGTCCGGGCGATCGTCGCAGCGCTGCGGACACACCGTCGCTCGGCGCTGCGGATTCGTGCGACCCGGGTCCAGCCAAGCGTGACGCGCGCCCGCTTCGGGCCAATCGTTGTGATCCGCCGCGAGTCCAAGGTGCTGAACCTCTTCCGCGGCATGCGCCTCTGGAAGCGGCTCGGAGTGGCGACCGGCCAGTCGTCGTACCCGACGCCGATCGGCCGCTTCCACATCGTCACAATGCAGCGGCATCCCTGGTGGTATCCGCCCGACGCCGACTGGGCGAAGAACGAGAAGCCGATCCCGCCCGGGCCGGGCAACCCACTTGGCACGCGGTGGATGGGCATCAGCGCGCCGGGAATCGGCATCCACGGGACGCCTGACCCCGCGTCAATCGGCTACTCGGCCTCCCACGGCTGCATCCGGATGCGGGTCCCCGAGGCGGAGTGGCTGTTCGGCCGCGTCCGGGTCGGGACCCCGGTCTTCATCGTCCGCGCGTAGATTTCTCGGTGATGTCCGGCCGGCGAAAGAGGCTCCAACGCAATGAGCCTTGTGCCGCCGAACCGCGCTGGACGCCGCGAGCCGGCGCCCTCGGTCGCGCCCATATCCTCTGGATATGAACGCTCCCTGCGTCCTTGGCTCGCACCGCCCAGCGCGCCTCGGCGACGAACCACATCGCGTTGAAGCCTCTTAAGCTCGCCGCCCAGGTTCTCTCGCTCGCGCTCGTGGCGGGGCTCTTCGCGCTTCTCGTCTGGAAGGTCGCGACGCAGGAGGAGGGGGCTGCGCGCAAGCTCGGCCGCGGTGAGATCGTCACGGCGCCGAACTTCCGGCTCGACCGGCTCGACGG
>DASVEW010000039.1:0-6091 GCA_036380355.1 Gaiellaceae bacterium | reverse complement strand
TGATGAAGTTCTTCATCCGGAACTCCGCCGGGTCGGCGCCGATCTCGTACGCCGCGTTCTGGACGAGCCGCTCGATCAGGTACGACGCCTCGGTGACGCGGAACGAGCAACGGTAGGCGACGCCGCCCGGCGCCTTGTTCGTGTAGGCGCCTTCGGTCGAGACGTGCGCAGCCGGGATGTCGTAGGAGCCCGTGACGATGTGGAACAGCCCGGCCTTGAACTTCGACGGCTGTGCATCCGCGAAGAACGCGCCGTTGTCGGAGAGCATCCTCACGCGAAGGGCCGTGATCCTGTCGCCCTTGAGCGCGAGCTCGCCGTGCATGTGGTAATCGCGGGCGAACCCGGTGGAGATCAGGTTCCCGGTCCGGTCCTCGACCCACTTCACCGGCCGGCCGATCAGCAGCGAGGCCGCGGTCGCGACGACGTAGCCGGGGTAGATCGGGACCTTGTTGCCGAAGCCGCCGCCGATGTCCGGCGAGATGATGCGGATGTTCTGCTCCGGCAGGCCGGCCACGAGCGCGAAGAGCGTCCTATGCGCGTGCGGCGCCTGCGAGGTCATGTAGATCGTCGCCTTGCCCGTCGCCGGGTTGACGTCCGCCACGCAGCCGCAGCACTCGAGCGGCGCCGGGTGGCAGCGGGGGTAGAAGGTGTCGAGCTCGACGACACGGTCGGCATCCGCGAAGGCGCGGTCGGTGGCCTCCTTGTCGCCGGCCTCCCAGCTGTAGATGTGGTTCGAGGTCTGACCCTCCTTGTCGTCGCGGATGAGCGGCGCGTCCTCGGCGAGCGCCTGCTGCGGGGAGGTCACCGCGGGCAGCGGGTCGTAGTCGACGTCGATCAGCTCGAGCGCGTCCTTCGCGATGTACGGGCTCTCCGCGATGACGGCCGCGACCTCCTGGCCCTGGAACCGCACCTTGTCCGTCGCGAGGACGGCCTGGGTGTCGCCGGAGAGGGTCGGCATCCACGCGAGGTTGTGCGCGGCCATGTCCTCGCCGGTCACGACGGCGACAACGCCGTCGAGCTCGAGCGCGCGGGACGAGTCGATCGAGTTGATGCGCGCGTGCGCGAACGGGCTGCGCAGGAGCTCCAGGTGGAGCATCCCGGGAAGCATCACGTCCTCGACGTAGTTGCCCTTCCCGCGGAGGAAGCGCGCGTCCTCCTTCCGCTTGACGGAGTGCCCGAGGCCCCGGGCTTCGGTGGTCGCCATCACTGCCTCCCCTCGGCCGCGAGCTTCCCTGCGGCGTACTGCACCGCCTTGACGATGTTCTGGTAGCCGGTGCACCGGCAGATGTTCCCCGACAGCGCCCAGCGGATCTCTTCCTCGCTCGGGTCGGGGTTCTCGGCCAGGAGCGCCTTGGAGGCGAGCATCATCCCGGGCGTGCAGAACCCGCACTGGAGCCCGTGCTCTTCGTGGAAGCCCTCCTGGACCGGATCGAGCTCCGGGCCTCCGGCGAGCCCTTCCACGGTCGTGATCTCGCGTCCCTCCGCCTGCACCGCGAAGACCGTGCAGGACTTCACGGGCGTGCCGTCCAGCAGCACCGTGCACGCGCCGCAGTGCGTCGTGTCGCAGCCGACATGGGTGCCGGTGAGACCGAGCGTCTGCCGAAGGAAGTGGACGAGCAGCAGCCGCGCCTCGACGTCGCCCGAGCGGGCCTCGCCGTTGACGGTGACGGTGAGCGGACGCGTCGCCGCCTGCTCCGTGGGAACGGGTGTCTCGAGCATCGCTTCTCCTCTCACGCCGCCGCCCGCGCGGCGGTCCGCAGACCTCGTTCGGTGAAGATCCGGACGACGTTTCGCTTGTAGTCGGCGCTCCCGCGGATGTCGTCCCGCGGCTCGGCGGCCTCGGCGGCGAGCCGGGCGGCCTCCTCGATCGCCGCGTCGTCGAGCGTCGCGCCGGCGAGCGCCTGCTCGGCCGCGTCGGCGCGCAGGTTGCGCGGGCCGACACCGGTCAGGGCGATTCCGGCCCTCCCGACCGTGCCGTTGTCGAACGACACGTGGACGGCGACAGCCACCGTCGCGAAGTCGCCGATCCTCCGCTCGAGCTTCAGGTAGGTCCCGGCCGCGCGCGGCCCCGGATCGGGCACCCGGATCGAGGTGATGATCTCGGTCGGTGCCAGCGACGTCGTGAACGGCCCGCGGAAGAGCTCGTCGACGGGGATCGTGCGCGTGCCGTCGGGCCCCTGCGCAGTCACCTCCGCACGAAGCGCGAGGAGCGCGGAGCCCCAGTCGCCCTGAGGATCGGCGTGCGCCAGCGAACCGGCGACCGTCCCGAGGTTCCGGACGATCGGGTCGGAGATCTGCGGGGCCGCGTCGCCGAGGACCCCGTAGCGCCCCTCGAGCAGCTCCGACCGCTCGCACGCCTTGTGGCGGACGAGGGCGCCGATCTCGAGGTAGCCGTCCTGCTCGCGGAGCTCCGCGAGCCCGTCGATCCGGTTGATGTCGACGAGGGCGCGAGGCGCCGCGAAGCGCGTCTTCATGAGCGGGATCAGGCTCTGGCCCCCCGCGAGAACCTTCCCTTCGTCGCCGTAACGCTCGAGTGCCTCGAGGGCCTCGTCGAGCGTGGAAGGGCTGTGATAGTCGAACCTGGCCGGATACATGCCGACCTCCTTGTCTCCCCCGATGGCTCGGGGATCGAGGATATCGCCTGCGATCCTGCCGATGCCACAGTTGCCTTTCCCTACGATTGACGTGTGCGGTTCGGTTCTGTCGAGCAGGTCGAGGAGGCGCTGAGGAGCGCCGACTACCTGCCGGACCATGGGCTCGCGACCTCCGTCTTCCTCAGCCTCGAGATGGGCCGGCCGCTGCTCCTCGAGGGCGAAGCCGGAGTGGGGAAGACCGAGGTCGGCAAGACCCTGGCGCGGCTGCTCGACGCCGAGCTGATCAGACTCCAGTGCTACGAGGGGATCGACGCGGCGCAGGCGCTGTACGAGTGGGACTACTCGCGCCAGCTCCTCTACGCGAGAACCCTCCAGGCAGGGGAGCTCGAGCCCGACCGCCGGCTGCGCGAGCTCTACGGCCCCGACTTCCTGATCGAGCGGCCGCTGCTCCGCGCGATCCGGGCCGGCCGTCGGGCGGTGCTGCTGATCGACGAGCTCGACCGCGCCGACGACGAGTTCGAGGCGTTCCTCCTCGAGGTCCTCTCGGACTACACGGTCACCCTTCCCGAGCTCGGGACGATCGCGGCCGACGAGCCGCCGGTCGTCGTCGTCACCTCGAACCGCACGCGGGAGCTGCACGACGCGCTCAAGCGCCGATGCCTCTACCACTGGATCGACTTCCCCGACCTCGAGCGGGAGGTGGAGATCATCCGGCTGCGCGCTCCGGGCGTGTCGGAGTCGCTGGCCCGCTCCGTGGCCGAGGCGGTCGAGCGGCTGCGCGGGCTCGACCTCGTCAAGCCGCCCGGGGCCGCCGAGGCGATCGACTGGGCGCGCGCGCTCTCCTTGCTCGGCGCGGACGCCGTCGACGGGGACGGCGCGCGGGAGACGCTCGGCTGGGTCGTGAAGAACCGGGAAGACCTACAGCGCGTCGAGGGCCGGCTCCCCGAGCTCCTCCATGGCTGAGGCCGTCGAGAGCCTCGCGCTCTTCGGCCGGGCGCTCCGGGCCGAGGGGCTCTCCGTCGGCACGGACCGGATCGCCGACTTCTGCCGCGCGGCGGCGCTCGTGGGGTTCGCCGATCTCTACTGGGCTGGGCGGGCGACGCTCGTCTCGCGGCCGGAGGAGCTCGCCGTGTACGACCGCGTCTTCCGGACGCACTTCGGGACATCCGAGGACGCGCCCCCGGAGCCCGTCCGGATCCGCGTCGAGCTCGCCGAGACGGAGACCGCGCTCGCGAGCCCGATCGAGCTCCTGAAGCACAAGAGCTTCGCGCGCTGCAGCGAGGAGGAGCTGGCCCTCCTCGCGGAGCAGATGGGGCGGATCGCCATCGCCGTCCCGAAGCGGCGGACTCGCCGCCGCGAGGCGGCCCGCGCCGGCAACCCCGACCTCCGCCGGACGCTCAGGCGCTCGTTCCGGACGGGTGGCGAGCCCGCGGAGCTCTCCTTCCGCGGCCGCCGGTCCCGCCGCCGCCGCCTCGTGCTCCTGCTCGACGTCTCCGGCTCGATGGCCGACTACTCGCGCGCGCTGCTCGTGTTCGCGCACGCGGCCCTCCGCACCGACCGCCGGTGGGAGGCCTTCTGCTTCGGCACGCGCCTGACTCGCGTCACGCAGGCCCTCGCGAGCCGGGACCCGGACGAGGCGCTGCGACGGGCGGCCGAGGAAGTGGTCGACTGGGACGGCGGGACACGCATCGGCGAGTCGCTGAAGACGTTCCTCGCCGACTACGGGCATGCGGGGATGGCCCGCGGCGCCGTCGTCGTCATCTGCTCGGACGGTCTGGACGTGGGCGACCCCGCGCTCCTCGGCGAGCAGATGGCGAGGCTCGCGCGCCTGGCTCACCGGGTCGTCTGGCTGAACCCGCTGCAGGAGGATCCGGCCTACGAGCCGCTCGCGCGGGGGATGCAGGCGGCGCTCCCCTCGATCGACCTCTTCGCGAGCGGCCACGACCTCGCGAGCCTCGAGGCCGTCGCGGCGGCAATCGCCGTCTAGCGCCCCTTGAAGTCGGGCCGGCGTTTCTCGACGAACGCGTTCAGCCCTTCCTTCGCGTCCTCCGAGGCGAACGCCAGGTAGAGGAGGCGCCGCTCGTACTCGAGGCCGAGCGACAGAGGCCCTTCGTACGCCCGGTCGACGGCCTCCTTCGCGAGGCGCGTCGCAACCGGGCCCTTCTGCGCGATGTCGCGCGCCACGCGCTTTGACTCCTCGAGCCAGGCCTCGCGGGCCACGACGCGCGAGATGAGGCCGGCGGCGAGCGCCTCGCGGGCGGTCAGGAACCGGCCGCTGAGGATCACGTCCATCGCTGTCGCCTTGCCGACGGCGCGGGTCAGCCGCTGCGTTCCTCCGGCGCCCGGGATGATCCCGAGGCCGGTCTCCGGCTGCCCGAACTGGGCCGTCTCCGACGCGACGATCAGGTCGCAGGACATCGCAAGCTCGCACCCGCCGCCGAGGCAGAAGCCCGACACGGCGGCGACGAGCGGCGTCCAGAGCCCCCGGATCGCGTCCCAGCGCTCGACCCGCCGCTGGTAGTAGAGCTCGATCGCCGAGGCCTGGGCGAGCTGGCCGATGTCGGCGCCGGCGGCGAACGCCCGCTCCGAGCCGCCGAGCACGATGCAGCGGACGCTCTCGTCGTCGTCGAGCTCGGTGAGGCGGGCGACGAGCTCCTCCATCAGCTCGTCGGAGAGCGCGTTCAGCTGCTTGGGGCGGTTCAGCAGGACGACCGCGACGGCACCCTCCTGCTCGACAAGGACGAGCGGCTCGGCGCTCACTTCTTCAGGAATTTCTCGATCGCGGCCTTCGGCTCGTCGGTCGCCATCGAGAGCGCGAGCCAGTCGCGCGCGTGGTTGATCGTCTCGTGCCAGGCGAGGTCGCGCCAGAAGTTCAGGTGCTGCTTCGCGTAGCGCGTCGTCTGCGGGAGCTTGCGCGCGAGGTTCTCGACGACCTCGTCCGTCTTCGCGTCGAGCTCGGCGGCCGGCACGGCCCAGTTGACGAGCCCCCACTCCTCGGCCTGCTTCGCCGGGATCTCGTCGCACATGAGGACGATCTCGCGCGCGCGGCGGTCGCCGACCATGATCGAGAGCCACTGCGTCGCGCCGCCCGCCGGAACCGAGCCGTGCTCCGGGCCGACGTGGCGGATGAAGGCGTCCTCGACCATCACGGCGAGATCGCAGGCAATCTGGAGCTCGTTCCCCCCGCCGACCGCGATCCCGTTGATGCGGGCGACGGTCGGCTTGCCGATCTCGCGCAGCCGGTCGTGCGCGTCCTTGAAGGCGCCGAACCACTTCCAGTACTCCGTCGGCTTGCCGAGGTACTCCTCCGCCCAGTTGCGGAGGTCGGCGCCGACGCAGAACGCGCGCCCGGCCCCGGTGAGGACGACGACGCGGATCTCGTCGTCCCACGACGCGTCCTCGCAGGCGCGCGCGATCTCGCGGAGCATCCGAAAGTCGAACGCGTTCAGCACCTCCGGCCGGTTGAGGCGAATCGTCGCGCGCGGCGGCGCCTTCTC
>DASVEW010000038.1:0-9468 GCA_036380355.1 Gaiellaceae bacterium | reverse complement strand
AGCATCCTGGGAATCAACTTATAGTGCTTGCGATATCTACGGCTCGACGAGCCCGCGGCGGATCGCGTACCGCGTGAGCTCGACCCGGTCCCGCATGCCGAGCTTCTCGAGGATGTTCGCGCGGTGGCGCTCGACGGTCTTGATGCTGATCACGAGCAGCTGCGCGATCTCCTTCGACGAGTGCGCCTCCGCAATCAGCTTCAGGATCTGGAGCTCGCGCGGCGTCAGGATCTCCCGCGGCTGCTCCCCGCCGCCGACGTGGTCGAGGTGGTCCCGGATGAGCGCAGTGACCGCAGCCGGGTAGAGGAAGGGCTCCCCGCGCATCGTCGCGCGGCAGGCCTCGACGAGGTCGCGGTCTGCCGCCGACTTGAGCACGTACCCCGACGCGCCGGCCTTCAGCGCCTCGAAGAAGTACTGCTCGTTGTCGTGCATCGAGAGCATGAGGACACGGAGCTCGGGTCGCCGACGTGACAGCTCGCCTGCGGCCTGGATTCCCGTCATGCGGGGCATGCTGACGTCCAGCACGGCGAGGTCGATGTCCTCGCTTAGCGCCTTCTCCACCGCCTCGGCGCCGTCGCCCGCCTCGGCGACGACCTGCAGGTCGGGCTCGGCGTCGAGGACGAACCTGAGGCCGCGCCTCACGACCGCGTGGTCATCGGCGAGGAGCACGCGCGTGGTCGTCCGGACGCTCACGGCGATCGCTTCAGCGGGAGCGAGAGCGTGACCTCCGTTCCGCCGCCGGCCGCGGAGCGGATCGAGAGGTCGGCGCCGACCAGGAGCGCGCGCTCGCGCATGCCTCTGATCCCCGCGCCGTCGGGCGCGCCGTCGGGCCCGATGCCGTAGTCGCGGACCCTGAGGACGACCGCACCGCTCGTCTCCTCGAGGCTGAGGTCGATGCGGTCGGTCTTCGCATGCCGCGCCGCATTCGTGAGCCCCTCCTGCGCCACGCGGAACATGACGAGCTCGTCCTCCTTTCCCAGCGCCGGCGGCGTGGCAGGAAGCCGGCGGCCGATGCGGAGGCCGGTGCGCTCGGCGAACGTCGTCGCAAGCGCGTTCAGCGCCGGGACGAGCCCCAGGTCGTCGAGCGCCTCGGGCCGAAGCTGCTTCGCGATCCGCCGGACGTCGTCGAGGCTCGCGCGGGTCGTCTCGAGCGTCTCCTGGAGCTCGTCGCCCAGCTCGTCCGGCGCCTTTTTCGCGACCCGGCCGATCTGCAGCATCACCGCGGTCAGGGCCTGCCCGACCTCGTCGTGGAGCTCCTGCGCGACCCTCCTCCGCTCCTCCTCCTGCGCCTTGAGCGCGTCCCACCCGCTTTCGTGCCGCTCCCGCTCCAGCCGGTCGAGCATCTCGTTGAAGACGGCGCCGAGCTCGCGGACCTCCTCCGGGCCGCTGACCTGCACCCGCTGGCCCGGCTGCAGGAGGTCGACGCGGCGCATGAGGCGGGTCAACCGCTCGAGCGGCGCGAACGAGCGGCGGATGAGGTAGAGGTTGACGAGCAGGATCGCGATCAGCCCGACCGTCAGGACGATTCCCTCCGTCAAGACGATCGGGAAGCTGACCGTCGCCGGCGAGAAGGCGAGGGCCACGGCGGCCACCACGAGGATCGCCGCGTTGACGACGAAGATCCGCCAGGCGAACGGCATGTCCCTACGGAAGATGATGCCCGGCCTCATGGGGTCGGGATGTCCAGCCGGTTCAGGAGATGCCGGACGAACGCGAGCTGGTCGACCATGCCGACGAAGCGGGCGTCCTCGACCACGGCCACGGCGCCCCAGGGCGTGTGGAGGAAGCGCTCGACGACGTGGGCGACGCTCGAGTCGATCTCGACCGTGACCGGCTCGCGCATGAAGCGGTCGACCGGCTCGCCCGCCGTGGCCTCGATGTTCGCGAGGAGCAGCTCCCCGTCTTCCACGAGGAATGCCGTGTGGTGGAGCTCCTCGAGGTAGCGCGGGAAGAGGCCGCGGAGAAGGTCGTCGTCGTTGAAGACGCCCACCACATGGTCGTCGTCGCCCAGCACCGCGATCGCCGACGTCTCGGCGGCGAGGAGCGCGCGGGCGGCTTCGAGGAACGGCGCTCCGCTCGGCACCGAGACGGGAGGCAGCTCGAGCTCGCGGAGAAGCGCCATCAGAGCTGGAAGAGGAGGAGGTAGACGGAGGCGAGCACGAGCGAGAGCAGCGTGACCGGCGCCCCCACGGCCAGGAACTGAAGGAAGGAGAGCGGCCGGCCGCTCCGCGCCATGATCCCGCTCGCTGCGACGTTCGCGGCCGCCGCGATGATGGTCGCGTTCCCGCCGAAGCAGGCGCCGAGCGCGAGCGCCCACCAGTTCGTGTCGTCGAACTCCTGGCCGGCGGCGAGCTCGTCCACGACCGGGATCATCGCCGCCGTGAAGGGGATGTTGTCCACGAGCGCCGACCCCGCCGCCGCGCCCCACAGGATCACCATGGCCTCCGCCGTCCGCGAGCCGCCGGTCACGTCGCCGAGGAAGTCGGAGACCTCGCGCACGATGCCCTGCGCCTCCAGGCCGCCGACCATGACGAAGAGGCCGAGGAAGAAGAAGATCGTCGACCAGTCCACCCGTTCGAGCGCGTCCTCGACGTCGTCGGCGGCGACCAGCAGCATCACGGCGGCGCCGGTGAGGGCGACGACCGCAGGCTCGACGTGCAACGCGGAGTGCAGGAAGAACGCCGCGATCGTCCCCAGGAGGACCGCGATCGACCGCTTCAGGTAGGGGCGATCCCGCATGTCTCGAGCCGGGTCCAGGCGTTCGACCTCCCGCGCCCGCTCCGCGGGGATCCTCAGCTGCGGGCGGTAGAGGAGATAGACGAGCGCCGTGGCCAGCAGCAGCGTCACCGTGGCAACCGGCGCGAGGTTGACGATGAAGTCGAGGAACGTCAGCTCGGTGACGTGCGTCCCGATCATGATGTTCGGCGGGTCGCCGATCATCGTCGCGGTCCCGCCGATGTTGCTGGCGATGATCTCGACGACGACGAGCGGGATCGGCGAGACCCGGAGCAGGTCGGCGAGCAGCAGCGTGATCGGCACGACGAGCAGGATCGCCGTGAGGTTGTCGAGGAACGCCGAGAGGACGCCGGTCACGATCGCCAGCAGGAAGACGAGACGGGCGGGCCGACCGCCGGACAGCTGGGCAACGCGCAGTGCGAGGTACGTGAACACGCCCGTCCGCTCGGTCAGACCGACCACGATCATCATCCCGGTCAGGAGCCCGAGCGTCGCCCAGTCGACCGACTCGACAGCCTGCTCCTGGTCGATGATCCCCACGACGACCATGAGCGACGCCCCGACCAGCGCCACCTTGGTCCGGTGCACCCATTCGACCGCAATCAGGATCAGCGCGCCGGCGAACACGATCGCCGCGACGACATCCACGCAGACGACCTCCTGCCGACGAGGATCAGCGGTGCAACTCTGCCCGAGGAGCCGACCGGGCGCCATCGGTGGCGTCACCCATGCCCGAATGGAGGGTTCCACCGATTTCGCCCGGGCGGGGCTGTTGCGAGGCTGGACCACCCCATCGGAGATCTGCCGGAGGTGGTTCTCTCGGTCACCCTTCCCCTGCCGCTCGACGAGCCCGGCGAGCAGCTGCCGCGCGGCCCTGCCGTCCGGCTGCGCGCTGTCCCGCGCGCGCTTCGGATCCGCCGCCCACTGCCGGGTACCGACGAAGGGCACCCGTGGCTGCTGGAGCTCGAGTTCGACGTGGCGGTCCCGGATCCGGAAGGGATCCTCGCCGACTCGCACGGGTTTCTCGTCGACACGACGGACGGCCGCGAGCTCGGTGTCGTGGACGAGGTCGAGGTCGGCCCGGACGGCGCCGTCACGGCGCTCGTCGTCGCCGGAGGCTGGTTCGGCCGTCGCCGGACGCGCATCCAGGTCGAGGAGATCGAGGCGATCCTTCCAGCCGAGCGGCGGATCATCGTCCGCGGCTAGCCGCCCGCCCGCGACGCGTGGAGATCGCCGCCTATCTCGTCCTGCTCCTCGTCGGCCTGGCGGCGGCGCTTGCGGCGAGCGAGCTGGCCGTGTCGTACACGCGGGCGCTCGCAGCCGGCCTCGGCGCGCCGCCGTTCGTCGTGGGCGTCGTCCTCGTCTCCGTGGGCACCGATCTCCCCGAGATCGCCAACTCCGTCTCGAGTCACCTGCAGGACGAAGGCGACGTCAACGTCGGCGACTCCATCGGGTCGACGCTCACCCAGTACACGTTCGTCCTGGGCCTCTTCCCGCTGGTCGCCGGCACGCTCCTGATCTCGCGGCGTCAGGTCGGTCTCGTCACCGTTCTCACGGCCGGCGGCCTCGCTCTCACGGCGCTCTTCGTCTCGGACGGCCACCTCAGCCGGCCCGAGGGCTTCGCACTGATCGGCGCCTGGGCGCTCGCCACCGTGGCGACGACGAAGCTGCTCGGCGGCGGCGCGACAGACCACCCGCCCGCCGTTCGGCACGACGGGAAGCTGGCGCAGGCCGCCGTCACGCTCGGTGCGCTCGCGCTCGTCGGTGCCGGGGCCGGGATCGCCGTCTACTCCCTCGTCCGTCTGGCGGAGGCGGTCGGCGTCCCCGAGTTCCTGCTTGCGTTCTTCGGCGCTTCGGTCGGGACCTCGCTGCCCGAGGTCTTTGTCGACATCACCGCGCTTCGGGCCGGCGCGCCGGGAATCGCCCTCGGCGACGCTCTCGGCAGCTCGCTGGTCGACTCGACGCTGTCGATCGGTGCCGGCCCTGTCGTCGCGCCGGCGGACGTCACGGCGCGCCTCGCGCTCGTCGGCTGCCTCTATACGCTCGTGGCGATCGTCGCCGTCGGGGCGGTGCTCGTGGCCCGACGGCGCCACGACCGGGTGAGCGCAGCCGCGTTGTTCGGGCTGTACGGGCTCTCGTACGCGGTCCTGCTCGAGCTGGGCCGCTGAGCCGCGCGCTCATCTCAAGGCCGGCATCATCGGGATGCGTGCGCCGGCGGGCACGACCACGACCGGCCGCGACGCGGTCGAGCGCAGGTCGTGCGACACGCTCCCGACGAGGGCGGAACGCAGGCCTCCATGCCTGCGTGTGCCGACGACGACGAGCGACGCATCCTCCGCCTCGGCCAGCTCGCGGATCGACTCCGCCTCGCTGCCGTGCGTCAGGCGGCGCTCGACGTCGGCGCCCAGCCCTTCCTCGAGCGCGAGCCGCGTGAGAAACCGCGCCGCCTCCCTGCGATCGAGCTCCGCCAGCCTGTCGGGCACTCCGGGCGCCGCCGAGGCGCTGGGCGGTGTTACCGACCCGATCGCGTGCGCGACGACGAGCTCCGAGCCCAGGCGCAGGCTGAGCCACAGCGCAGCGCGGGTGGCGCTGCGGGCGGCGGGGCTGTCGTCGACCGCGCAGATCACGGGCCCACCGGGGCGGAGCCGGCTTCCCTCGGGAACGACCGTGACGGGACAGGCCGCGCGCGAGACCGCGGCCGCCGAGACGCTTCCGAGGATGGCGGCGGCAAGCGCGCCCCGGCCGCGCGTGCCGGTCACCAAAAGCCCGGCGCCCTCGTTGTCGGCGATTCCCGGGATCACGTTCGACGGGTCGCCGATCTCGACCCGGCGCTCGACGGAGCCGGAAACCGAGAGCTCGCCCGCGAGCTCGTCGAGGAGCCGTTTCCCCGCGGCGACAGTCAGGTCGTCGTTCTCGGGAGCGCGGACGTAGTGGTGCGGCCCCGCTGCGACGGTCAGCGCGGGCTCGAGCTCGACGACGTGGAGCAGTACGAGCTCGAGCTCGAGCGCGTCGGCGAGTCCCGACGCGACCGATGCGGCGTCGCGGGCGGCTCTCGAGCCGTCGACGGCGCAGACGACGGCGCCGGCCCTCATCGGCGTGGGAACGCCGCAGGCTGGTCGTCGTCGGCGCGCCGGGCCCCTTCTTCCCGGGCCGTCCGGAGTGCGACGACGGCGAGCGCGCTCACGAAGCCGACGAGCAGCAGGATCGCCCCGATGGTGTTCGCGTCGATTCCGCGGACAGAGCCGCTTACGAAGAGGATCAGAATCGCCCCCGCAACCACGAGGGCGGCACTTCCGAGGAGACGCATCGTGGTCTCACCTCCCTGATCGACCTCCAAAGCGTTCCCGCCGAGGCCCGGTCCCGCCATCGGTGCGGCTCCCCATCCTGCGCCGGGGCGACCCCCAGGTCCACGCGCCGGCCGTCGCGGCAGATACAGCGCCACACCCATTGCGGGGCGGCGACGCCCGCGGCACTCTCCAAGGAAGCGAAGGGGAGCCCAGATGCACGACGGCGTCAGATCGATCTTCGCCGAAAGGCGTTTCGAGCACCGGCGGCCGGCTGCCGTCTGGATCGTCAGCGGCCGCTCGAACGCCACCAACGAGCTCCTCGTCGGCGCGCTCCACGAGCGCGGCGTGCGGGCAGGGCTCGCGCGGCCGGCGAACCTGTCCGATCTGGCGCGAGATGACGACACCGTCCTCGGCAGGCTGGATGTCCGGCCGACGCTGAATGGGGTGGAGGACGGGCTCTGGGAGCTACACCGGATTGAGGGTCGCGGCACCCGCATCCTCAATCCGGCCCCTTCGCTGCTCGCCTGTCACGACAAGCTCCAGACAGCGATCCGGCTGGCGCGATTCGGCGTCGCTCATCCCTCCACCCGGCACGTGGACGAGCGGGGCCCCGACGGCGGCTTCGCCTTCCCGGTCGTCGTGAAGCCCCGCTTCGGGAGCTGGGGGCGTGACATCGTCCTCTGCAAGTCGGAACGCCAGCTTCGTCGCTGCCTCAGAAGGCTCCGGAAGCGAGCGTGGTTCCGGGAGCAGGGCGCCCTCGTCCAGGAGCTCGTGCCGCCACAGGGCTTCGACCTCCGGCTCCTCGTCGCGTGCGGCGAAGTGGTGGGCGCGATCAAGCGGGTCGCCGCGAAAGGCGAGTGGCGGACGAACATCGCGCTCGGCGGCTCCCGCACGCCGGCCGTCCCGACCGCCGACGCGGTTGCCCTTGCACGCGCGGCGGCGACGGCCGTCGGAGGCGACCTCGTCGGCGTCGATCTCCTTCCGCTCCCGTACGGCGGCTACGTCGTCGTCGAGGTGAACGGCGCGGTCGACTTCACGCCCGACTACTCCCTGGGCTCTGAGGACGTGTTCGAAGCGGTTGTCCGGCGGCTGGTCGCAACGCCGGCGGACGTCGCCGACGCGTCCGAAGGCCTGGCCGCGCCTTCCTAGGCGGCGACGGGCTCCGGGGGCGACGTCTCCCGGCGCTCCTCGACCGCGGCCAGGAGCGCCTTGACGAGCGCGGACAGCTGCTCGCGGACGTCCTCGTCGATCAGCCGGCCGTTCTCGTCGAAGCGTGTGGGCGCATGGCCGACCGGCACGGTGCCCTCCACGACCCTCGCGCCGAGCGCGCCGAGCACCTTCCGGAGCTCCTCCTGTGCCCAGACGGCGCCGAACGCCCCGCTCGAGGCGCCGGCGACCCCGACGGGCTTGAAGCGGAGCGGGTTCGTCATCAGCGGCCGGGATGCCCAGTCGATCGCGTTCTTCAGCACGCCGGGGATGGACGAGTTGTACTCCGGCGTGGCGAACAGGACGGCGTCGGCGCCGGCGAGCGCCTCGCGCAGGCGCGCGACCGCCTCCGGCGCCGGCTCCAGGTCGTCGTCCTCGTCGTACGGCGGCACCGCCTTCAGACCGTCGAGGAGCTCGAACTCCACGTCTTCCGGAAGCAGCTCGGCGGCCGCTTCCAGAAGACGCGTGTTGTACGAGTCCCGGCGCAGGCTGCCCGAGACGCCGACGATCTTCACCGAAGCGGAGATTAGTCCGCCTTCGTGAAGAACAGCTCTGCGTTGATCGTGACCTCGTCCGCGAGAGCCATGTCGCCGGTGGGGAGCGGCGCGTTCCAGCTGACGCCGAAGTCCTGACGGTCGATGGTCGCGGTCAGCACGGCGCCGATCCGCTCGTTGCCGAAGGCGTCCGGCGCGGGCGGTGTGAGCGTGCCGGTGATCTCGACGGGCTTCGTCGTGCCCTTGATCGTGATCTCTCCCTGGGCGCGAATCTGGCCGCTGTTGACGTCGATGCCCTCGGCGCGGAACTGGATCTCGGGAAAGCGCTCCGCATCGAAGAAGTCCGGGGTCTGGAGATGGCCGGCGAGCTGCTCGTCCTTCACGTCGACGCTCGCGACACGCGCACTGCCCTCGAGAATCGCCCGGCCGTTCGAGTCGACGACGAGCCGGCCGTCGATGTCGCGGAACTGCCCGCGAAAGGTGCCGACGAGGTAGCTGACCTCGAAGGAGACGTTCGAGTGGACGGGGTCGAGCGCCCACGTTCCGACCGGGACGCTCGTCATGGTCATTTCCTCCGTGTTCATCCTGCCCTCCTGTTGAGTCGTGTAATATTGAGCGCGCAAGCAATCGTACCGCCTGACTCCTTGAGTACGCAACTAACGCCCACGCCAACTCTCACCTCTGCGGAAATACCTCCCGCGGTCCGCGCGTGGACGCGGCTACTCCGTGCCCACGCGACGACGACGCGCCTGCTGAACGCGGAGCTTCAGGCCCGGCACGGCCTGACGATCAACGACTACGAGGCGCTCCAGATCCTCTCGTGCGCGGACGGGCACCGCATGAAAAGGGTCGATCTCGCCCGCCGCCTCGTGCTGACGCCCTCCGGCGTCACCCGGCTCCTCGCGGGCCTCGAGCGCGTCGGTCTCGTCGAGCGTACGGCGTGCCCAATTGACCTCCGCGTTGCCTACGCGCAGCTGACCGACGCCGGCCTGGCGAAGCTCCGCGAGGTCTCGTGCGGTCACGAGGGATCGGTCCGCGCCGTGTTCGAGAAGCACCTCTCGCCGGAGGAGATCGAGCAGCTGGTGGACGTGCTGGGCAAGGTTCCCGGAGGTGAGGACTAGATGAGGGTGACGATCATCGGCGCGGGCAACATGGGCCGCGCGATCGCCATGCGTGCGGTCGCGGGCGGCAACGAGGTCGAGATCATCGACCGGAATCCCGAGGATGCTCAGTCGCTGGCCGGCGAGCTCGGTGACACGGCCACGGCGCTGGACGCCGGCGCGCCTTTCGGCGGCGACCTCGTCGTCCTCGCCCTCTACTACGCCTCGATCCCCGAGGCCATCGCGCAGTACGGCGACCGGCTCGACGGGAGGGCGATCGTCGACATCTCCGTCCCGCTGGACTGGGACACGATGGACGGCTTCGTCGTGCCGGCGGACAGCTCGGGCGGCGAGGAGGTCCAGAAGCTCCTCCCCGATGGGTCACCCGTCGTCAAGGCGTTCTGCACGACCTTCGCGCGGACGCTCGTCACCGGCGAGAAGAACGGCATCCCGCTCGACGTCCCGATGGCCGGAGACGACGAGGGAGCGAAGCAGCAGGTCGCCTCGCTGGTCGAGGGCGGCGGCATGCGGCCGATCGACCTCGGGCCGCTCCGGCGGGCGCGGCAGCTCGAGCACGCCGCCTTCCTCCAGATCGCCGCCCAGAACCCGCTCGGCGCCGGCTTCGACACCGCGCTCAAGATCCTC
>DASVEW010000037.1:0-4142 GCA_036380355.1 Gaiellaceae bacterium | reverse complement strand
CGCTCGCGCGTGTAGACCTCGCAGCCGGAGGGGTGCTCCTTCGCGACGTACATCGCGACGTCGGCGCGCTGGAGCAGGCTCTGGACGTCGCCGCCGTGGTCGGGGAAGAGGGCGATGCCGATGCTCGCCTCCATCTGCAGCGCGAGCCCGTGGATCGTGAACGGCTCCTCCAGCGTCGTGCGGAGCTTGCGTGCGACGGCGACGGCGGCCTCCGCGTCGAGGACCTTCGGGAGCAGCACGCCGAACTCGTCACCGCCCAGCCGTGCGACGGTGTCGCTCGACCGCAGGCTCTCCGACAGGCGCAGGCCGACCTGCTTCAGGAGCTCGTCGCCGCTCGCGTGGCCGAGGGTGTCGTTGACCTCCTTGAAGCGGTCGAGGTCCATGATCATCACCGCGACGGGAACGTGCTCCCGCCGCGCGGAGGCGAGCGCCTGGTGGACGCGGTCGTGGAAGAGCGTTCGGTTCGGCAGATCCGTGAGGGAGTCGTGGAGCGCCTGGTGCTCGTTCAGCTCCGCCTGCAGGCGGAGCGCCTTCGAGGCGCGCGCGACGATCCGGAAGAGCACGCCGTAGAGAACGGCGAGCCCGAGGAAGATCAGCAGCGAGTAGTTGTTCGTCCGGCCGCGCACGCCCGCCTCGATCCGCGCGTAGGCGACCGAGATCTCGACTGCGCCAGCGGGCCGCCGGCTGGACTCGAGCCACAGCGGGACGTAGACGGCCAGGCTGCTGCCCGAGCGGTGCGAGACGACCTGCCCGCTGAGCGCGAGCCGGACGTCGTTCGATAGCGGGACACGCCGGTTGATCTCGCTGCGCCTGGGCGAGTAGACGACCTTGAGCGAGCGGTTCCAGACCGTGATTCCCTCCACGTGACGCTGGTTCTCCGGGCGCTGCAGGGTCTCGTCGAGCGCGAGCATCTCCGGCTGCGTCAGGCCGTAGCGCAGGTCGTGCTCGGAGAGGAAGCGCTCGACCTCGGAGCGCGAGATCGAGAGCGCCTGCCGCGTCGCGTCGTCGATGGCGCGCTCCGAGACCCGGCTGTGCAGGTAGTGCTGCAGGACGACCCCGAGCAGGAGAATCGGGATCAGGTTGACGAGCGCGAACTTCCAGAGCAGGCTGATGCGCGCCAGCCTGCTGAGCAACGCCATGCCGATCGGCCTCCTCAGCGGTACCGCGGGTCCGTCCTCGGCTCACTGAAGTCAGCCCGCGAGCCGTCGGCGTCCCCCTTTTGAGTGATGGCTAGCCTGCTGCCGTGCGGCGCGAGGTGGACAGAAGAGCGATCGCGGCCCTCTCGGCGGGCCATCTGGCGACGGATTTCGCGAACGGCGTCCTCCCGGCGCTCCTCCCCTTCCTCGTCGCCCGCTTCGACCTGAGCTACACGAAGGCCGGCGCCCTCGTCTTCGCCTCGGCGGCCGCGTCGTCGCTCGTCCAGCCGCTCTTCGGGCACTGGTCCGACCGGCGCGGCGCCGCGTGGCTGCTCCCGGCGGGCGTCCTGCTCGCCGGCTGTGGGATGGCGCTCGCTGCGGTCTCCGGCTCGTACCGGCTGTGCGTGGTGTTCGTCGTGGTCTCCGGGCTCGGGACCGCGGCGTACCACCCCGAGGGAACCAAGTTCGCCTCGTACGTCAGCGGGCAGCGCAAGGCGAGCGGCATGAGCCTCTTCTCGATCGGCGGGAACCTCGGCGTTGCGCTGGGTGCCGTCTCGACGGCGCCGGTGATGCTCCTGCTCGGACGCTGGGGCGGGCTCCTCCTGGCTCTGCCGGCCGTCGCCGTGACCGTGTTGCTCCTTCGCTCGCTGCCGTACCTCAGAGGGTTCGCGCCGCCGCGGCGAACCAGTCGCACCGGTGTCGGCCAGGATCGGCCCGGCGCCTTCGCGCTCCTTCTCGGCGTCGTCACCGCGCGGACCGTCGGCTGGTTCGGGCTCCTGACGTTCGTGCCGCTGTGGGCCGTCGAGCTGGGACGCTCCGAGAGCTACGGCAGCAACCTGCTTGCGCTGATGCTGTTCGCGGGCGGCGCGGGAACGCTGGTCGTCGGACCGCTCGCCGACCGGATCGGCCGCCGGCCGGTGCTCCTGGCCAGCGTCGTCGCCGTGCCGCCGCTCAGCCTCGCCTTCGTCGCGCTCGGCGGGACGCTGGGCGTCGTCGCGCTCGCGCTCGTCGGCGTCTGCGTCGTCGGCACCTTCGGGCTCATCCAGGTGATGACGCAGGAGTACATGCCGACCCGTCTCGGCCTCGCGTCAGGCATCTCGATCGGGTTCGCGATCGGTCTCGGCGGTGTCGCCGCGGGCGCGCTCGGCGCCGTCGCCGACGCGATCGACCTCGAGACCGCGCTCTACGTGAGCGCGACCGTCCCCGCCCTCGCGATCCCCCTTGCGTTCCTGCTGCCGTCGCCGCGCGGTGGCGGGAGGCGCAAGCTCGCGCCCGAGCCCGTGGTGTAACCTCGCCGCCGCATGGCCGAGAGCGCACGCGAGTTCTTCGAGAGCCTCGAGGGGCGGCTCGACCCGTCGAAGACGGCGGGGATGACGAACTCCTACGTCTTCGAGATCGACGGCGCGGGTACCTGGCGAGTCGACGTCGACGACGGAACCGTCAAGGTCGCAGAGGGCGGGGGAGAGGCCGACGCGACGATCGCCGCCTCGGAGGACACGTTTCAGCAGATCGCCTCCGGCGACCTCAACGCCACGACGGCCTACATGACGGGCAAGCTCAAGGTCCGCGGCGACATGGGCGCGGCGATGAAGCTCTCCCGCCTGTTCTGAGCTCGCGTGGAGCGCTACGAGCTCCTGAAGTTCGTCCACATCGCGGCCGCGATCGTGTGGATCGCCGTGATCGTCCTCGGGTTCCTGCTCGTGTGGGACGGTTCCTGGGATCTCGGCATGACGTGGATCTGGCTCGCGCTCGTCCTCTTCGCGATCAGCTTGGTGCTCGGCGTCGCAAAGCCCGGCATTTGATCGATCCGCTCGGGCGGTGGCGCGAGTACGGCGAGAAGCCGGACTACGCCGGGCTCCTGACCTTCGGTGGCTCGCCGTACACCGAGGATTCCGCCGAGCTGGCGGGCGCCGATGTCGCCATCGTCGGGGCGCCGACTGACGACCTCGTGTCCGACCGGCCGGGCACGCGATTCGCTCCCAGGGCGATCCGGGCGGCCAGCTGCCCGCCCGGCCCGCACCTCGAGGCCGGCATCGACGCGTTCGAGGCGCTGCGGATCGTCGACTTCGGGGACGCGCCGGTAATCCCGGCCGATGCCGAGCGCTCGCACCGAGCGATCGAGGAGACGGTGCGCGAGGTGCTCGCGGCCGGGGCGCTTCCGGTCGTCCTCGGCGGCGACCATTCGATCACCGAGCCCGACGTGAAGGCGTGCGCCGCCGTCCACGGCCCGGTCGGCCTCGTCCACTTCGACACCCACACGGACACCGGCACACAGGTCTTCGGAGTCGAGCACTCGCACGGGACCCCGATGTACCGCCTCGTCCAGGCCGGGCTCGTCGACCCGAAGCGCTACGTCCAGATCGGCCTGCGCGGCTACTGGCCGGGCGAGGCCGAGTTTCGCTGGCAGCGGGAGCAGGGGATCACGAGCCTCTTCATGCACGACGTCCGCGACCTCGGCATCGCGGCGGTCGTCGATCGCACGCTCGAGGTGGTCGGCTCCGGGCCATCGTTCCTCACCGTCGACGTGGACGTGCTCGACCCGGCGTTCGCGCCCGGGACCGGGACGCCCGAGCCGGGCGGGATGACCCCCGGCGAGTTGCTGCCGGCCGTGCGGCGGATCGCGGAGTCGCTCGAGCTCGTCGGGATGGACGTCGTCGAGGTGATCCCGACGGCGCCGGGATCGGCCGACATCACGGCGCTCGTGGCCGACCGGATCGTGCGCGAGGCGCTGACGGGCCTCGCGCTTCGCCGCCGCTAGCACTAAGCCGATTCGAGAAAGCGAAGGACCTCGAGCACGTCGCTCTCCGTCGACGAGTGGTTCAGCACGCACAGCCGGATCGCATAGACGCCGTGCAGCCGCGTCGAGGAGACCATGCCGCGGCCGGTCGCGGTCAGCCGGGCGACGAGGTCGCCGTTCAGCCGCTCGAGCTCGGCCTCCTCGTCGACCCCCGGCGGCCGCCGGCGAAAGCACACGACGCCGAGGACGGCAGGCGAAACGAGCTCGAG
>DASVEW010000036.1:0-25665 GCA_036380355.1 Gaiellaceae bacterium | reverse complement strand
GAGGAGGCGGTCATTCCTCGACCCTGCACCGCAGAAGCGGAACGGACGGAGCCCGTTCCGCGGCGGTCTCAGTACTTGAAGAAGCCCTCGCCGCTCTTCCGGCCGAGCTTGCCCTCGCGCTGCAGCTCGAGCAGCCGCTCGGGCGGCGCCATCCGCTCCTCGCCGAGCGCGGCGTGCAGCGCCTCGGACGCGTGGCTGTGGATGTCGATGCCGACGAGATCGACGAGCTCGCAGGGGCCCATCGGCCAGCCGGCGCCGTTCGTCATGGCCTTGTCCAGATCCTCTGGCGTGACGCCGGCCTCGTCCAGCACGCGGACGCAGTCGTTGAGGAGCGGGATGAGGACCCGGTTGACGATGAAGCCGGGCGTGTCGTTGCACCTGACCGGCTCCTTGCCCGCCTGCTCGGCCCACGCGTAGGCGGCGTCGACCGCCTCGGGGGAGCTGCGCTCGGCTCGGACGATCTCCACGAGCGGAAGGAGCGGCGCCGGGTTGAAGAAGTGCATCCCGATCACGCGCTCCGGCCGCTCGGTCGCCTCCGCGATCTGCGAGACGGAGAGCGCAGACGTGTTCGTCGCGAGGATCGACTCTGGCCCGGTGATCCGGTCGAGCTCCGCGAAGAGCTCCCGCTTCGGCTCGAGCTCCTCGACGATGGCCTCGATCACCAGGTCCGAGTCCGCGAGGTCTCCCACGTCGGTCGTCGTCGCGAAACGGTCCATTGCACCGTCCTTGTCCTCAGGCGCCATGCGGCCCTTCTCGACGGCGCGCGTGAGGAAGTGGTGGATCTTCGAGCGGGCCTGCTCGCCCAGCTCGTCGCTGACCTCGCGGCCGACGACCTCGTTGCCCGCCTGCAGCGCGACCTGGGCGATCCCTGCGCCCATCGTTCCCAATCCGACTACGCCGACGCGACGAATGTCCATAGGCGCGAGAGCTTAGGGAAGAAGAAGCGGCGCTCGCGCGTCTAGGACGAATGAGACGGAAGCGGATTCTTCTCGGACTGGCGCTCGGGGGGCTCGTGGCTCTCGCCCTGATCGGCGCCGTCGCACAGCTCGCGCGAGGAGAGCGGCCCGCGCTGCTCGCGACCTGAAGCGGCCACGGGTTGCGGGCGGCGCGGCCTTGCGCTCTCGGGCATCGCGCCGACCCCGGCCGTCCGAACCTTGTAACACAGTGTTACTTGGTGTGACCGGCCCGCGCTGCCGCCTCGATCAGCCCGCGGGCGGCTTGGAACTGGCCGGCACGCAGCCTGATGTGCGAGTGCCGCCAGAGGCTCTGGGGGAAGATGCCGGCCTCCTCGACCGCGGGCGCGTCGTGCAGATCCCTCACCGCGACGAGCGGGCGGATCGGGAAGCGCCAGGACCATCGCGTTCGGCTCGGATCGTTCTCCGGCAAGCCGGCGATCTCCACGACCGCGAAGACCGCCTGCCAGACGGCGGCGTAGAGCACCGCCAGTTCGCCGGGCTGGACGGAGGGCCGCTTGGACGACGAATGGGCCCGGATCCCGCCCGGATCCACCTGCGGTTCGAGCGGGCGGTCACCCCGCCCTCGGACCAGGAGCCAGTGCGTCAGACGCGCTCGACGACTGCGGCGATCGCCTGGCCGAAGCCGATGCACATGCTCGCGACGCCGTAGCGCTCGTTCCGCCGCTCGAGCTCGCCCAGCAGTGTCGCCGTCACGCGCGCGCCTGTCGCGCCGAGCGGGTGCCCGAGCGAGATGCCGCCGCCGTTCGGGTTCACGTCCACGCGCCGGTCCTCGAGGCCGGCGTCGCGCAGGAACTGGAGGACGACGGACGCGAAGGCCTCGTTGACCTCGATCACCGAGATGTCGCCCCAGGTCAGCCCGGCGCGCGCCAGGGCCCTGGCGCAGGCCTCGGGATTGCCGTGGAGCATCCGGTGGGGATCGACGCCGGAGAGCCCGAACGAGAGGAAGCGGGCTCGCGGCTCGAGGCCGAGCCGCTCGACGGCGCCCTCGGATGCGACCAGCACGCCGGCCGCCCCGTCGCAGATCTGGCTGGAGTTCCCGGCGGTCACCTTCCCGTCGGGCAGGAACGCAGGAGCGAGTGCGGCGAGCTTCTCTGCGGAGGTGTCGCGCCGCGGCGTCTCGTCCACGCCGACCAGGACGCCGGCGTGCGGGTTGTCGACCTCGACCGGAACGATCTCGCGCTCGAAGCGGCCCTCGTCGATCGCCTCGATCGCCCGCCGGTGCGACTCGAGCGAGTAGGCGTCGAGCTCCTCGCGAGAGAAGCCCCACTCCTCGGCGATCACCTCGGCGGAGATGCCCTGCGGGACGATCTGCCAGCGCTCGTGGAGCTTGTCCGAGAGATCGCCGCCGTTGGATCCCATCGGGACGCGCGACATCATCTCGACGCCGGCCGAGACGACGAGGTCCAGCTGGCCCGACCAGATCGCTGCCGCGGCGTTGAAGTTCGTCTGCATCGAGGAGCCGCACTGGCGGTCGACCGTCGTCCCGCAGACCGTCTCCGGCCAGCCCGCGACGAGCGGCACCATCCGGCCGATGTTCCAGCCCTGCTCGCCGGTCTGCGTGACGCAGCCGAGCTGGACGTCCTCCACCTCGGCCGGGTCGAGCGAGTTGCGCTCGACGAGGCCGTTCAGGACCTGCGCGGCGAGCTCGTCGCCCCGGATCGAGGACAGTGCGCCGTTCCTGCGCCCGATCGGGCTGCGGACCGCGTCGACGATGAAGGCTTCCGACCTCATTGCCGTACAGCGTAGAGACGCCACTCGCCCGGGACACCCCGAAGCTCGTGCGTCCCGCGCGGCTCGAAGTCCAACCCCGATCCGGCGACGAGGTCCTTGACGGTGCTGGACACCAGTACCTCGCCCGGCACGGCCTGCTCGGCCACGCGGGCGCCGATGTGGACGGCCACTCCCGTGATCGCGCCGCCGTCGGCGACCTCGATCTCCCCGGCATGCACTCCGGCCGAGATGTCGAGTCCGAGCGGGCGCAACGCACTGCGGATCGCCTGCGCACAGCGGACCGCCCGGGCGGGGCCGTCGAACGTCGCGAGAAACCCGTCGCCGGCCGTGTCGACCTCGTTCCCGCGAAACCGCCGGAGCTCGCGCCGCACGGACGAGTGATGCTGCTCGAGGAGGCTCCGCCACCTCCGGTCGCCGAGCTCCACGGCCCGGCTCGTCGAGCCAACGATGTCAGTGAACAGGACGGTCGCGAGCACGCGGCGCACCTCCGGGCCGCGGCGGACGCCCGTCAGGAACTCCTCCACCTCGTCGAGGATCTGGTCGGGCTCGATCCACGGCGCATGATCCTCACCCTCGAGCTCCACGAAGCGCGCGCCGGGGATCCTTTCCGCGATGTAGCGACCCTCTTGCGGACGCGAGTCGTGGTCGCCCGTCCGGTGGAGGACGAGGGTCGGGACGTGGACGGTGGGGAGAACGCCTCGCACGTCGATGTTGCTGTTCATCAGGATGAGCGCCTTCGCCGCACCGGGGCTCGCGGCGGCCCTCGCGCGGCTCCGCCACCACTCGACCTCGGCATCGCGCGCGCTCGGTGCCATCGTCCCGAGGTCCGCCTCGGAGCCCCACTCGCGCTCGACGGCGTCGGCGTACGCCTGCCGGTCCTCCCACGTCGCGCACCACGGGTAGTCGTCGTCGGGATCGCGACGCTTCGCGTACGTGCCGTAGAGGACGAGCGAGGTCGTCCGCTCCGGATACGTCGCCGCGAAGAGCATCGAGAGCGGCCCGCCCTCCGAGTACCCCATCAGCGCGGCGCGCTCGGTTCCGACCGCGTCCATCACTGCGCGGACGTCGTCCATGCGCGTCTCGAGATCGGGAAGGTCGCCGGGCCGGTCGGAGAGACCCGTGCCGCGTTTGTCGAACCGGATCAGCCGCGCGAACGACGAGAGACGATCGAGCATGTGCGCGTAGCCGGGCCCCTGCCAGTCGAGGTCGAGGTGCGAGATGAAGCCGGGGACGAGAACGAGGTCGAGAGGTCCGTCTCCCACGACCTGGTAGGCGATGTTGACGTCGCCGCTCTTGGCGTAGCGCGTTTCAGGCGGCGCGGACGGCATAGAGCCTCCATTCACCGGGGACACCCTTCAGCTCGTGAAGGCCGCGATCCTCGAATTCGAGGCCGGAGCCCGCAACGAGGTCCTTCACGGTGCCTGAGACGAGGACCTCACCGGGTGCGGCAGCGTTTGCGACTCGAGCGCCGACCGGAACCGCGATTCCGGTCAGCTTGCCGTCGTGCCGCTCACACTCGCCGGTGTGGACGCCGACCCGGAGCTCCAGACCAAGGGCGCGCACGTCTGCGACGAGTCCTCGGGCACACTCGATCGCCCGCCCCGGCCCGTCGAACGTCGCGAAGAAGCCGTCACCGGCCGTTTCCACTTCCTCGCCCCGGAACTGCGTGATTCGCCTGCGGACGACCGCATGATGGCGGTCGAGCAGATGACGCCACGCGCGGTCCCCGAGCTGTGACGCGCGCTCGGTCGAGCCGACGATGTCCGTGAAAAGGACGGTCGCGAGCACGCGATCGCCACGAGCGACCGACGGCTCCACGTCGGCGAGCTTCCGGGTCTCGCGCATGGCGATCTCCTGGGCCTCATCGTCGATCCAGTGGTAGATGCCCCGAAGACTCGGGGGCAACTCGACGAGTCGCGCTTCGGGAATCTGCTGGGCGAAGTACCGGCCTGGCCCTCGCTCGGCTTCGCTCGAGAGCACGACCGTCGGGACGCGGACGGAGGGAAGGACCTCGCTCACGTCCGACTCCATCACCATCTGAAAGAAGGCGACGGCGGAACCCGGGCTCAATCCGCGCCGCATGTGCGCGAGGAACCAGGTCCGAAACTCGGGATCGTGCTGCTTGCTCGGAGCCCACTCGGCGAGCTGCCGCTCCAGGAAATCGGTCCGCCCCCAGCGTTCGCCGACCTCGTCGAGCCACGAGCGCCATTCCTCGTCCGTCAGCGCCCAGGGGTAATCGGGGGTCCGCCGCCCCTTCGCCGTCGGATCGAAGAGGACGAGCCCCGCGGTCCTGTCCGGATACGTCGCGGCGAAGAGCGTGGCGAGCCGGGCGCCCTCCTGCGCCGTCCAGAGGATCGCCTGCTCGGAGCCGATCGCGTCCATGACCGCGCGGACGTCGTCCATCCGTGTCTCGAGCGTCGGGACCTCCTGCACTCGGTCGGAGAGTCCCGTGCCACGCTTGTCGACGAGCGTCACCCGGGCGAAGGAGGCCAGGTCCTCGATGAAGCGCGTCATCAGCGGCTGCTCCCAGACAGAGAGGAGGTCGCCCGCGAATCCGCGCGCGAAGACCACGTCGACCGGGCCGCCGCCGACCGTCTGGTAGGCGATTGCGACGTCGCCGCTCAGTGCGTAGCGAATGTCGGGAATCTGCACGAACGCCCAGTTTCCTAGACTCTCTCCGTGGCGACAACGGCGACCGAGAAGCGCCTCCCGATCGGCGGCGAGTGGGTCGAGACCGGCGAGTGGCAGGAGGTGCGCTCGCCCTACTCGGGCGAGGTCGTCGGCCGCGTGGCGAAGGCCGGGGCCGAGGAGGCGCGCCGGGCCGTCGACGCCGCCGCGGCCGCGATGGAGAACCCGTTGCCGGCGCACAAGCGGGCCGAGATCCTCGTCCGCGTCGCCGGCGCCCTCGGACGCCGCCACGACGAGGTCGCGAGGCTCATCTCCGACGAGGCAGGCAAGCCGATGAAGGCCGCCCGGGTCGAGGCGAGCCGCGCGATGTCCACGTACACGTTCTCCGCCGTCGAGGCGCGGAAGCTCGCCGGGGACATGGTCCCGATGGACGCCTCGCAGGCCGGCGAGGGGAAGCTGGCGTTCACGCTCCGCCGCCCGCACGGCGTCGTCGGCGCGATCAGCCCGTTCAACTTCCCGCTGAACCTGGTGGCCCACAAGATCGCGCCGTCGCTCGCCGCCGGCTGCGCGGTCGTGCTCAAGCCCGCCGGCCAGACGCCGCTGTCGGCGCTGCTGCTGGCAGAGCTCGAGGAGGAAGCCGGGCTCCCGCCGGGCTGGCTGAACGTGCTCGTCGGGCCGTCGTCGGAGATCGGCGACGTCCTCGTCGAGGACGAGCGGGTGAAGGTGATCACCTTCACGGGGTCGAGCGGCGTCGGCTGGAAGCTCGCCGAGCGCTCGCCGCGGAAGCGCGTGAAGCTCGAGCTCGGCAACTCGACGCCGCTGATCGTCGAGCCGGACGCCGACCTCGAGGCGGCCGTCTCGGCCACGGCGCAGCACGGATTCTCTTTCGCCGGACAGAGCTGCATCTCGATCCAGCGCGTGTACGTCCAGGACGCCGTGCACGACCGGTTCGTGTCCGAGCTCGTGCCGAAGGTGGAGGCGCTCAAGCTCGGCGACCCGGCCGAGGAGGACACGGACGTCGGCCCCGTCATCGACGGGGATGCCCGCGTTCGGATCCTGGAGTGGATCGACGAGGCCCGGGCCGCCGGTGCCGAGATCCTCACCGGGGGCGAGCTGGACGGCGATCTCATCCGGCCGACGGTGATCGCCGACGCGCCGCCGCAGGCGAAGGTCTCCTGCGAGGAGGTCTTCGGGCCGGTGGTGACCGTCAACCGCTACGGCACGATCGACGAGGCGATCGCGCTCGCGAACGGGACGAAGTACGGCCTCCAGGGCGGCATCTTCACGGGGAGCATCCAGACCGCGATGAAGGCCGCGCACGAGCTCGAGTTCGGCGGGATCACGGTCAACGAGGCGCCGACGTTCCGCGCCGACCAGATGCCGTACGGCGGCGTCAAGGAGTCCGGCAACACGAAGGAAGGCCCGGAGTACGCGGTCCGCGAGCTCACGGACGAGCGCGTCGTGGTGATCGACCTCTAGACACGTTTCCAGGCAACCCGGAGGGGAAGGAACCTCACATGCTCGCTACGGCAATCGCGATCGTCCTGGCCGGTCTCCTGCTCATCCTCTTCCTGGGCTTCTTCGGCTTCATCGTCGCGGCGATCGGCCTCGTGCTCTTCGTCGTGTGGCTGATCGGGTTCATCCGCGCCGAGCCCGCTCCACCGCCTCCGCCTCCGCCGGCGGCCTAGCGCTCATCGTCGTTCGCTAGATTCGACGCAAGATGGCAGGACTGTGGCCGTTCGGCCGTTCCCGCGCGGCGGGGACGGCGCGCCGACGCTCATCCACGCCCGGCGCGCTGAAGCGCGAGCGCCGCGCCCTCGTCCGCGAGCGCGAGCAGCTCGTCCGCGACCTCGGAGGCATCGTCTACGAGATGTTCCGGCTCGACCGGTTTCGGGTCGAGCTCGTGACCGACCGGTGCCGGACGCTGGTGTCGCTGGACGACCGCATCGACGAGATCGACACGCTGCTCTCGACCGCGACGAGCCGCGGGCCGCGCTGCGAGTGCGGCGCGCCGATCCCGTGGGGCGCCCACTTCTGCCAGAACTGCGGGCGCCCGGCCGGGCCGCGGCCCGTGGTCGCCTGCGCCCGCTGCGGCTCCCCGCTTCCCGCCGACGTCCGATTCTGCGGCAGCTGCGGCACGCCCGTCGAGCTTGCGCCCGAGGTCCCCGAGGACACCGAACCCGGCGAGCCGGTCGACGCGCTGCCGGCGGCCGGCGGACGGGAATCGTGAGCCAGGCCGAGACCGAGTGCCCGCGCTGCGGCGCCGCGGTCGAGCCGCTCCAGGAGTACTGCGTCGAGTGCGGCCTCCGTGTCCGCGGGGGCGGCGTCGTGCCCGCCCTGGCGAGCGGCTGGCGGCGGCGGCTCCGCTGGTACCCCGGCGACTGGGTCTGGCCGTCGCTCCTCGCGCTCGTCGTTGCGGCGATCGCGGCCGCCGGCGCGATCTGGTCGACGCGGGACGCGAGCAGCGCCGCCGGCACGACCGTCGTCGGCGACACCGCCCCGCTTCCGACGGTGGCGACGACCGCCGGCGTCCCGACGACGGGGCCCGCGGCCACCGTGCCGACCCAGACGCGGCCGACGACGACCGCCCCTCGCCCGCGCCCAGCCGGGCGCGCTCTGATCGAGTGGCCGCAGCGGCGGAATGCGTGGACTCTCGTACTCCTGTCTCTCCCGACCTCGGCAGGCAGGCCGGCAGCAGTCGGGCGGGCTCGCGAGGCGATCCGCGCCGGGCTGAGCGAGGTCGGCGTCCTCGAGTCCTCCGAGTACGCCAGCCTCCATCCGGGCTACTTCGTCGTCTTCAGCGGCGTCTACCCGACGATCGGCGCCGCGCAGGACGCAGTCTCCGAGGCCGCCGAGGCTGGGTACGAGAATGCATATGCACGGAGGGTGACCTCCTGATCCGCCGAGGAACGGGCTTTGCCCGTTCCTTCCACTGCGGCAGCAAGGTCAAGGAGGAACGAGAGTCCTCTGGGCCGCGCGACGCGAAAGCGTCGCCCGGCTTCAAAGCGTCGCTGAAAGTCGTGAGACTTTCAGCGAATCAGGCGGCCGCGTCGGCGAGATGCTGATGGCTCGGGCAGTACTCGCGCTCGGGGAGCGGCGTGCGCTGGCACGGCTTGCCCTTGCGCGTCGTGGCCCGGCAGCGCGGCACGCCGCCGTCGAACGCCCCCGCCTCGATCTGCTCCGTGATGAACGCCACCGCCGCGGCGACGCCTTCCTCGACCGCCCACGCGACCTGGGCCTGTGCCCTGATCGGGAAGTAACGCCGGATATCCTGGAAGAGCGCGCGCTCCGGCTTCGAGAAGTAGAGCGGGTCGCGCGCGAGGCGCTCCATCGTGTCCTCGCACGCCGCGAGCACCTCCCGGCGGTACTCGAGCTGCGTTTCCCTCGAGACGTGCGGGTCGATGAGATCTTTGATCGAGCGATATATCGCCCGTGAGTATTGATACATGCGGCTTTCAATTACGAGCTTCTGGGCGTCCATATCTAAGTAGCAGCTCCTCGATTAAGCACCCGCAAACGTCTGTTAAGCGCGCTTTAACAGCTTCTTCACCGCCGTACCGCGCGGAGCATAACGAGTTTGGCCCGCTGTTACAAAGTCGGCCCCGAACTTGCCTCGAACGACAACAGGAGGCGCCGGCCTGGCGTCGCGGACGAAGCGCGCACGGCGCGGTTTGCCCGGGTGAGCGCTGGACGCTTCGCGATCGGCAAGAATAGGCCGCCTCGTGTCCCACGACACCGACAAGCTGATCCGCCAGCTCTCGCTCGTCGCGTTCCTCATGGCGGAGAGGCGCGCGCTCACCGCCCGGGACGTGAAGGGAAACGTCGAGGGCTACTCGGAGATGTCGGACGAGGCGTTCGCGCGGCGCTTCTACTCCGACCGGGCCGAGCTGCTCGCCCTCGGTGTGCCGCTCGACTCCCAGCGCGACGAGTTCACCGGCGAGGAGCTCTACACGCTCCGCTCGGAGCGCTACTTCCTCGGCGAGCTGCAGCTGAACGACGAGGAGCTGGCGGCGCTCCAGACGGCCTTCTTCCTGCTCGAGGGGCGGTTCGCCTACGCCGAGCCGCTGCGGCTGGCGCTCCAAAACCTCGCGCTCGGCCGCCCGGCCTTCGAGCGGCCGCCGAGCGGCGCCGCGGACCGCGTCCAGATCCGTGAGGTCGACTACTCGCCCGAGACGCCGGGCCGGCTCGCCAAGCTCGAGGGCGCGATCTCGAAGCAGCGCACGGTCAAGTTCAGCTACCGGGCGATCTCGCGCGACGAGGAGCACGAGCGGACCGTCGACCCCTACGCGCTGCTCCTCGACGCGGGCCGCTGGTATGTCATCGGGCGGGATCACGACCGTGAGGCGATCCGGACGTTCCGCGTGTCGCGCATCCGCGGCGAGATCCGCCTCGCCACGCGGAGGGAGCGCGACTTCCGGCTCCCGGAGGACTTCGAGGTCGAGGCGCACCGCGGTCGCGCCCACTGGCAGATCGGCGATCCCGTCGGCGAGGCGAGCGTCGAGGTCGGCGGCGACACGGCGTGGTGGGTGGAGCGGGTCTACGGCCGGGCCGGGCGCATCGCGGACGGCGTCTTCGTCACGCAGTACGCGAGCCTCGAGCCGCTCGTCCGCTGGATCCTCCGCCAGGACGGCCGGGCGGTCCCGGTCTCACCGCCGGAGCTGCGGCGCGAGGTGAAGGCGGCGCTCGAGCTCGCGCGCGAGCGCCACGAGGCCGAGCCGCCGGTGCTCGCGAAGGAGGCGAAGCAGGAAGAGCACGAGCCGCTCGAGCGGCCCGGCTCGCCGGTGGCGCCCGAGCGCTTCGGCCTGCTCCAGGCCCTGCTCGCGTACCTCCTCGACCGCTGCGGCGAGGACACGAGCGCCGACATCCCGGCCGCTGAGCTGAGCGAGCGCTTCCGGATCCCGCCCGAGGCGCTCGAGGAGCATCTGTCCCTGCTCAACCTCGTCAACTTCGGCGGCGGCTGCTACGCCGTCTACGCCGAGCTCCGCAACGACCACGTGCACGTCGACAAGGAGCTCTTCGGCGACACGTTCCGCGCGCCTCCCCGGCTGACACCGCTCGAGGCCCGCGCGATCCGGCTCGCGCTCGAGTTCGTCGGGCCGATGATCGCCGCCGACGCGCACACGCCGCTCGACCGCGTCCGCAAGAAGCTCGAGGAGACGTTCGGCGAGTTCGACCTCGCCCAGACCCCGCAGCCCGACGTGTCACGCTCCGAGGTCGATCTCGTGACCACGTTCAGCGACGCCATCGGCAAGCGCCGGCTGGTCGAGATCGAGCACCTGAAGGAGGGCGACAAGGACTCGACGACCCGTACGGTCGAGCCCTATCGACTCGAGCGCCGGCTGCCGCACTGGTACGTCCATACGTGGGACCGCGACAGGGACGGCGAGCGGAGCTTCCGCCTCGACCGGATCCGCAGCGCGAAGAAGCTCCGCGAGCGCTTCGTGCCGCGCGAGGGCTTCGAGCCCAACGAGTTCCTGGGCACCCGCCCCGTGCGGATCTGGTACTCGCCCCAGGTCGCCCGCTGGGAGGTCGAGCGGGGCGCAACGCCGCTCGCCGACGGGTCGGCCGTCAGGGAGACGACCGCCGGCGAGGAGTGGCTCGTCGGCGAGATCCTCTCGTTCCGCGGCGAGGCGGTCGTGCTCGAGCCCGACCTGCGGAAGCGCGTCGCGTCCCGCGCCAGGGAGCTGGCGCGCGAGCTGGGCGTGTCACGTGTGACTGCGGCAGCGCGCAGCTGAGGGCTAGCCGACCGCGAAGCCCTTGCGCCAGCGGCGAACGATGCGCCACTGCAGCCAGACGATCAGCGCGGTGAGCACGAACATGACCAGCGTCGCCGCGGCCGCGTAGCCGTACTGCAGGTACTCGAACGCGTTCCGGTAGACGAACAGCGGCACGTACGTCGTCGAGTAGGGCGGCGGCCCGCCCTCCGTCACGACCAGGGCGGGAACGAAGGTCCACTGCAGGCTGAAGATCGTGTCCCGAGCGAGAAGCAGGAGCAGGATCGGAGCCATCAGCGGCAGCGTGATCCGCCGGAAGATCCCCCACGCCGTCGCATCCTCGAGCGCGGCGAGCTCGTAGAGCTCCGAGGGCAGGCCCTGCCGGGTCACGAGGAGGATCACGAACCCCTCCCCGATCGTGAACAGGCTCATGATGATGATCGCCGCCCTGGCGTCGTTCGGGTGGGTCAGCCACTGCGGCGGCTGGACGCCCCACGCCGTCGTGGTCGGGCTGTCGCCGTGCCACCGGAGGAGCAGGTTGATCGGCCCGTAGAGCGGGTTGAAGAGCCAGAGCCAGACGAGCCCGTACGCGATGTCGGGGATGACCGTCGGGAGGACGGCCGTCGAGCGGTAGGCACCGACTCCCGTGAAGCGGCGGTGGAGGAGCAGGGCGAGGCCGAGCGCGGCAGCGAGCCGCAGCGGCACCGCGATCGCCGCGAAGACGAGGGAGTTCTTCAGCGCGATCCCGAAGACGTCGTCCTCCGCCAGCCGGCGGAAGTTCTCGAAGCCGTTGAGCTCCGGCGACCGGATCAGGTCGTACTCCGTGAACGCGAGCCCGAAGGTCACGAGGGCCGGAAGCGCGATCAGCGCCGAGACGCCGAACGCGTACGGCGCCAGCATGAGGACGAGCTGCCGCCGCTCGCTCACGGCCGGTCCACCCGCTCGCCCGTGGCCTCGTCGAAGAGGTGGGTCGCCTCGCGTTCGAAGGCGATGCCGACCTCCGCCCCCTCCGCCGGCCGGGCGTCGGCCGACACACGGCCCACGAGCCCGCGGTCGAGATGGACGAAGGCGTCGCTGCCTGCGACCTCGACGATGTCGACCTTGGCAGGAACGCCGTCCGTCGTGATGCGGACGTGCTCCGGCCGGACGCCGAGAACGGTCCCTTCGGGGATCTGGAGGAACGGGCTGGCGGCCTCCGATGTGAGCACGTTCATCGCCGGCGTGCCGAGGAACCGTGCGACGAACAGGTCGCGCGGCCGCGAGTACACCTCGTCCGGCGTCCCCACCTGGCGAAGGCGCCCCGCGTCGAGCACGGCGATCCTGTCACCGAGCGTCAGCGCCTCGACCTGGTCGTGCGTGACGTGCACCATCGTCGACCCGATCTCCCGGTGGAGGCGGCGCAGCTCCGTCCGCATCTGCACGCGCGTGCCCGCGTCGAGGTTCGACAGCGGCTCGTCGAGGAGGAATGCGTCCGGCCGGCGGACGAGGGCCCGCGCGAGCGCGACCCGCTGGCGCTCGCCGCCGGAGAGCTCGTAGGGCCGCCGCTCGAGGAAGTCCCCGACGCCGACGAGCGCCGACGCCTCCGCGACGCGCTCGAGGACCACCTGCTTCGGCTCCTCCCGGACGACCAGCCCGAAGGCGATGTTCTCCCTGACGGTCAGGTGCGGGAAGAGCGCGTAGCTCTGGAAGACCATCGAGACGTTGCGCGCCGCCGGCCTGAGCCTCGTGACCTCCCGATCGCCGATCCGGATCGCGCCCTCGTCGACCGCCTCGAGCCCTGCGACGCAGCGCAGGAGCGTGCTCTTGCCGCAGCCCGACGGGCCCACGACGACGAGCAGCTCGCCCTCCCTTGCCTCGAGGTCGACGCCGTCGAGCGCCGCCGTTTCGCCGAACCGCTTGCGGACCGTCTCGAGCTCGATCCGGCTCATCGGCCCAGCCACCCCGCGCCACGGTCCTCGTGGAGGAAGTACCGCTGCGCGATCGCGAACGCCAGCACGACGGGCGCCGTGGCGGCGACCGCGCCGGCGAGCAGCACCGGGTAGTTCGTGCGGTCGAGCGTCTCCAGCGACCGCAGGCCGAGGGGGAGCGTGTAGAGGTCGGGGTCGAAGAGGTAGATCAGCGGCTCGAGGAAGTTCCCCCACGAAGCGATGAACGCGAGGAGGGCGATGGCGATCGTCACGGGGCGGACGAGCGGCATGGCGACCCTCCGCCACATCGCGAACGGCTTCATCCCCTCGAGCCGCGCGGCCTCCAGCAGCTCGGGCGGCAGGCGCCGGAAGCTCCAGTAGAAGAGCAGCACGTAGAAGGGGGACAGGCCGAGCAGCGCCGGAGCGACGAGCGGCACCCAGGTGTCGGTCAGGCCGAGCCAGCGGAACATCGTGAAGCGCGGGACGAGGAGCGCGGTGACCGGGATCATCAGCGCGGCGAAGGAGAGGCCGACGAGGAGCGCACGCGCCCGCCCGGCCACGAGCACCAGCGCGAAGCCCGCCAGCGAGGCGACGAGCACCGCGAGCGGCACGGTCAGCGCCGCCACCAGCAGCGAGTTCACGGTATGGCGCCCGAGGTCGACGAGGTCGAAGGCCCGCTCGTAGCTGGTGGTCGAGAGCGGTCTCGGGATCACCTCGGGCGCGCGCGGCGGCGGTTGCCCGGGCTCCCGCAGCGATCCGCTGACCATGAACCAGAGCGGAAGCAGGAAGGCGACGGCCACCGCGATCGCGGCCGGCTGCCTCCAGCCTCCCCACCTGCGGTCGCCGGCCCTCACCTGCGCGCGAGCCTCAACGCTCGGCGCGCTCGAAGAGCGGCCGCGTCTTCTCGTCCACGTCGGCGACCACCTCGTCGATCGCCTGACCGAGGTACATCCCGTTCTCGAGGATGCCGTTCGTCACGTCCTCGATCTCCGGCCACGTGGAGACCGTCGGGAGGTGCTGGATCGTCTCGATCGCGTCGAGGAAGACACGCGAGTTCTTTGGCCTCTTGGTCGGGTCGAGAAACGCGTCCGACTCCGCGACCGCACGGAGCGACGGCACAGTCCGGCCCGTTCGGGCGACGACCGCTGCGCCCTCGGGTCCGAGCGCGTACTCGACGAAGCGCCAGGCGGCGTCCTTCGCGCCCGACGCCCTCGTCATGCAGTACGCGTCCGAATGGAGGATGTTCGCCGGCTCGCGGAAGAACGGCAGCGAGACCACGTCCCAATCGAAGTCGGCCGCCTCCCGCAGGCTCGGCACTGCGCGTCTGGAGTCGAGCAGCATGGCCAGCCGGCCGTTCACGAAACGGCTTTCGTCGTCCTCGGCCTCGACCTCCGCGTCCGTCGGCACGACGCCGTGGAGGGTGCGGAGCTGGAAGAAGGAATGGACAACCTGGTTCGCCTCGAGCTCCTCGAAGGTGAAGCCGGTCGGCTCGTCGGTGTCGTCGACGATCCGACCACCGTTCGACCAGACGAACGGCGCCAACCGGATGATCGACGGCTCGATCCCCAGCCCGAAGATGGCGGCCGGCGCCGTGTTCGCCATCGGGAGGTCGGGATCGGCACCGCGGACCGTCTGCCCGTTCCGGTCCCGCGTCAGCTGCTGGGCCTTGAAGACGAACTCGATCCACTGCATGCCGTCCCGCGGCGGCGCGACACCGAAGCGCCTGAAAAGGTCGCGGTTGTAGTAGACGACGAGGCTCGAGATGTTCTGCGGTAGGCAGGTGAGCTCGCCGTTCCACCGGAACGCGTCGAGAGCCTCCGGGTAGAAGCCGGCCTCGTCGAACACGTCCGACCGCTCCAGGTAGGGACCCAGCGGCTCGAGCGCGCCGCGGGCGGCGAACTGGCCGTAGAAGCGGTAGTTCATGAGGAAGAGGTCCGGCGGGGACCCGCCGGCGAGGGACGTGGACAGACGGGCGATGAGGTCCTCGCGGTCGCTCGCCTCGACGAGCTGCACGCCGATGTCCGGCTCCTCCTTGTTGAAGGCAGTGATCAGCGTGCGGTAGGCGTTGATCTCGGCGGGGTCCCCGAAGATCAGGAAACGGATCGAGTCGGATCCTGCGGCGGAACCGCCGCCACAGGCGGCAGCGACGCCGAGCACGAGCACCGCGAGAGCGGCGAAGGAACCGATCCGGGAACGAGCCACGAGGCCGCATTGAAGTCGGAGGACTCACGTCCCGTCAAGGGTCAATTTTTGGCTTGTTCAAGCCCTTTTCGAGACCTTCAGGACGATATCACTACGGAGGCGCCGTGCTATCACACGGGCAGCGAGAGCCGGAACGTCGCTCCACGGCCCGGCGCGGATCTCACCTCGAGCGCGCCGCCGTGCGCCTCGGCGATCGAGCGCGCGATGAAGAGCCCTAGGCCCGTCCCGGGCTTTGCGTGCTCCCCCACGTTCACGCGGCCGAACTTCTCGAAGATGACCCGCTGGTGCTCCGGCGAGATTCCGGGCCCCCGGTCGCGGACCTCGATCACGACTCTGCCGTTCAGGCTTTCGGCCCGGACGTGGACCTCGTCGCCCGGCGGCGAGTACTTCACGGCGTTGTCGATCAGGTTCACGAGCACCTGTCTGAGGCGGTCGCGGTCGCCGCGGACGGCCGGCAGCGGCCCGCGCACCACGGCCCTCACCGCGACCTCGTCCTGCGCGTGCTCGGCGGCCGCGGCCGAGTCGCGGACGAGCTGCCCGAGGTCGACGTCGCCGAACGAGTAGCTGAAAGTGCCCGCCTCGATCCGCGACGTATCCAGCACGTCGCCGATCAGCTCGGCGAGCCGTGAAGTCTCGTGGGCGATGAGCGCGAGGAACGACTCGCGCTGCTCCGGCGTGAGCTCCCGCCAGCGCTGCTCGAGCGTCCTTGCGGAGCCGATCACGGACGCCATCGGGCTCCGGAGCTCGTGCGACACGAGCGAGACGAAATCGGCGCGGAGCGCCGAGAGCTTCCGCAGCTCCTCCACGGTCGTCCGCTCGGCCTCGTAGGCCCGGATGTTCTGGACGGCGCTGCCCACGAGCCGTCCGAGAACGCTCAGGAGCTCGATCTCGCCGTCGCTGAACGCGCCTGGCTCCCGCCGGACGACCGAGATCGCGCCGATCGTCTCGGCGCCGGAGAGCAGCGGCGCCACGACGCGCGAGCGAAGCCCGAGCGCCAGGAAGTCGGCCTCCTCGGCGTAGCGCGGCTCGGACATGTCCGGCCGATAGATCGTCTGCCCGCCGGCGACGACGTCCTCCACGACCGAGCCGGCGACCGAGAGCACGCTTCCGGGCGGGAAGACCTTCTCCACGGCCTCCCCTGCAGCGGCGAAGACGCGGATGTGCCCGTCCTCGAGGAGGACGATCGCGGTTCGCTCGAACGCGACGAGGCCACGCAGCTCGCGGATGAACGCCGCGAACGCCTGCTCGAGGTCGAGCGAGGATCCCAGGGCCCTGGCGGCACGGTTCGTGGCGTCGAGGAGGTCGGCGCGCCGGCCCAGCTCGTCGCGCAGCGCCTCGGCCTCGGCCGCACGTGCCGCGGCCCCGGCACGCTCCGCGCGGAGGCGGTTCACGAGCGACCCGACGACGGCGCCGAGGATCAGCTGGATGCCCACCGGGAACGTGATCCGGTCGACGTCGAACTCGAGCGGCGCAAAGTGCTCCTCGCGCCACCACTCCGCGAAGGCGAGCACCACGGCCGAGACCACCGGGACGACGAGGCCGCCCACGAGGCCGTACCGCAGCGCCGCCTCGATCAGCGGGATGAACACGAGCTGTCTGATGGGCGTCCCGGGCTCGAACGAGTAGACGAGGACGTAGCCGTAGACGACGACCGAGTCGAGGAGGAGCGCGGCGAAGCCGATCCGCCGCCAGGCGCTTCTCGACGGCACGCGGTACGCGAGCCAGAGCAGCGTGACGGCGCCAACGGCGAGCAGCGCCGTGACCGCCCACGCCCACCGCTCGTAGCCCGGCGGATAGTCGCTCTTGAGCACGCCCACCTCGAGCACCGCGAAGGGCACGGCGAGCAGCCGCACCCAGGCCATCCAGACCTCGGTCCGGGAGGGTCGTCTCGCGTCCTGGCTCACGCGGTTACGAATTCTGACTGCTGGCCAGGCGCGAGAGAGCCCACTCGGCGTGTTCGCGGAGCAGTTCGTCGTCCGATTCGGCGTAGCGCTCGGCATGCTGCCGGTGCTCGGCGAGGCCGTTGTTGCCGAGCGCGACGAGGGCGTTCCGGCGGAGGTACCGCGGGTCGTTGCGGGGAACGAAGAGCCGCTCGTAGCGGCGGCGGAGATCCGCGTCCTCTGCCTCGAGCCAGTCGACGAGCGAGACCAACGGCTCGGCGCTCTCCGGCGCCGGCGCCGTGCGGCGCTTCTCCACGCCGCGGTTCCAGGGGCAGACGTCCTGGCAGATGTCGCAGCCGTAGACGCGGTCGCCGAGCGCGTCGCGAACGGGCTCCGGGATCGTGTGCCTGGACTGGGTCCAGTACGAAAGGCACCGGTTCGTGTCCAGCACACCGGGCTCGTCGAGCGCGTTCGTCGGGCAGGCGTCGATGCAGAGGCGGCACGAGCCGCAGTCCAGGCCGAGCGGCGGCGTCGGCTCGAGCTCGGCGGTGGTCACGAGCGTCCCGAGGACGACCCACGATCCGTGCCTGCGCGTGATCAGCATCGTGTTCTTGCCGTAGAACCCGACGCCCGAGCGGGCGGCGCCCTCGCGGTCGACGTGCTGGTTCGCGTCCACCAGGACGCGGTACTCGCCGCCGAGCCGGCGCCCGAGCTCGTCGAGCCGCTCCCGGAGGGCGGCATAGGCGTCGGTCCATGTGTAGCGCGGGAGGCGCCCTTCTCCCGGTCCGGGCTCCGGGCCGTCGGCGTAGTAGCAGAGGGCGGCGGAGATGACCGTCCTCGCGCTCGGAAGAAGGGTCTCCGGGTGGCACGACACCTCGGGACGGGCCATCGTGAACTTGAGGTCGGCGAAGAGGCCTCGCTCTTTTCGGTCTGCGATGTGGCGCTCGGTGTCGACGTAGGGCTCCGCCGGCGCCGCCCCGACGGCGTCGATGCCCAGTTCCTCGGCGAGCCGCTCCAGCTCCTGAGCGGTCATGCCGCTGATTGTGCCTACGATCCCGCGCCGTGAAGGCGATCCGGATCCACGAGGACGGCGGCCCCGAGGTCCTCCGCTACGAGGACGCGCCCGACCCGGAGCCCGCGCCCGGCGAGGTGTTGATCCAGCTTCGGGCGGCAGCCCTCAACCGTCTCGATCTCTGGGTGCGCGCCGGCCTGCCCTCGGTGCCGAAGCCGCGGATCCTCGGCGCCGACGGCGCAGGCATCGATCCCGAGGGCCGTCGCGTCGTCATCAACCCCGGCATCGAGCACGGCGACCGGATCAGCGTGGTAGGCGAGCACATGGACGGGACGCACGCCGAGCTGATCGCGGTGCCGGCGGCCAACGTCTACCCCATTCCCGACGACCTCTCGTTCGAGGAGGCGGCGGCCTTCCCGCTCGTCTTCGAGACCGTCTACCGGATGCTCGTGACGCGGGCCGCACTCCAGCCGGGCGAATGGGTGCTCGTCTGGGGTGCAGGGAGCGGGATCGGGACCGCCGCGCTCGTAATCGCAAGAGCGCTCGGCGCACGTGTCATCGCGACCTCATCGAGCGACGCGAAGCTCGAGCTGGCGCGCGGGCTCGGCGCGGAGGCCGTGGTCAACCATGCCTCCGGCGACGTCCTCGAGACCGTCAAGGAGGCGACGGGCGGCCCCGGCGCGGACATCGTGATCGAGCACGTCGGCGAGGCGACCTGGCAGACCTCCCTCCAGGCGGTGCGGCCGCACGGGCGGATCGCCGTCTGCGGCGCGACGACGGGGCCGAACCCGAAGGCGGCGCTCCACCGGATCTGGTGGAAGCAGCTCACGATCCTCGGCTCGACGATGGGGACGAAGGAGGACTTCGAGGGCGCCTTCGAGCTCGTGAAGAGCGGCAGGGCCAAACCGGTGGTGGACTCGGTCTACCCGATGGCCGAAGCGCGCGCCGCCCACGAGCGCATGGAGTCGGGCGACCACTTCGGGAAGATCGTGCTCACGATCCCGTGAGCGCCTCCCGGTAGCGGCGAGCCTCGTCGACGAGACCCTTGAAGAGCGCGAAGTCCTCGCCCTCCTCCGGGTGCCAGAGGACGCCGAGGGCGAAGCGCTTGCCGGGGTCCTCGAGCCCTTCGACGACGCCGTCCTCGGCCCAGGCGACCTCCCGCAGGCCGTCCCCGATCCGCCCCATGCCCTGATGATGGTGCGACTTTACGGGAGCGTGCTCGCCCAGGAGCCCGCCCAGCCTGCTGTCGGGCGCGAGCTGCACGGAGTGGTCGGAGAACGCGCCGGGCCGATGCTTGTGCCGCTCGTGACCGACTGCCTCGGGGAGATGCTGGACGAGGTCACCGCCCCGCGCGACGTTCAGGAGCTGCGAGCCGCGGCAGATCGCGAGCACCGGCATGTCACGGTCGAGCGCCGCCTCGAGCAGCGCCAGCTCGGCGCGGTCGCGCTCCTCGCGCGGAATGTCGGTCTCGGGGTGCCGCTCGGCGCCGTAGAGCTCCGGGTTCAGGTCGGTGCCGCCGGAGAGAAGCAATCCGTCGAGCGCGTCGAGCGTCCCCTCGACGCCCTCCTGGACCGGCGGGACGACGAGCGGGCGGCCGCCTGCGTGCTCGACGGCCCGCACGTAGGAGAGCGGGACGCACACGGCCTCCTCCGTCCAGACGCCCCAGCGGATCTCCTCCGCGTACGAGGTGATCCCGATCAGCGGCCTCATCGGCGCCCGAACCTCCGCTCGCAGCCGGCCAGGGCCGGCTAGCCGAAGCCGAGGATGAACTTGGCGTCGTCGGACATCTTCTCCGGCGACCAGGGCGGGTCCCAGGTCAGCTCGGTCTCGACCTCATCGACGCCGGGAACCTGGCGGGTGACCTCGTTGATCTGCTCGTCGATCATCGGCCCGACGGGGCAACCCATCGACGTCAGCGTGTAGATCACCTTCACCTTGGGGCCTTCGACCTCGACGTCGTACATGAGCCCGAGATCGACAATGTCCATCCCGAGCTCGGGATCCTCCACTTGCCGGAGCGCCTCGACGACGTCGTCTCTCGTTGCCACGAGCCAAGCGTAGCGCCCCGGTGTCAGACACCGTTCGGTGTCAAGGGCAATTTGTGCCGAAAGCGTGACGATTGAGGGCCCCACCCGGCTCGCGAGCGTGCGCGCCGCGAAACGGGCTTGGCCCGTTTCGCTCGAAGCCCCTCCTGCCCGTTGGCGAGCGTGCGCGCCGCGCGGCGCCAGAGCGCCGCCCGGCTTCCGAAGGGTCGCGGAAAGTCGCGAGACTTTCCGCAAAAGCGAGCCGCGAAGCGGCGACGCTAGAAGCCGGGCAGGCGGACTTCCTCGCGGCGCTCGCGCTGGAAGAAGTGGATTCCCTCCGTGAAGCGCACCCAGTTGCATCTGGTGCACATCACGAGCGTGTGCGTCCAGGCGCTGTCCGCGCGGAAGCGGACGCCGCGGAGCAGGTCGCTGTTGGAGACGCCGGTGGCGCAGACGATCGCCTCTTTCGGGGCGAGATCCTCGGTCGTGAAGATCCGCTCCACGTCGTCGATCCCCTGCTCGCGCGCCTCGTCGATCTCCCTCCGCGAGACCGGCCAGAGCTGCGCCTGTTGCTCGCCGCCCAGGCAGCGGAGCGCCGCGGCGGCAAGGACGGCCTGCCGCGTGCCGCCGATGCCGACCGCGAGATGGTCGTTCGTGCCGCGGATCGCCGCGGAGATCGACGCGGTGACGTCGCCGTCCTGGATCAGCTTGATCCGGGCGCCGGCCGCGCGAATCTCTTCGATCAGATCGTGGTGGCGCGGCCGCTCCAGGACGATCGTCGTGATGTCCCCCACACGCCGGCCGAACGCCTCCGCGATCGCCTCGATGTTCTTGCCGACCGGCTGGTGGAGGTCGATGTGGCCGCGGGCGACCGGGCCGACTGCCATCTTCCGCATGTACATGTCCGGGAGCGTCTGCAGCGACCCGGGATCGCCGACCGCGATCATCGACATCGCGCCGCTGCCTCCACGGGCGACGATGCCGCTTCCCTCGAGCGGGTCGACCGCGAGCTCGACCTCCTCGCCACCCGCACCGAGCTTCTCGCCGGTCTGGAGCCGCTCCGCGTCGCCGGCAGCGCCGATGACGACCGTTCCGTCGATCGGAAGCTGCTGCAGGGCCTCGAGCATCCCCGAGGTCGCCGCCTCCTGGGCCGCCACCTCGTCGGCCCGGCCGAGCCAGCGGGCGCTCGCCAGCGCGGCGCGCTCGGTGCCTCGCGCGAAGGCCTCGCAGAGACAGGTCCGAATCGTGCCCTGCCCCTCCACACCGGCATCGGTCGTCCGCGCTGCCACGTCGGTCACTGCGAAACCTCCTGTACCCGATCCGCGGCCATGAGCACGAGCTCTATGACCGCACCGATCGCCTTCTCGCGCTCGGAGTTCTCGAGCACAGGCACACCCTCGACCTGGGCCCGCTCGACGATGTAGTCCTGGAGATAGCGGATGTCGCCCAGGCGTTCGAGGTACTTGTCGAGGGGCCGGATGCCCTCCGAGGCGATGTCGCGGATCCAGAAGTGCCCGGCGTGCGTCTCCTCGTTCCCGATCGTGATCACGCATTCGACCACGAGCGCGTTCTCGACCATCCGCGGGAGCATTCCCGGAACGAGGTGGACGCCCTCGATCACCATCGACCAGCCCTCCTCGAGCGACCGCTCGATTGCCGCCTGAACGCCCACGAGGACGTGGCGCGTCTGCTCGAGGAAGCCGTGGAGAAGCGGGTCGACCTCCTCCTCCTGCGCGCTCGGCAGCGCCCGGCCTGCGTCGAAGCTCGAGTAGTGGATCGCCGGCAGGAACTCGGGAGTGAAGAGCGCCCGCATGGTCTGCCGGACGAAGTCGGTGGACGTCACGCGAGTGATCCCGAGCCGGTACGCCACCTCCGCGGCAACAGTGGACTTGCCGGTGCCGGTGGCGCCGCCGATGAGGATGATGAGCGGCAGGTCGAGCTCGTCGAGATCCCGGTACCGGCGGAGCCGCGTGATCGCGAGCCCACCGTCCTCCTCGCCCATGACGTCGACTGCGAGCTCCTGGATCCGCTGGAAGTCTGCGGTCTGCTTGCCGCTGGACGCCAGGTCCTGCTCGATCCTCCGCGCCACCTCGTAGGCGGGCGTCACGCCGAGCCCGGTGCGCATCAGCGCGCGCGCCATCAACCCCTTCGAGTACGGCTGCTCGTCGGTCCCGAGATGAAGGGGGTCGGTATGGCGGCGCTCGGGCATCAGGCCACCGGCTCGCCTTCGGCGATTCCCGCGACGGCGCGGAGCTCGTCGTCCAGATTCGGCTGGCCCTCGAGCGGGACGACGCCGTTGTCCGCGAAGACCACCGGAACTCCACGCTCGGCCGCGGCTTCGGCGACGACGTCGATCGCGGCCGCCTTGATCTCCACGAGGAACAGGTCGGCGTCGGCGCCCCGGATGTCCTCCCGGAGCGCCTTCCGCCGCGAGAGGTTGCAGGAGACGCTGACCTGGGCCGCTCCGTGCTCGTCGCGAAGATGTCGCTCGAGAAGCGCCGCGGCGGACGGCTCGGCCGTCGTGAAGAAGGCGACACGCTTGCCGGCGATCGGCTCGATCGGGCGCGGGCGGAGCACGGTCGCGACGACCGGAACGTCCTTCACCTCGCGGATCGCATCCGCGAGCTCGGCGTGGCGGCTCCCCTCCTCGGCCATGGTCAGGACGACGAGGTCGGAGATCAGGATCCGGTAGGCGTTCAGGTAGCCGACCGCGAGCTCCGGCGGCTGGTTGGCTCCCACGACGAGGACGCGCCTCCGGGCCGCGACCGGAGGCACGGCCGCGCCGCTTCCGTCGAAGATCACGAAGTCCGGCTCCCGGCCGAGCGCCTTCTCGACGCCCTCGGCGACGTTGCTCGTCCACGGGACGCCTGCCAGCCCGCCGCCGGCCCGCCGGCAGCCGATCGTCGGAACCCCGGAGAGCGCCGCGGTCTCGAGGTAGTCCGAGGCCGCGTGCGAGCCGCCGCGTGACAGCTCCAGGAGATCCTCGAGGGTCGGACGAAGGTCTGCGACCTGCGGCTCGGCGGGGCCGCCGCGCCCCATCGAGACGACGACGAGGTCACGGTCGTCGGCGAGCAGGCGAGCGACGTAGCCGGTGACTGCCGTCTTGCCGAGCCGCTTGCCCGTCCCGATCACGGCGAGGGACGGCAGCTCGAACGGCTCGTAGTGCGGCACCCGCAGCGAGAAGTCGGCCCCCTCGTAGGCCACACCCCGCGCGAGGAAGCGGCCGGCGAGGCGGAAGCGCTCGCGCGGGCCGAGCACCGGCTCGTCCGAGATGTCGACGGCGACCTCCGGCTCGAACCGCTCGATCGCCTCGTCGAAGTCGTGCACGACGGGCACGCCGTAGTCGTCGCCTCCAAGCAGCTTCTCCGTCCCGCCGACGAGGAGCGCTCCGACGATGTCATGCGGGATCTCGGCGAGCGCGTCGCGCACCACCGGCGCATAGTGCTCGCCGTCGATCAACGCGAGCGCCCTCATGTCCCTGGCCGCCTTCGGCTCCCGCCCGGCCAAGGGAGCCGGAACTCATTTCCGGCGACCGCAAGGTCGCTTTCGCCGCTCCGCCGAAGGCTGACGACGCTGGCGGCGCGATGCTTGGCCCGAGCCGCCTGTCCGTGCCATTCAAGGACGCGTAGCGTTTGCGCGGCTCGGGCTTGCCTCCCTTGCCAGCGCCGCCCCAGGAACATGAGCAAGCTCACCTCGTCGTCACCTCGCCCTCGATCCGCGCCGTGTACTTCTCGAACGCGCGCGTGTCGAGCGAGAACTGGATGATCCGCTCCGATCCGTGGAACGGGTACTTGCGCCAGACGTCCACGTGCTTCCCGTGGACCTCGATCACGTTGTAACAGGGCCTCGTGTTGCCCCTGAGCCGGATCGACGACACGGTGCCTGTATTGACGACGAACATGTCCTCCAGACGCCACGCGTAGGGCACGTGCTTGTGCCCGGAGAGGACGAGGTCGACGCCCGCGCCCTGCAGGCACTCGATCACGTCGCCGGCGTCGTAGACGATGTTGCGCTCGCGGCCGGTGCCGGGCACCGGAAGCAGGTGGTGATGCATGACGAAGATCCGGAACTCCGCCGAGTCCGCGAACTGCTCCTCGATCCAGGCGTAACGGCCTCGCCCGATCGACCCGTGGTCGAGGTCGGGCTCGCTCGAGTCCACCGCGACGACGGTGATCTCGTCCATCCGCAAAACCGAGTGGCGGTCGCCGAAGAACTCCTCGAAGTGGAGATAACCGACGTTCCGCGAGTCGTGGTTGCCGGGGATGACCACGCGCCGCTCGCAGTTCAGGCGGTCGAGGTACTCACGCGCCATCAGGTACTCCTGCTTGAACCCGAACGTCGTCAGGTCGCCCGAGCAGACGATCAGATCCGGCTCCAGCTCGTTGATCTCGGCGACCGCGCGCTCCATCAGGCTCGGCACGAAGTCGGGGCCACCGCAGTGGATGTCCGAGATGTGGGCGATCATCCTCGACCCGTCGGCGCCCGCCATGGTCGAAGTGTATGGCGTGGGCGCAGAGGGGCGGTGTCCGAGGCCGTCGGTATTCTGGGTCGCGGGTGGTCGAAAAAGTCCCGGATTTCCAGGCATATCGCGGCGACGGCGAGCCGCGCTTCGCGAACGAGGTCGAGCTCGAGTGCGCCAAGCTGCTCGACTACTACGAGATCCCCTGGATGTACGAGCCGCACACGTTCGTCCTGGAGGAGGCGCCCGACGGCCGGGTCGTCGAGGCGTTCGCCCCCGATTTCTTCCTCCCCGAGCAGAACCTCTACGTCGAGCTGACCGTGATGAAGCAGTCGCTCGTCACGCGCAAGAACCGCAAGCTGCGAAAGCTGCGCGAGCGGTATCCCGACGTGAACGTGAAGCTCTTCTATCGTCGAGACATCGAGCGACTGGCGCAGCGATACCGGCTGGATCTGGCCTCCTAGAGCTGGAGCCGCGGATCGGAGAGGTCTACCTCTCCGCCGAGGACATCCGCGCGCGCGTGGAGGAGCTCGGGGCCGCCATCGCCGGGGACTACGCGGGTCGAGAGCCGATCCTGGTCGCGTCCCTGAAGACGGCCGTCGTCTTCCTCGCCGACCTGTCGCGCGCGCTCCCGATCGTCCACAACCTCGACTTCATCGCCCTGGCCGGTTACGAGGGCAACGGCGGAGGCGGCGGCCGGGTCCGGCTCCTGAAGGATCTCGAGCTGAGCGTCAAGGGCCGCGACGTCCTGCTCGTCGAGGACGTCGTGGACACCGGTATGACGCTGAACTTCCTCGTCAAGACGCTCGGCCTGCGGGAGCCGAACTCGCTCGCCGCGGTCGCGCTGCTCGATCGGCCCTACCGGCGCCTCGTGGAGGATCTGCCGGTTCGCTACGTCGGCTTCACGGTGCCCGACGAGTTCTTCGTCGGCTACGGGTTCGACCTCGACGGCAAGTGGCGCTCGCTGCCCGATCTCAGGCTCGTTCGAGCCTGAGATCGGTCGCTCTCGCTCTTCGCGCAAAGTCTCACGACCTTGCGCGACCTTCTGGAGCCGGGCGGCGTTTCGCGCCGCGCGGCATGCGAGGCGCTCCTGCATCCGCCTTGCAAAGGAGCGCCCGGGCGGAACGGGCA
>DASVEW010000035.1:0-6955 GCA_036380355.1 Gaiellaceae bacterium | reverse complement strand
GGGCGACGCGATCGCGCGTCTGGACGAGGTGAACGGCGCGTGGGACGTCACGCTCTCGCTCGACGGCAGCGGCGCCCAGTGCCTCGCCGTCGACCCCTCGGACCCGGACACCGCCTTCGCCGGGCTGCGCGAGCAGGGTCTGAGGCGCACGCGGGACGCCGGCGAGACGTGGGAGGACGTCGAGTTGCCCGAGCCCGGAGTCTTCTCGCTCGCGGTCTCCGCCGCCGACGGCGCGGTCTACGCCGGCTGCGAGCCGAGCCGGCTCTTCCGGAGCGACGACGGCGGCGATTCCTGGCGGGCGCTCGACGCGCTGCTGGAGCTTCCGTCACGGTCGACGTGGAGCTTCCCGCCGCGCCCGTGGACGTCGCACGTCCGGTGGATCGCGCCTAGCCCGCACGACGCAGGCCTCCTGCTTGCCGGGATCGAGCTCGGCGGCCTCATGCGCTCGACTGACGGCGGCGAGTCGTGGCAGGACCACCGGCCGGGAGCGCAGCGCGACGTCCACTCGCTCGCCTGGCACCCGCGCGAGCCCGGCCGCGCGTACGAGGCGGGCGGGGGAGGCTCGGCCTGGAGCGACGACTCGGGAGAGATCTGGCGACCGGCGGACGAGGGCCGCGATCGCCACTACACCTGGTCGGTCGCTCCCGATCCGGCGGATGCCGACGTGTGGTTCGTCAGCGCGAGCACCGGCCCGTTCGCTGCACACGGCGGCCGCGACGCGCAGGCCCGGATCTACCGGCGCCGGGGCGATGAGCCGTGGGAGGAGATCGCCGACCCGGGCGGCGCGATGCCGTACGCGCTCGCCTTCGCGCCCGACGGCCGGCTCTTCGCAGCCCTCTCGGACGGCCGGATCCTCGACGGCGCCGACTGGCGGCCGCTCGACCTCCGAGGCGACGGGCTCACTCGGCTCCACGCGCTTGCGGCCGCGAAGTGATCGGCTTCCAGCCGACGGACGAGCAGCGGGAGCTCCAGCGCCTCGCGTACGAGTTCGCCGAGCGCGAGCTGCGGCCGGTCGCGCGCGAGTGGGACGAGCGGGAGGACTTTCCGCCCGACCTGCTCGCGAAAGCGGCCGGGGCCGGGCTGACGTCCTACGCGATCCCAGCCGAATACGGCGGCGGCGGCGTCGACGCCGTGACCTCCGCGCTCGTCGCCGAGGAGCTGTCGTGGGGCTGCGCCGGCCTGGCGGCGACGATCCAGGCGACCATGTTCCCCGTCCGGCCGCTGCTCCGCGCCGGCACCGAGGAGCAGAAGGAGCGCTACCTGCGGCGGCTTGCGTCGGACCACGGCGTCCTGGCCGCGATCGGCTTCACGGAGCCGCATGCCGGGACCGATCTTGCGGCGATGCGGGCGACCGCCCGTCGCGACGGCGACGCCTACGTCCTGCACGGCGAGAAGTGCTACCTGACGAACGGCGGGATCGCCGAGCTCACAGTCGTCTTCGCGAAGGTCGACGACCGGATCTCCGCCTTCCTCGTCGAGCGCGGGGACCCGGGAGTATCCGCGGGCCGGAAGGAGGCCAAGCTCGGCCTCCGGGCCTCCTACACGGGCTCGCTCGTGCTCGAGGACGCACGGATTCCGGCCGACCGGCTGCTCGGCGGTGAGGGCGAGGGGTGGGAGCTCGCACTCGACTTCTTTCGGGCGTCCCGCCCGCAGGTCGCCGCCGCGGCGGTCGGGCTCGCACGCGCGGCGTTCGAGCACGCCGCGGCGTATGCGCGGGAGCGCGAGGCGTTCGGCCGGCCGTTGACCGCACGCCAGGGTGTCTCCTTCAAGCTCGCCGACATGGGGATGGAGATCGAGGCCGCGCGCCTTCTGGTCTGGCGGGCGTGCGAGGCCCTCGACCGAGGCGAGGATGCCGGCCTGCTCGGCTCGTACGCGAAGGCCTACGCGGCGGACGTCGCGATGCGGGTCACGACCGATGCGGTGCAGGTGCTGGGCGGCGCCGGCGTCATGCGCGACCACCCCGTCGAGAAGTGGATGCGCGACGCGAAGGTCTTCCAGATCGTCGAGGGCACGTCGGAGATCCAGCGGGACATCGCGGCCCGCCTGATCGCGCGCGATTAGCCGACCAATCGCCTGGGTAGACTGGGCTCCTTGTACGCCGAGGCCGGGTCCAGGGCGGTGTATCTCCGCCGGAAGCGAGCTGCCCGAAGGCGGCTTGCCTTTCAGTGGTCCCTGGTCGGTGCGGGCACGCTCGTGCTCGGCACGCTCGGCCTGGGACTGATCTTCGCCGGCTCGCCGCAGAAGCTCCCCGAGGGCACGACCGTCGCGGGCATGTCCGTCGGCGGGATGAGCGCCGGCGCGGCCGTCGCGGAGCTCGAGCGACGCTACGAGGAGATGCGCCGGGTGCCCGTCGCCCTCACGGCCGGCCCGCGCCGGTTCCAGGTGCGCCCGAGCGAGGTCGTGCTCGGCGTGGACTGGCGTGCCGCCGTGGAGACAGCGCAGGACCAGGGCGACGGCTTCGCCCCGGTCCGCGGGCTGCGCCGCCTCGAGCAGCGGTTCTTCGGCGGCGACATCACGCCGCCGGTTCGCGCGTACGACGCGCTGCTGACCTACAAGCTCGACGCGATCGCACGCAAGATCGACCGTAGGGAGCGTCAAGCGGCGATCCGGCTCCGGGGGCTCAGGCCGCAGATCGTGCGCGGGGCGACCGGACGTACGCTCGACCGCGAGGCGGCTGCGCGTGTGATGGTGAGCTCGCTGGTCGCCTTCGAGCGCTCGCCGGTCGCGCTCCCCGTCGAGATCACGCAGCCGGACGTCACCGCCGCCGACCTCGCGCCGGTGCTCGCGCAGGTGGAGACGGCCGTGTCCGCTCCGGTGCGGCTCGTCCGCGGCCCGACGCGCTGGCGGATGCCGCGGTGGCGGATCGCGTCGCTGCTGAACCTGCCGAAGAACGGAGAGACGACGCTCGCCATCGGCGGCCCCAAGGCCGACGCGTACTTCGCGAAGTTCCGCGACGCTGTCGGTCGGCCGCCGCGCGACGCCCAGTTCGTCGTCTCGGGCACGTCCGTTTCGATCAGGCCCTCGCTGCCGGGCCTCCGCCTCGACGTCGAGGCGGCGAAGAAGGAGATCCTTGCGGCCGCGCTGGCGCCGACCGAACGGACGGCGCGACTGGTCGTCGACAAGGCCGCGCCCGAGCGGACGACCCGCGAGGCGCGCGCGATGGGAATCACCGGGCTCGTCGGCGGCTACACGACGACGTACGGCGGCGACCCGAACCGCCTGCACAACGTCCGGCTCGTCGCGAAGCTCGTGGACGGCGCCCTGATCCCGCCCGGCGCCGAGTTCTCCTTCAACCGGACGACCGGCGAGAGGTCACCCGAGCGTGGCTTCCGCGAGGCGCCGGTGATCATCAACGGCGAGCTCGAGAACGGGATCGGCGGCGGGGTCTGCCAGGTCTCGACCACCGTGTTCAACGCCGCGTTCGAGTCCGGCATCTCGATCACGTCGCGGACGAACCACGCGCTCTACATCTCCCACTACCCGCAGGGGCGCGACGCCACGGTCAACTTTCCCGATCTCGATCTCAGGTTCCAGAACGACACCAGGAAGTGGCTGTTGCTGCGGACCTTCGTCGGCACGTCGGAGCTGACCGTGAACCTCTACGGCACGCCGGTCGACCGCCGTGTGGAGGTGGAGACGGCGCCGCTCGAGGAGACCGGGCCCCCGACGGTCGAGCGGATCCCGGACCCGGAGATCTGGGTCGGCGAGAAAGTGACCGAGGAGGTCGGCCAGCCGTCGCGCAAGACGGCGGTCACGCGCCGCGTGTACACGAAGGACGGCAAGCTGCTGTACGACACGACCTGGTCGTCGTCCTACCGCGCCGAGCCGACCGTCGTCCGCTACGGAACGAAGCCGCGGCCGAAGGCTCCGCCGCCTCCACCGGAGGAGAAGCCGAAGAAGAAGCCGCCGCCGCCTCCTCCTCCGCCGCCGCCTACGGAGCCTCCTCCTCCGCCGCAGTAATCGCTGCTCGGAGCCACTCGGGGACTCTGGTGGGCCGGAGCGTCTCCGCGTCGACGCACGCGTGGCCGGTCCAGGCCTCGGCCACCGTCTCGCCGTCCCGCTCGACGGCGTACTCGAACCGGAAGCGCGCGCCGCGGATCTCGCTGCAACGCGTGCGCACCGCGAGCCGGTCGTCGAAGGCCACCGGCCGGACGTAGCGGACGTAGACCTCGGACGTCGTCGCCTCGACGCCCTGGTCCCGGAGCCCCTGATAGCCGCCGTCGAAGCGGCGGAGGTACTCGATCCGCGCGGTCTCGAACCACACGAGGTAGGCGGCGTGGTGGGCGATGCCCTGCGCGTCGGTCTCGGCGAACCGGACCGTGAGGTCGAGGTGGAAGCGGGAGTCGTCCACGGCGAGACTCTAGGGCGTGGAGGTTCAGCGGCTCGCAGAACTCTTCCGTGAGCGCGCCCCCGCCGTCGTCCTGACCAGCGCGGGGATCTCGACCGAGAGCGGGATCCCGGACTTTCGCTCCCCGACGGGGCTCTGGGCGCAGTACGACCCGGCCGAGTACGCGACGATCGACGCGTTCCGCGCCGACCCGTACAAGGTGTGGAGCTTCTACGCGCTGCGGCTCCGCGTACTCGTCGAGGCCGAGCCGAACGCGGGACACGTGGCGCTCGCGGAGCTCGAGCGCGCCGGCCACGTCTCCGCCGTCGTGACGCAGAACATCGACGGGCTCCACCAGCGGGCCGGGAGCCGGGACGTCACCGAAGTGCACGGGTCGATCCGGACCTCGACCTGCCTCCGGTGCGGGGCGTCCTACTCGCTGGCAGAGCTCCTCCGGATGCTGGAGGACGCGGAGGCGCCGCTCTGCACCGGGTGCGGCGCGGTCGTCAAGCCTGACGTCGTGATGTTCGGCGAGCTCCTGCCGGAGCAGGCAATCGAGCGGGCGTACGAGCTGGCCCGGACCACCGGTCTGCTGCTCGTCGTCGGCTCGGCGCTCGAGGTCTGGCCGGTGTCGCAGCTACCTCAGGAGACACACGCCGCCGGAGGGGCGGTCGCGATCGTCAACAAGGGAGCGACGTCCTTCGACGGCCGGGCGGCCGTCAAGAGCGATGGCGCTGCCGGCGAGACGCTGGCGGCGCTCGTTCGGGCTTTGAGCTAAGCCGCTGCTCGGCGGAGCGCGCGCTCCGCGATCACCGTGCGGCAATCGCGGCAGACACGCTGCTCGACCTCGTACGGCACGCCCGCCCGCTGCCGGATCACGTGGGTCGTGACCTCGTGATGCCGGTGGGTTCGTGTCCTGCGGAGCATGTTCACTGTTGCCTTCATTCGGCCGGTCGGTCCTGTCGCTTAAATGGATGCCCTCGAAATGGCGATGGAAACTTCGTGCTGAGACGCCTACTACCTGCGACGGTAGCTATACCCGGTTGTTTGGCCGCGACACTCGTCTTCACAGCTTCCATACAAGCTTCGGAGACCGGTCGGACGACGCCCGGGTGCGTAACCGGGTCGACCAAGAGCCTCGTCACGCCAACTCGGTCCTACGCGGTCGACGTGCGGGGTCTCGTGCGAGTCTTCCGAAAACCTGGTCGCGGCGCGTCCGTCCGGTTCGGCCCGCTGAACGTCAACGGCGTTCCAACCGTGTTCGCCGCGCTCGAGTCGGTCACCGGCACAGGATGCAAGGCGGCCTGGTACCGGGTGATGCTGCCGCTGAAGCCCAACGGCCAGACCGGCTACGTTCGTGCCCGCGACGTGAAGCTCCGGCCCGTCCGCAGCCGGATCGTCGTCGACCTCTCCACGCGAAGGCTGACGGTGTTCGAGCGCGGCAAGCCGGTGCTCGGCGCGAAGGTCGCGATCGGAGCCCGCTCGACCCCGACGCCGACCGGCCGCTTCTACGTGAACCAGCGCTTCCGGGACGATCCGGCGGGGCCGTACGGCTGGGCGGCGATCGGGATCTCCGCATTCTCGGAGGTGCTGCACGGCTGGCCGCAGGGCGGGCCCGTGGCAATCCACGGCACCAACCGTCCGTCGCTGCTGGGCCTGGCGGTCTCGAACGGCTGCATCCGGGTCAGCAACGAGACAGTGAAGCGCATCTGGCGCCTCGCGCCGACCGGGACGCCGGTCCTTGTGCAGGTGTAGCTCTCCCAGACACGGGTAAGGTTCCCGCGATGGCGAAGCCGCAGAAGGACATCCTGACCAAGCTCGCCGACGCGGGCGAGGAGGCGTTCTCCCGCGTAGCCGGCTCCCAGAAGACGACGCGGGTGTTCGACAGCCTCACCGGCCTGCGCGAGCGGATCGAGGACCTCCAGCGGAAGGTGCGCGGCATCGACGAGCTCCAGAAGCGCGTCGAGAAGCTCGAGAAGCAGGTCACGGAGCTCAAGAAGCCGAAGACGACGCGCTCGCGGAGCACGTCCGGCACAGCTCGCAAGAGCTCGTCCGGCTCGTCGAGCCGCTCGACGACCCGCAAGAAGTCGTCGACCTAGCACCGAGGCGCTCGGAGGCCCCGCCGGACCTGCGCGCGATCTCTGCGCCGCGCACCGGCGCAGCCGGTGCCCGGCTCTATGGGGTCGCCGAAAGTCGTGAGACTTTCGGCGAAGGCGGAACGCGCAGCCGGATTGCCCTCGGGGCGATCTCGAACCGGACCGGCGCCGTGCCGGGCTGCTCTCCGTCGAGCTGAACCGGGAGCGGCTCCGGGGCGGTGACCTCGACGACGCTGCCGCGCAGGACCTCGGCCTTCGGGTGTGGGAGGAAGGTGCCCTTGTAGATGCGCGGGATCTCCCGGAGCACCTCGAGCCGTGTTGCGTCCTTGATCAGGAGGACGTCGAAGAGGCCGTCGTCCGGCTCGGCGTCCGGGGTGACCATCATGCCGCCAGCCTGGTAGCGCCCGAGCGCGACGATCACGTCCTCCATCAGCCCGCTGCGCGACTCGCCGTCGACCTTCACGTCCAGCTCGACGTTCTTCCAGCGCGAGAACACGGCGCCGAGCGCGATGAGGTACGAGGCCTTCCCGCC
>DASVEW010000034.1:0-14333 GCA_036380355.1 Gaiellaceae bacterium | reverse complement strand
GTGAGGATGAAGACGAACGGGTACGTGGCGACGGTGAGGGCGAGCCAGGCGCCGGGAAGCCCGTAGATCTCCGGCACCCGCTCGACGCCGAACGGCCCTTCCAGCAGACGCTGCAGCAGCCCGCGAGGCCCGAACGCGGCGAGGAAGACGAGCGCGGCTACGTAGCTGGGGATCACGAGCGGCAGTGCGGCCACCGTCGCCCAGAAGCTGCGCCAGGGCAGATCGGTCCGCGTCGTCAGCCACGCCAGCGGGAGGCCGACGGCGACCGCCGTCCCCGTCACCGCGACGACGAGGACGCCCGTGTCGACGACCAGCTCGAGAAGCGAGCGGGAGAAAAGCACCTCCCATGCCCGCTCGCCTCCCTCGATTGCCCGGACGACGAGGTAGGCGAGCGGGAGCGCGACGAGCCCGACGATCGCCGCGGCGGCGACGACGAGCGGCGCCGGCGGGCGGCGGCTCACGTCGTGAAGCCGACCTCGCGGAGCAGCTCCAGCGTCTGCTCGAGCTCCGGTCCGAACGCGTCGAGCTCGACGTCGGGCCCCTGGAGCGACTCGAGCGCCGGGAGGCCTGCCTTCGGCTCTACGCCGTCGACCAGCGGGTATTCCGCCTCCGCGGCCTCCTCGGCGTAGAAGCGCTGTCCCTCCTCGGAGAGCAGGTACTCGACGAACTCGCGCGCCCGATCCTCGTCGTCGGTGGCCTCGATCACCGCGGCGCCTGCGACGCTGACGAGCGCGCCGGGATCGTCGCCGTTCAGGAAGTGGTTCGCGACCGGCGCGTCGGGCTGCTCCTCCTTGACGAGGTAGAGGTAGTAGTGGTTCACGAGGCCGAGCTCGATCTCGCCGGCGGCCACGGCCTCCACGACGGGCGTGTTCTTCTCGTACGTCTTGGGATCGTTGTCGGCGAAGCCCTCGAGCCACTCCTTGGTCTGCTCGTCGCCCATGCTGAGGCGCATCGCGGTCACGAACGCCTGGAAGGAGGCGTTGGTGGGCGGGAAGCCGATCTTCCCCTTCCAGCGGGGATCGGTCAGGTCGAGCACGGAGTCGGGGACCTCGCCCTCGGAGAGCTCCTCGGTGTTGTAGGCGAGGACGCGCACACGGCCCGAGGTGCCGACCCAGTGGCCGTCCGGGTCGCGGAAGCGCTCGGGCACGCGGTCGAGGATCTCGTCCGGCAGCTCCGCGAGCAGCTCCTCGCCCTCGAGGGCTCCGAGCGACCCGGGATCCTGCGCGAAGAAGACGTCGGCCGGGCTGTTGTCGCCCTCTTCCGCGATCGTGGCCGCCAGCTCGGCGCTGTCGCCGTAGCGCACCTCGACGTTGACGCCGCTCGCCTGTTCGAACTGCTCGAACAGGGGACCGACGAGCTCTTCTTCCCGGCCGGAGTAGATCGTCAGCGTGCCGTCCGAGCTACCGCTGTCGCCGCCGCAGCCGGCGAGGGCCGCGACGAGCGCACCGAGCACAACCACGTTCCGCACTCTTCCCTCCTTGTGAGGCTCACCTGACAATGACTGTAAGGCGAACCTTACAAGTCAGGTGAAGATCGCAACGCGACCTGCGTGCGGGACGACCGACACGCGGTCGCCAAGCGCGACGCGCTCGGTCGAGGGGCGCTGCGAGCAGAGCTCGGTGCCGTCCTCGAGGCGGACGCGGTAGAAGACGTCGTGGCCGCGGAACTCGCGGCTGATCACGTGCCCGGCGCCATCGGGGTCCGGCCGCAGCTCGAGCAGCTCCGGGCGGACGAGCACCTCCACGGGCGTGTGGCCGTTGCCGCACTCCGCCGCGAAGCTGCCGAGCGCCGTCTCGACGCGGCCCCCCTCGGCCCGGCCGGCGATGACGTTCGCCGCGCCGACGAACTCGGCGACCCATCGTGTCGCCGGGCGGAAGTAGATCTCCTCCGGCGCGCCTGACTGGGCGATCGAGCCGTCGTGCATGACGGCGATCCGGTCGGCGAGCGAGAACGCCTCTTCGCGGTCGTGCGTGACGAGGACGGTGGTGACGTCGGCGGCGCGGAGGATCTCGCAGAGCTCGTCCCGCATCGAGGAGCGGAGGAGCGGGTCGATGTTGCTCCACGGCTCGTCCAGTAGCACGACGGCCGGCCGCGGCGCGAGCGCGCGGGCGAGCGCGACGCGCTGCTGCTGCCCGCCCGAGAGCTCCGACGGATACCGGCGCTCGAGCCCGCTCAGCCCGACGAGCTCGAGCGCGCCGGCGACACGGGCGGCCCGTCCGTTGCGGGCGAGCCCGAAGCCGACGTTGTCCGCAACCGTCAGATGCGGGAAGAGCGCGTAGTCCTGGAAGACCATGCCGACGTGGCGGCGCTGGGGCGGGACCCAGGTGCCTCCGGCTACGCGCCGGCCGTCGATGGCGATGGTTCCGGCATCGGGCTGCTCGAAGCCGGCGATCAGGCGCAGCAGGGTCGTCTTGCCGCAGCCGCTCGGGCCGAGCAGCGCGACGAACTCGCCCCGCTCGACGCAGAGGTCGGCGCCGTCGACGGCTCGGGTGCCGCCGAATCGCTTCGAGACTCCGTGTGCGCAGACCATTCCGCAGTCCATGTAAGGCGTACCTTACAAAAGGCCGCCAGTACGCTGGCGCCCGTGCCGTACGCGTCCGTCTACCCGCTCGTCTCGTCGCGGGCGGTCGCCCGGCCCTTCACGTACGAGGTCCCGCCCGAGGTCGGCAAGGGCGCCGTCGTGTCGGTTCGATTCGCGGGAGCGAAACGGCGAGCGGTCGTCGTCGGTCTCGAGGAGAGCCCGCCCGAGGGCGTGAAGGCAGTGCCGGTCGGCGACGTCGTCGACGAGGTGCCCGAGCCGCTCGTGGACCTCGCCCTCTGGCTCGCCGACTACTACGGCTCGACGCCGGCTCGCGCACTCGAGCTCGTCGCCCCGCGGAAGCGGAAGGCGCGGGGCGAGCGGCCGAGGCCGGCGGAACGCGACTCCTTCGGCGGCGAGGCCGAGCCCGCGCAGCTGAGCGGGAGCCAGGAGCAGGCGCTGCGGCGCATCGTCGGCTCGATGGAGGAGGGCGGCGGCAACGTCCTCCTGCACGGCGCGACCGGGAGCGGTAAGACCGAGGTCTACCTCCAGGCGTGCGCGGCGGCGCTCGAGCGCGGCAAGGGCGCGATCGTCCTCGTCCCCGAGATCGCGCTCGCGCCGCAGACCGTCGGCCGGCTGCGGGCCCGCTTCGGAGACCGCGTCGCGATCCTCCATTCCGCGCTGACCGAGGCCGAGCGCCGCGACGAGCGCGGCCGGATCGTGAGCGGCGCAGCGCCGATCGTGGTCGGCGCCCGCTCGGCGGTCTTCGCGCCTGTCGCGCCGCTTGGCCTGATCTGCGTCGACGAGGAGCACGATCCGTCGTACAAGCAGGAGTCGGATCCGCGCTACGACGCCCGGACCGTCGCCGCCAAGCGCGCGGCGCTCGAGGGCGCGGTCGCCGTCTTCGGGACCGCGACGCCCAGGCCGGAGAGCTGGGAGCGGCTGGAGCGGCTCGAGCTCGGCGGCCGGCTCGCGGGACCGCTGCCGCCCGTCCGCGTCGTCGATCTCCGTCGCGAGGCCGGTTACCCGCTGTCGGCGCCGCTCCTGGCCGAGCTCGGCGGGCTGGAGCAGGACGGCGGCAAGGCGATCCTGCTCCTCAACCGCCGCGGCGTGGCGCCGGCGATCCACTGCCGCGCGTGCGGGCAGACACGCCGCTGCCCCAACTGCGACGTGGCGCTCGTCCTGCACCGCGACGGGCGGCTCCACTGCCACCACTGCTCGCTCGCCGAGGAGCTTGGCGACGCCTGTCCCGCGTGCGGATCGCCCGAACTGGCGCGGATCGGCGCCGGGACCCAGCGTCTGGAGCAGGAGCTGGCCGAGAAGGTTCCGGGGCTCGAGCGCATCCGGCTGGACGCGGACGCCGCTCGCCGCCCGGGCGAGCTGACTGCGGCGCTTCGTCGCTTCGCCGAGGCCGATCGAGCCGTCCTCGTCGGTACCCAGATGGTGGCCAAGGGACATCACTTCGCCGGTGTCGCCCTGGCGGCCGTGGTGGACGCCGACACCGGCCTCGGCATGCCGGATTTCCGGGCCGAGGAGCGCACGTTCCAGCTCGTCACGCAGCTCGCGGGACGGAGCGGTCGCGACGCGCCGGGCCGCGTGATCGTCCAGACGTTCCAGCCCGATGCCCGCCCGATCGTCCACGCCGCGCGGCACGACGTCTCCAGGTTCCTCGCCGAGGAGCTGGAGCGCCGTCGCGAGCTTGGCTATCCGCCGTTTCGCCATCTAGTGCGCGTCGTCGCCGACGGCCTCGAGCCCGGCGACCCGATGCAGCTCCTCGGCGAGCTCGGCGCGGGGCTGGACGGGGCGGACGTCCTCGGCCCGGCGCCGCTCCTGCGGCTGCGGGGCCGCCACCGGGCGCAGCTGCTCGTGAAGACGGACCGGGTGCGCCCGGTCGCCTCGCGCGCGGCGCAGCTGCTCTCCGCGGCAGCGCCGGCGATGAGCCGCGCGGGGGTCCGCGCCGCGGTCGACGTCGACCCCCAGGGGCTTTGAGGGCTCGCTCCAGACCGGGAGCTGAGCCCCGGCCTGAAGCGAGCCCTCTGATTACATACGGCCGCTGTGGCCGAGGCAGGACAGGTCAAGACGGACGAGCTCGATCCCGAGGCGGAGGCGCGCCGCCGGATTGCGCTGGGCCAGATCCGCCAGTACCCCGACCCGGTGCTGCGGATGCCGGCGCGCGAGGTCGAGTCGTTCGACGCCGACCTCAGGCGGCTCGCCGAGCGGATGACGCAGCTGATGCGTGACGCGAGCGGCGTCGGGCTCGCCGCGACACAAATCGGGGTCATCCGGCGCGTGTTCGTCTTCCAGCCCGATGCGGAGTCGGAGCCGGTGGCCGTCGTGAACCCCGTGCTCGTCGAGAGCTCGGAGGAGACGGCCGTGGACGACGAGGGCTGCCTGTCGCTTGTCGGCGTCCAGATGCCGGTCGAGCGGCCCCTGTCGGTGAAGATCGTGGGCCGGGACCTCGAAGGAAACGAGCTCTCCCTGGACATCGGCGACCATCCGGCGCGGGTCGTCCAGCACGAGCTCGACCACCTCGACGGCGTCCTGATCCTCGACCGCACGACCGACGAGGCGCGCAAGGCCGCGCTCGCCGTCCTGCGGCCGAAGGCCGTCCTGACGCAGTAGTGAAGGTCGCCGTCGCGGCGACCGGCAAGTTCGGCGCGGACGTCCTCGCGGAGCTCGCCGCCCGGCGCCCGATCGAGTACGTCCTCACCCGGCCGGACCGGCCGAAAGGGCGCGGTCGGCAGCTCGCAGCCCCGCCCGCCAAGGAGATGGCCCGTCGGCTGGAGATTCCGGTCCGGCAGCCCGAGCGGCCGGCCGGGCTGGATCTCGGCGTCGACGTGGTCGTGCTGGTCGACTACGGGGCGCTGATCCCGCGCGAGCTGCTCGAGCAGGCGGAGTGGCTGAACGTGCATCCGTCGCTGCTTCCGCGCTGGCGTGGCGCGGCGCCGGTCGAGCGGGCGATCATGGCCGCAGACCCGGAGACCGGCGTGAGCGTGATCCGGCTCGTCGAGGAGCTCGACGCGGGCCCGGTCGGCGCCGTGGCGTCGTTTCCGATCGGTCGCGACGACGACGCCGGTGCCGTATACGGACGGGCGGCCGACCTCGCCCCGGACCTCGTGGACGAGGCGCTGGCCGGCGAGTTCCGCCCTCAGGAGGGCGAGGTCACCTATGCCGAGAAGATCGGGCCCGAGGATCGCGTCCTGGACTGGTCGCGGTCGCCGGAGGAGCTGCATAACCGGATCCGGGCGCTCTCGCCGCACATCGGCGCCCGCGGTGAGCTCCACGGCCGGCCGGTGATCGTCTGGCGCTCGCGAATCGAAGACGATCGCCTCGAGATCCTCGAGGTGCAGCCGGAGGGCGGGCGACGGATGACGCTGGACGAGTTCGAGCGTGGCGTCAGGCGCTAGCCCCGCGCGGCAGGTCGCGCACAGGGTTCTGATGCGCGTCTTCGAGGACGACGCCTACGCCGACCGCGCGTTCGCGTCCGAGGCGAAGGATCTCGACGCCCGCAACCGCGCGTTCGCGCAGCGGATCGCCTTCGGCGCCATCCAGATGGTCCGCACGCTCGACCATGCGATCGAGCGGCTCGGCGGCAGGCCGGTGAGGGCGATGGACCCGCCCGTCCGCGCGGCGATCCGGCTCGGCGCCTACGAGCTCGGGTTCCTCGACGGTGTGCCGCCCAGGGCAAGCGTCAACGAGGCCGTGGAGCTCGTGAAGGCCTCGAAAGCGAGGCGCGCGGCCGGGTTCGCGAACGCCGTTCTCCGCCGTGTCGCCGAGGGGATCCGCGACCTGCTCGCCGACCTGCCCGAGTCCACGCCGCGGGAGGCGGCGCTCAAGCACTCGTATCCCGACTGGATCGCCGAGACCTGGTGGGAGGAGTGGGGGTCGGAGGAGGCGCTCGCGCTGATGCGCGCGCAGAACGAGCCCCCGGAGACCGCGGTCCGGGTCGTGGGCACCGGGGAGGCCCGGATCGTCGACCGGATCGACCCGGAGGAGCTCGAGCAGGGGAAGGTCTGGCCGCAGAGCCGCGGCTCGCAGCTCGCCGGTGCGGCCGTGGGCGCGCAGCCCGGTGAGCGCGTGCTCGATCTCTGTGCGGCGCCGGGCGGCAAGACCACTCAGCTGGCGGGGCGCGCTGCGGAGGTCGTCGCCGTCGAGGTGCATCCCGGCCGGGCGCGCGAGCTCGAGGAGAACGTGCGGCGGCTCGGGTTCGAGAACGTCGAGGTTGTGAACGCTGACGCGCGGGAGCTGCCGGCCGAGCTGACGGGCTTCGACCGCGTGCTCGTCGATGCGCCGTGCTCGGGGCTCGGCGTGCTCGCGGGCAGGCCGGATCTCCGCTGGCGGGCGAGGCCGCTGCCGGAGCTCCAGTCCGAGCTTCTGCGGGTCGCCGCCGAGCGGGTGAAGCCCGGCGGGACGATCGTCTACTCGGTGTGCACGATCGCGAAGGCCGAGAGCGAGGACGTCGTCGACGCGTCGGGCCTGTCCGTCGAGCCGCTCAGCGACGCGTGGCCCGAGTTCGCGCACCCCCGCCGGCCGGAGTTCCTCCTCACCCTCCCGCACAGGCACCACACGTCGGGCTTCTTCATCGCCCGCCTGCGTCCCTAAGGGACATGGTGGGTGTCAGACACTCGTCATGTCCGCGGGAGGCATGGCCGCTCGTAAGCTTGCGCCGTGCCCTGGCGTGACTGGATCCGAGGTGTCGAGGTCGAGCCGTCGCTCTACGCGGCCGACTTCGCGCGCCTCGGCGAGCAGATCGAGACGCTGATGCGGGCCGGTGCGCGGGTCTTCCATTTCGACGTCGGCGACGGGCACTTCGTCCCGCCGATCACGGTCGGGCCGATCGTGCTCCAGTCGATCTCGCCGCTCGTCCACCGGCTCGGCGGCCGGCTCGACTGCCAGCTGATGGTCGAGGAGCCGCAGCGTCACTTCGAGGCGATCGCGCAGGCGGGGGGCGACAGCGTCACGTTCCACATCGAGGCGGTCGACGATCCCGCGGCGGTCGCACGCCGGGCGCGCGAGCACGAGCTCCAGGTCGGCCTCGCGTTCAAGCCGGAGACGGAGCCGGAGCAGGTGGCCGAGGTCGCCGAGCCCTTCGACATCGTCCTCTGCATGAGCATCGAGCCCGGCTACTCGGGCCAGCCGTTCATGCCCGAGGCGCTGCCTCGGATCGAGCGTCTGCGCGGCCTCCTGCCGGACGACCGGCCGATCCAGGTGGACGGGGGCGTGGGCCGGGACAACATCAGGCTCCTCCGCGACGCCGGGGCCCGCCTCTTCGTCGCGGGCACGAGCATCTTCGGGAGCGACGACATCGCGCACGCGTACCAGGAGCTCGTCGAAGAGCTCGGATGAACGAGCACCTGGCGCGGGCGCTCGAGCTCGCCGAGCGAGGCCGGGGGACGACCCAACCGAACCCGGTGGTGGGAGCGGTGGTCGTCCGGGACGGCGACGTCGTCGGCGAGGGCTGGCACGAGCGGAGGGGCGAGCCGCACGCCGAGGTGCTCGCGCTCGAGGCCGCAGGCGAGCAGGCTCGCGGCGCGACGCTCTACCTGACGATGGAGCCGTGCTCGCACCACGGGAGCACGCCGCCGTGCACCGAGGCCGTGATCGCCGCGGGCGTCTCCCGCGTCGTCGCCGGCTCGCTCGACCCGAACCCGAAGGCGGGCGGCGGGCTGGAGCGGCTCCGCGAAGCCGGCGTCGCGGTCGAGCACGCCGACGTCTTCGAGGCCCGCGCGCTGAACGAGGCCTGGCGCACATGGGTCTCGAAGAACAGGCCCTTCGTGACCTACAAGGCCGCGATGACGCTCGACGGCCGGCTCACGATCCCCGGCGAGCGCTGGATCTCGGGCGAGCAGAGCCGCCGGCTCGTCCACGAGCTGCGGGCGTCGGCGGACGCCGTCGGCGTCGGGATGGGAACCGTGCATGCCGATGCTCCGCGGCTCGACTCGCGGGACGTGGACGCCGTCCGGCAGCCGCGCCGGCTCGCGTTCGGCCGCGGCCCGCTTCCCGAAGGCTCGGAGCTGGAGCTCCGGAGCGGCCCGCTCGCCGACGAGCTCGCCGCGCTCGCGAGGGAGGGCGTCCAGTCGCTGCTCCTCGAGGGCGGCCCGCGCGTCGCCGGCGCCTTCCTCCGCGAGGGCCTGCTCGACAAGCTGCTCGTCTTCGTCGCCCCGAAGCTCGCGGGCACGGGGCCAGGCCTCTTCGAAGGCGAAGTGCCACCCTTCCGCCTCAGCCGGTTCACGTCGCGCCCGGTGGGGGAAGATGTGCTCCTGACCGCCTATGTCAACGAGCCCTGACCTCGTCCAGACGCTGTCCCGCTGGCTCGCGGGCCACGTCGACGTCGGCCAGGTCCAGGAAGCGCTCGCGGATCCAGGCCGGCTGGGCCCGGCGTCGCAGGAGCTGATCGAGGAGCTCCGCGACGAACTCGCCCGCCCGGACGTCTCGCGCCCCGAGCTCCAGCCGCTCGTCCGTGAGACGATCGAGGCGATTGCGCTCGGGCAGTAACCTGGCCTCGTGTTCACGGGGATCGTTCGGGAGCGGGCGCGGACCATCTCGTTCGGCGACCGGCGCCTGATCGTCGAGTCGGCCCTCTCGCCGCAGATCGGCGACTCGATCAACGTCGACGGCGTCTGCCTGACCGTGGTCGAGGCCCGGAACGGCCACCTTTCCTTCGACGTCATGGAGGAGACGCTCGCGCGCGCGAAGCGCTTCGGCGACGCCGTCAACCTGGAGCCGGCGCTCGCCGCCGGAGAGCCGCTCGGCGGCCACTACGTCCAAGGCCACGTGGACGGCGTGGGACGCGTTCGCGCGTTCGAAGGCGAGCGGCTGACGGTCGAGGCGCCGCCCGAGATCCTCCGCTACTGCGTCGAGAAGGGCTCGATCGCGGTCGACGGCGTCTCTCTGACCGTCGCGGCGATCGACGGCGAGACCTTCACGGTCGCGCTCGTCGCGCACACGCTCGAGCTGACGACGCTGGGCTCGCTCCGGCCGGGCGATCCGGTCAATCTCGAGGTCGACATCCTCGCCAAGTACGTCGAAAAGCTGACCGGTGGAGCCCGCTAGCCGGGATACGATGGCGGGAATGGCAACCACGGAACGATCGATTTCAGCCATCGAAGAGGCGATCGAGGACATCCGCGCGGGCAAGTTCGTGGTTGTCGTCGACGCCGCCGACCGCGAGAACGAGGGCGACCTGACGATCGCCGCCCAGTTCGCAACGCCCGAGGCGATCAACTTCATGGCGACGCACGCGCGTGGCCTCATCTGCCTCTGCCTGACGCCCGAGCGCTGCGACGAGCTGGCGCTCAAGCCGATGGCGGAGAACAACGAGGCGCCGCTGCAGACCGCCTTCACCGTCTCGATCGAGGCCCGCGAGGGCGTCACGACCGGGATCTCCGCGGCTGACCGCTCGCGCACCATCCAGACGGCGATCGATCCAAACAAGGGTGCGATCGACCTCGTCCAGCCGGGCCACGTCTTCCCGCTCCGCGCGCGCCCCGGCGGCGTCCTCGAGCGGACAGGCCAGACCGAAGCGTCGGTCGACCTCGCGCGGCTGGCCGGCCTGATCCCCGCGGGCGTGGTCTGCGAGGTGATGAACGAGGACGGAACGATGGCGCGCGTGCCCGACCTGATGGAGTTCTGCGAGCGCCACGACATCCGGCTGATCACCGTCGCCGACCTGATCGAGTACAGACGCCGCACGGAGAAGCTCGTCGAGCGGACGGTCTCGGTGCGGCTTCCGACCGCGCACGGCGACTTCACCGCAGTCGCGTTCCGGGAGAAGCTGACCGGCAAGACCCATGTCGCGCTCGTCAAGGGCGAGGTCGCGGGTGCGGAGGACGTGCTCGTCCGCGTCCACTCCGAGTGCCTGACCGGCGATGTCTTCCACTCCCTGCGCTGCGACTGCGGCGAGCAGCTCGAGCAGGCGCTGGAACGGATCGGCTCCGAGGAGCGCGGCGTGCTTCTCTACATGGCGCAGGAGGGCCGCGGCATCGGCCTGCTCAGCAAGCTGAAGGCGTACGAGCTGCAGGAGGAAGGTCTCGACACCGTCGACGCGAACCTGGAGCTGGGGTTCCCGGCGGACGCCAGGGAGTGGGGGATCGGGAACCAGATCCTCGCCGACCTCGGGCTGACCACGATCAGGATTCTCACGAACAACCCGAAGAAGATCACCGGCCTGGAGGGCTTTGGCCTGCGCGTCGTCGAGCAGGTGCCGATCGAGACCTCGCCGACCGTCGAGAACCGGCGCTACCTCGAGACGAAGCGCGACAGGCTCGGCCACAAGCTCCACCACCAGGATCTGCGGTTCGACGCGTGACGGATCGCCTCGAGGAGCGGGAGGAGAACGTCCGCCCGGACGCGGACGAGCCGGGGATCCCGCAGCTGCGCACGGCCGAGGAGGCGTCGGAGCCGGTCGCCGAGCACGCGCCGGGGCGGTTCGAGGTCCCCCTGGGCTACCGCGTCGTGACGGGATCGTCCGGAGGCGACGGGCAGTCGGTCGGCGTCGTCGTCGCGAAGTTCAACGGCGAGATCACGAGCCGGCTGCTCGAGCGCGCGCTGGAGGAGCTCGAGGCCGCGAACGTCCCGCGCGAGTCGGTGACGATCGTGCCGGTGCCGGGAGCCTTCGAGCTTCCGCTGGCCGCGATGGCGCTCGCGAAGACGCGCAAGTACGCCTGCGTCGTCGCGCTCGGCTGCGTCATCCGCGGCGAGACGCCGCATTTCGACTTCGTCGCCGGCGAGGCGGCGAGCGGCCTGCAGCTGGCGGCGATCGAGACGGGCGTCCCGGTCGCGTTCGGCGTGCTGACGACGGACACGATCGAGCAGGCGGAGGCCCGCATCGAGCGAGCCGCCGAAGTCGTCCGGGGCGCCCTCGAGATGGCCGACGTCTTCCAGCAACTCCGGGCAGCGGCGAAGTAGCCGCGCAGCGAGGGACGCCGCGAAGCGGCCTTTCGCTAGCATGCGCCGCCGATGTCCAGGGTCTGCGCCATTTGCGGGAAGAAGCCCGGCTTCGGCCACAACCGGAGCCATTCGATGGTCGCCACGAAGCGGCGCTTCGAGCCGAACCTGCAGCGTGTCCGGATCCTGCTCAAGGGCAAGCCCGCCCGCGCCTACGTCTGCACGCGCTGTCTGAAAGCCGGGAAGGTCCAGAAGGCGCTGTAGTCCGCGTCGCGCTCGTGGAGGACAACCGCGTCTTCCGCGAAGCGCTCGAGATGCTGCTCGGCATGCGGCCCGACGTCGAGGTCGTTGCGGCCGTCGAGAACGGCAACGACGTCGTCCGGCTCTGTCGAGAGCACGATCCCGACGTCGTGGTCATGGACTACCGGCTGCCCGGCCTGGACGGCGTCCAGGCGACGGCCGTCCTGCGGAACGAATGCCCGGACGTCGCCGTCGTCGGCCTGACCGCGTCCGCCAATGTGCGCCAGATGCAGGCACTTCGTGACGCCGGCGCCGTTGCCTGCCTCACGAAGGACGACGAGCTCGACGAGATCGTGGCCGCAATCCGCGACGCGGCGCGCCGCTGACCGTTAGGGTCGCGCCGTGAATCCGACCGAGGGCGTCCTGAGCGAAGCGTGGGGGATGTACAAGGCGCACTGGCGCCACCTGATCCCGATCGCGCTCGTCGTGTACCTCGCGCTGGCGCTCGCAACTCTCGTCCTCGCCGCCGCGCTGACCTGGCTGGGCATTCTCCTGGGTTTCGTCATCTCCATCGTCGGGGCGTTCTGGGTCCAGGGCGCGCTCACGCAGGCGGTGGACGACATCCGCGACGGCAGACCCGACCTCACGCTCGGCGAGACGTTCGCCCGCGTCCGGCCGCGACTTGGCTCGATCATCGTCGCGGGGTTTCTCGCCGGCCTCGGGATCGCCGTGGGCCTGATCCTCCTGATCGTTCCCGGCCTCGTGCTCCTCACTTGGTGGGTTCTGATCATTCCCGTGATCGTGCTCGAGCAGCGGTCCGCGGGGGAGGCGTTCGGCCGGAGCCGCGAGCTCGTCCGGGGCTTCGGGTGGAACGTCTTCGGCACGATCGTGCTGACCTTCCTCATCCTGATCGGCGTCGGCATCGTGCTCAACATCATCCTGTTCCCCGTAGCGGACTGGCTCCAGGGCTTCCTCTCCAACGTGATCAGCGGGACACTTACGACGCCGTTCATCGCCCTCGTTTGGACGCTCCTCTACTTCCGCCTGCGGGGCGCGAAGGAGCCCGCGGTCGAGCCCGCGGCGCCCCCGGCCGAACCGGCTTAGCAGAGGTCGTTCGTCCGTTCGGCCAGCTCGCGGTCGCGGTCGGTGATCGTGCCGGTCACGTGCGTCCACCAGCGGAGCCGGACGCGGTTCCAGCGGATCTCGACGTCCGGATGGTGATTCGCCTCCTCGGCCAGCTCGCCCACGCGGTTCACGAAGGCGAGCGCCTCGGCGAAGTCGGCGAACGCGAACTCCCGCTCCAGGGCGCCGTTCACCTCGACCCATCCAGACGGCGTGTCGGACACGTAGAACTCAAGTGTCTCTCAACGAAGGAGCCAACTTGAAGCGATCATTGATCACGTTTGCCGTCGTCGCTGCGCTCGCGCTGCCGCTTTCCGCTCCGGCCGGGACGACCGCCACAAGGCTGGCGGGCACCACTGGGCCGGGCTTCACGATCACGGTGAAGAAGGCCGGCAAGAAGGTCACCCGCCTCAAGCCCGGCAAGTACACGATCACCGTCTCCGACCGGTCGGCCGCCCACGATTTCGTGCTTACGGGCCCGGGGATCAGGAACCGGAGGATCACCGGCCTCGGCTTCACAGGGAGGCGGACCGCCACCGTGACACTGAAGCGGGGCCGCTACGAGTACTACTGCACGCCCCACCGCCGCATGGGCATGCGCGGCTTCATCACGGTCCGCTAGAACCGGCCGTTCGCAGGCTCGGCCCGTCTTCGCGCGGGCCGAGCCCGAACCGCTCGTCCGGCTCTTCCTGGCCCGCGATCACGCGGGCCGCATACTCGGCGAGCGCGGGCCCGTGCTTGAAACCGTGGCCGGAGCCGCCGCCGAAGATCCAGTTGCCCTCGAGCTCCGGGTGTGGGGCGAGCAGGAAGTGGGTGTCGGGCGTGAGCGCGTAGGGACAGACCTTCGACGAGACCACCGTCGCGGCGCCGAGCGCAGGGAACCGCTCCGCCGCGTAAGAGCGCGCCACCTCCTCGTTGCGCGGGTCGGGCGTCCGCTCCTCGCTCTCGGGGTCGAACGGCGGGCCCTCGAGGTCCGGCGCGATCTTGAACCCGGTCCCGAGGTCGCCGACGCCGTAGATCGAGCGGTCGTAGTCGACCCAGGCCGGCACGCCGGGCGCCTGCCAGCCCGCGCCCCCGTCCAGATAGAAGAGATCCTGGCGGGTGACCCGCAGCGGGACGAGGCGGGGGAACAATGCGGCAAGCCAGCTGCCGCACGCCCAGATCACGGCGTCGGCCTCCACCCGTCCCGGCGCCGCCGACTCACGCACGAGCCGGACGCCGGCCTCCTGTGCGGCCTCCGCGGTCGCCTGCGTGGCCTCGCCGGCGCGCAGCACGCCCGCCTCGGGCTCCCAGAGGAGGAAGCCGAGATCTCCGGCGTCGAAGCTCGGGAAGAGGCGGCCGCCGTCTCCCGGCTCGAGCCGTTCGACCGGGATTCCCTCCTCGCGGAGGACGCGCTCGCTCTCGGCCTCCCAGGCGTCCTCGGACCGGCCGAACCAGACGACGCCGCAGCGGACGAAGAGGTGGCGGCCGGTCTCGGCCTCGAGCTCGCGCCACAGCTCCCGTGCCCGCCAGGCGGAGCGCGCGTACCAGGCGTCCCGCCCGTGGGAGTAGCGGATCAGCCGTGACT
>DASVEW010000033.1:0-21769 GCA_036380355.1 Gaiellaceae bacterium | reverse complement strand
CCGACGCGGACGGCGTGCGCGGCGCGGGCGCCGAAGGCGGCGAGGAGGCCGAGCTCCTCCGCGGTCGGCTCCTCGCCGGGGTCGAAGACGAGGCGCAGCCCGCCGATCGGCGGCTCGCCCAGGCGGATGAGCACCACGCCGTCGCCGAGCACCGCGGTCGAGCGTCCCGCAAGCTGCCGCTCGGCGTCCCGGACCGAGACGTCCGCGCCGGTTGTGTCCTCAAGCGTGCCGGCGGAGGCGACGAGCTCCGGACCGCCTCCGTTGGAGCGCCAGAGCACGCACGAGCGAGCACCGGTGACCTCCTGGGCGAGCCGGGCGATGCGGTCGCCGGTGCGCGTCTCTTCGGCGACGGCCGCCAGCGCGCGGCCCGCGAGCTCGAGCGTCGCGCCCCGTCCGGCGGCCGAGGCAGGCCCGTTGTCGGGGTCGGCCGCGCGGGCGAGCAGCGAGGCATGGCCCGCGATCACCCGGGCGAGCAGCACCTCGGGGCCCGAGAACGGCTCACCGGCGCGGGCGAGCTCGAGGCTGGCGACGACGCGGCCGTCCGAGCAGACCGGGCTGACGAGGACCCGTGAGGCGCCCCAGCGCTGCGCCAGCCGGCGGACCGCGTCCGGCAGCTCGTCCGTGTCCGTCAGCTCCCGGTTGCCGAGCTCGTGCGCGGCGATGCGAGAGCCTTCGAGCTCCGCGCGCAACGCCGGCGACGCCGCCCATACGCCCCGCGTCTGCAGCTCCTCGGCGCCCCGCTCGGCCACGCGGACGACCGCGAGCGTTGCGCCGGTTCCCGACGCGGCCGCCGCAGCGAGGGCGCCGAGCGCGCCGTCGAGGTCGTCGGCGTCGAGCAGGTTCTGCCCGGCGTCGGCCAGGCTCTGGAGCGCCGCTCGGGAGACCTCTTGTTCGGCGGGAATCACGCGGCAAGTGTAGGAGGCACCGGCACCGCGAGGCCCGTGTCGCACGGCCGGAGCCTCTTATAGAGTGCGGCCCATGGCCGAGCCCGCCCGGCGCACCGATGCCGTGGAAGAGCCGCCGCTTCCCGATCCGATCGCGGTCGAGCGCGCGTACCGATTCCACAAGACTCGCCGACGGATCAGGCAGGAGCGGAAGCAGGAGCGCGCCCTCGCCCGGCTCCGGTTCTTCGCCGTCCTGCTCGCGCTCCTCGTCCTCGCGGCGTACCTCTCGCTCGTCGTGTGGCGGCAGGTCGAGCGCCTTTTTGGCCTCTAGCCGTTTCGCCGAAAGTCTCACGACTTTCGGCGACCCTTTGAAGCCGGGCGGCGCTGTCGCGCAGCGCGGCACCGCCGCTTCCCCACCAGATGCGCTAGTGGCGGAACCGGCAAAGCCGGTTCCGCGGCGATTAGAGCTCTTCGGAGGCTCGGAGCAATCCGGCGACGATTACCGCCACCGCCGAAATGAGGCTGATCCAGATGCCGATCCCTCGGCTCGCCGGCTGGAAGTCGTCCGGGATCGAGATCACGCGGATGAGGACGAGGGTCGTCGCGAGGGAGCCGAGGACGATCACGACCAGGCTTTCGGGAACCGTCGCCGGCAGCTCGATCCCGGCCGCGTGCAGGAGGTGGAGGGCGACCACAGCTAGGCCGATCAGCAGCACGATCTTCGCCAGAGCGCCGGTGTGCCAGCCGATCACCGCGACCGTGAGGTCGCCGGAGCTGTTCACGTACCACCCCATCAGCGTGGAGAGGGCGAGGACCAGCCCAGAGAGCCAGGTCAGCCGCTCGCCGGCGCCCCACAGCCAGGCGGCGTCGGGCGCGAACCGGTCGACGGGCTCCTCCGGCTCGTGGGTCTCGGTCGCGTACGGCTCAGGCGATTCCACGGCGGGAAGTATCCGCGATGAGGACGACGTTCGTCGCGGAACCGGCTTGGCCGGTTCCGCCGCCAACGCCGAAGGGTCAATGAAGCGGCAGTCGCGCCTGGGCCGCGTGCCGCGAAGGCGGCGCCCGGCTTCATACCGTCGCCGAAAGTCGTGAGACTTTCGGCGAAGGGCTAGGCCCGCAGCAGCTCCTTGGTGCGCGCGATCAGATCCTGGGGGTTGAAGGGCTTGCCGAGGAAGCCCTGCGCGCCGCGCGCGACCGCGTCGTCCACCGAGCTCTCGACCTGGCCGCTGAACATGATCACCGGGATCGCGCCCATGCCGTGGCGCTCCTGCATCCGGCGCAGCATCTCCCAGCCGTCCATCCCGGGCATCATCACGTCGAGGAGGATGAGGTCCGGCGCTTGCTCCTCGAGCGCGGCCAGGCCGTCCTCGGCGCTGCCCGCCTCACGCACGACGTAGCCGTCCATCTCGAGGTTGACGCGGACGAACTCGCGGATCCGGGGGTCGTCGTCGACGATCAGGACGAGCGGCGTGCCGCGTAGGCGGGTGCCGGTCCCGCCGCCCGAGCCGGAGACGAAGGCGTCGAGATCCCTGCGCCGGTAGCGGCGGTGGCCGCCCGGGGTGTAGAACGCCGGCAGACGTCCCTGGTCGGACCACTTCCGGATCGTGCTCTGGGCGACGCCCAGGTACTTCGCCGCCTGGCCGAGCGTCAGCCAATCGGTCGCATCAGTTCCGGGCGGCTGCCGCCGCGCCTTGCCCCCTGCCTCGGCCACACACCGAATCTAAGCAAACCTGCACTTTCTTCGCCACGCCACGGCCCGACCTCAGGGCGTCACCGTCACGGTCCGCGTCTCGGTGACCCGGTCCGTCTGCGTCCACGGCTGGAACGTCCGGAAGCTCGTGACCGGCTTGCTCGGCTCGGGGCGATCCTCCAGCGCCTGCCCGACCGCCACCCCGACGCCGAACACGAGCACGACCGCGGCGAGCCGGACAACCCACCGGAGGACACCGGCGCCGCGCCTGCGGCGCCTTCGCGTGGGGACACCCGCGCTCACGGCGCGTAGTCGGTCGCGCCTCGCGCGTACAGGTGGAAGGCCGCATCCTGGGCGACCGAGACCTTGCTCGTCCAGCCGGGCCGGTCGGCCCGCTCGGCGACGGCCTCGTAGACCCAGCCGTCGTCGCCGCCGTACACGTCGGCGAGCTGCGCGAGCGTGAAGTGCTCCCCGATGCGGCGGCGGAGCGCCTCCGTGACCGCCTCGACCTGTGCCACGAGCGTCTCGTACGCGTCCCGGTCGGACGCCGTGGCAGCCAGGCGCCGGTTGCCCTCCTCCCACTGGTGCCGTGCGGTCTCGACGTAGCTCGCCACGAGTCCGTCCTTACCCGGCAGCGTCGAGAGTGCAGCAGCGGTCCGGCCAGGCCGGCACGACCTCGGCGGAGATCCGCTCGCCCAGCTCGTAGCCGGGACGGGCGAGCGCGAAGGCGACATGGGCGTGCAGGCACTTGAGCCGCTGCGGATTGGCGGTTCCGGCGATGCCGAGGTCGAGCGAAGCTCCGTTGTCACGCCCGACGTGACCGTCCGCCAGCTCGCGGCGGAGCACCCGCTGCTCCGCCGTCGCCTCCTCGAGGCTGGTCGCAAGCCGTTCGTCGGCCGCCGCCAGCTCGCTCCACCGGTCGATGCCGCCCGACGCCTCGATGCGCGCCACGGCGGAGACCAGGTACCGACAGGTCAGGTAGAAGGTGGTCGGAAAGGGATCGCCGGCGCTGTCGTAGGGCGCCTGGAGGGTAACGGCCGGCGCTCCGAACGGGCAGCGGACGACGACGCGCAGGAACGCGCGCGGCTCGCGGCCCAGCTGCTGCTCGACGATCGCGCGGTCATCCACCGCCTCCGATCCTAGTGCCGCTTCGGGTGACGCTCCCCCGTCGCAGGGAGCGTCGATGCTGGGAGCATCGGTGCGACTGAGGACGCAGCCCGGCGCCGCGTCAGCGGTCTCCTGCGGCGATGGGTTCGTCGCCGGGAGCGGCGCCGGTTTCGCGAGCGCGGCGCCACTCGTCGATTCCCTTGACGATGAAGAGCCGCTCGCCCGGCTTCACGAGGCCGAGGCGGCGTGCCCTCCGGGCCAGCGCCTCAGGCGTGTCCGACTCGGCGACCTTCCGGGCGAGCTGGTCCCGCTCCGCACGCAACTCCCGGACCTCAGCGGCCCGCTGCTCGAGCGACGACTTCGTCTCCACGTAGCTCTTCAGCGGGCGGTAGTAGAGGAGCCCGACCACGAGGATGGTCGCGACGGCGAGCCACCGCGCGAGCGGCACGCGCCTCCGCCGCCGCGAACGGCGTAGAGGGTTCGTAGACGACCGCTTCGGCATGCCGCCCGATTTTCGGGATTGCCGACGAGGTTCCTACGTCTCTCGCAGCAGAAAGGCACGCCACGGACGGCCGCGCCGGCGTTCCGCGGCTACACGTACGAGAGCTTGATCATGTCCGTCGTGCCCGGGAGGTTGACGGCCGTTCCCGCCGTCAGCACGACGAGATCGCCCTCGTCGAGGAGCCCCGACTCGCGACCGGCGTCAAGCGAGCGGGTCCAGAGCTCCTCGACGTCGGCTGCCTCGGGCATCTCCATCGGCGTCACGCCCCACTCGAGCGCCATGTGCTGGAGCGCATGGCGGTGGTGGGAGAGGCCGATGATGGGACGCCGCGGCCGGAGCCGCGCCACGACCGACGCCGTGCGGCCGGTGAAGGTCGGCACGAGGATCGCCTTGGCGCCCAGCGTCTCCGCGAGATCGCAGGCCGCATTGGACATGGCCTGACCGACCGTCGGCTCGTCGCCGGGCTGCGGGAACTGGTGCCGGTACTCGATGCTCGGCTCGATCGTCCTCGAGACGCGGTCCATCGTCCGGACTGCCTCGAGCGGGTACCTGCCGATCGCGGTCTCCTCGGAGAGCATCAGCGCCGACGTCCCGTCGAGGATCGCGTTCGCGACGTCGCTCGCCTCGGCGCGCGTCGGCTCCGGGTGGTTCACCATCGACTCGAGCATCTGGGTTGCGGTGATGACGGGCTTCCCGCGGTCGAGCGAGGCGAGGATGATTCGTTTCTGCAGGAGCGGGACGACCTCGACGCCGATCTCGACGCCGAGATCGCCGCGCGCGACCATGATCACGTCCGCCTCCTCCAGGATCGCCGGCAGCGCGTCGATCGCCTCGGCCTTCTCGATCTTCGCGATCACGTGCGCGGGCGACCCCGCCTGCTTGATCAGCCCCTTGAGGTCGCGGACGTCGGCGGCCGAGCGGACGAACGAGAGCGCGACGAAATCGACGCCGAGCTCGAGCGCGAACTCCAGGTCGTCCGCGTCCTTCCGGGTCAGGGCGGGAATGGGCACCGGGACGCCGGGGACGTTGACGCCCTTGTGCGACGAGACCATGCCCCCGACGACGACCTCGCACTGGACCCGGCCCTCCGTGACCGCCTCGACGCGCAGCCGCACGAGCCCGTCGTCGATGAGTACGTCATGCCCCGGCTGGAGCACCTGCCCGATCACCGCCGGGAGGACGGGCAGCTCGCCGTCCTGCCGGCCGTCCTCGTCGCCTGTGACGACGATCTCGTCGCCCTCGTCGAGTCGCATGGGAGCCCCGAGCTCACCCACGCGGAGCTTCGGCCCCTGGAGGTCCGCGATCAGCGCCACCGGCCGGCCCACCTTCTCCTGGGCGCTTCGCACCATGCGCGCGTACTCCGCATGCTGCTCGTGCGTCCCGTGCGAGAAGTTGAGCCGCGCGCCGTCCATGCCCGCGCGGGACAGGGCGCTGACGCGTTCGTCCGTCGCACACGCCGGGCCCAGCGTGGCCACGATCTTGGTGCGGCGGGGCACCGAACTCGCCACGGCTTTCAGCCTAGCTGGAGGGGGATCGACCTTTCGTTCGTCCGCGAGCCGTCCTCGGCGGAGATCTCGAACACCACCAGGCGCCCCTGCTGCGCGCTCGGCACCTCGTACGGCACGGTGAAGCTGAACGTCCCGCGGGTGCCGCTGCCGGAGGTCGCCGTGACGAAGTCCTTCTTCAGCACGTCGCCTGCGGAGTCGCGCAGCTCGTACTGGAACGTCGCCTCGAACGTGTTCGCGGTGCCGGAGACCTCGAAGCCCGGCTCGACCTCCTCTCCGGCCAGCGGCGACTCGACCAGGATCGCGGGGGTCTGCTCCTCGAACGCACCGCGACCCACGGGCGGCCCGCCGTTGAACGAGACGCGCTTGACGCTTTCGAACTGCGTCAGCGTGTAGACGATCTGTGCGCGCGCGGCCGGGTCCGTGAGCGCAGGCGAGAGCTCGAGCGAGGCGACCTCCCGGTCGATCCCGAGGCTCCGGAGCCGCGTCTCCGGAGGGATCGCCGTCGTCAGGTCGCTCTCCGTGCCCTCGAACAGCTGCTGGATCGTGGTCGTCGCGATGGCAGGCCCGGAGACGATGCCGCGCTGCTCCGGCCAGACCTTCCCGTCCTGGAGGAAGTACAGCGCGACCAGGGCCGGCGCCTCGCCGGGGACCGACGACGTCGCGGTCTCGGTCACGGTCTCGCGGATGGTCACGGTCTCGGTCTCGCCGCCGCCGCAGCCGGCGACGGCCAGCGCGAGAAGGACGACGCTAAGGACGCCTTGGGAACGCATTCCAACCCGGGTATTCGGCATCCGGGCCGAGCTCCTCTTCGATGCGGAGGAGCTGGTTGTACTTCGCCGTGCGGTCCGAGCGCGACGGTGCGCCGGTCTTGATCTGCCCCGCGTTCGTCGCGACGGCGAGGTCGGCGATTGTCGTGTCCTCGGTCTCGCCGGAGCGGTGCGAGATCACGGCGTTGTAGCCGGCGGACCTCGCGAGCGCGATGGTCTCCAGCGTCTCAGTGAGGGTGCCGATCTGGTTGACCTTGACGAGGATCGCATTGGCGACGCCCGACTCGATCCCGCGGCGAAGCCGCTCCACGTTCGTCACGAAGAGGTCGTCGCCGACGAGCTGGAGGTGCTCGCCGAGCTCGCGTGTGAGCGTGGCCCAACCGTCCCACTCCTCCTCCGAGAGCGGATCCTCGAGCGAGAGGAGCGGATAGTCGACGGCCAGTGAGCGGTAGAGCTCGACCATCCCGTCCGTGTCGCGGGTGACGCCCTCGGCCTCGAAGCGGTAGGCACCGTCCGCGAAGAGCTCCGTCGCGGCGACGTCGAGCGCGATCCCGACGCGCTCGCGGTGACCGGCGCGCTCCGCCGCCTCGAGCACGGTCTCGACCGCGGCCTCCGTCGACGGCAGGTCGGGGGCGAAGCCGCCCTCGTCGCCGACCGCCGTCGTCAGGCCCCGCTCGTCGAGCAGCTTCTTGAGGCTGTGGAACACCTCGACGCCGACCCGGAGCGCCTCGCGGAAGCTCTCGGCACCGGCCGGGACGACCATGAACTCCTGCACGTCGAGCGCGTTGTTGGCGTGCACGCCGCCGTTGATCACGTTCAGCATCGGCACCGGGAGGACGTGGGCGTCCGCGCCGCCGATCCAGCGGTAGAGCGGCACGCCCGCCTCGGCCGCGGCCGCCTTGGCGACGGCGAGCGAGACGCCGAGGATGGCGTTTGCACCGAGCCGGCCCTTGTTGTCGGTCCCGTCCAGCATCACGAGCGCGGAGTCCACGCCGGCCTGGTCTGCCGCATCCAGGCCGCGGATCGCCGGCGCGATCTCGCCGACCACGTTCTCGACCGCCCGCGAGACGCCCTTGCCGAGCCAGGCGCCCGCGTCGCCGTCCCGTAGCTCGACGGCCTCGAACTTGCCGGTCGAGGCCCCCGACGGCACGGCCGCACGCCCGGTCGCGCCGGACTCCAGCGCCACCTCGACCTCGACGGTCGGGTTGCCCCGGGAGTCCAGGATCATGCGGGCGCGGACGTCTTGGATCGGGCTCATGCGGCTCGGCCGGTCACATTGCCGCCGTCCTGGCGTGCGAGAAACAAGCCAGGCAAGGACGCAGGGAGCGTCCATATTCGCAATATGGACGCGACTGAGGACGCAGCATGGCGCAGGTTATCGCGCGTCAGGGCGACGGAGAATGTGGCCGGTCGAGCCGCCGCTCCTCCTTGGCGGCGTCGAAGTATCGGTCTTTCTCCGCGAGCGTGAGGCGGGTGAACGTCTCTCCTTCGGCCGCCGCGAGCTGCTCGGCGCGCTCGACGCGCTCGGCGAACCGCCGCGCCATCGCCCGAAGCGCCAGCTCGGGATCGACGTTCAGCCGCCGCGCGACGTTGACGGCGGCGAAGAGGACGTCGCCCATCTCCTCGAAGACGTGCGGGTCGGGCTCGGCCTCGGGCGCCGGCTCACCGGCCCGGGCGACCGCCTCGCGAAGCTCGCGCAGCTCGTCGTCCAGGTCGGCGAGCGCTCCCGCGGCGTCCGGGTACTCGAAGTCGATCGCGGCGGCCCGGCGCTGGAGCTTCCGCGCGTAGAGCAGCGCGGGAAGCGTTTCCGGCACGTGGTGGAAGATCCCCTCCCGCTCCTCCTGCTCGGTCTTGATCCGCTCCCAGTTCTCACGGACGCGGCCGGGCGTCTCGGCGTCGACCTCACCGAAGACGTGCGGGTGCCGCCGGACGAGCTTGTCGTGGATCCCGCGGGCGACCGACTCGAGCGAGCCGCCGCCGCGCTCCTCGAGTAGGAGTGCCAGGAAGTACGTCTGGAAGAGGAGGTCGCCCAGCTCGTCAGCGAGCTTGGCGTCGTCGCCCGCGAGCGCGGCGTCGGCCACCTCGTAGGCCTCCTCGATCGTGTGCGGCACGATCGTGCGGGCGGTCTGCTCGCGGTCCCACGGGCAGTCGCGCCGCAGGCGCTGGGTCAGGCGTTGGAGATCGAGGAGGGCGTCGGCGAGCCGGTTCGAAGACGGCCTAGCCGGCAGCCGGCTCTTCCGTTTCCTTCGGCTTGTAGCCGACCTGGTACGTCGTCTCGCCCTCCAGGTCCTTCCGCATGTCGGCGACCCAGGTCTCCATCTCCTTGTTGCGCTTCTCCTGGAGGAGCTGCTGCCGGATCGCTTCCTTGACCTGGTTGTACGGCGTCGACTGGCTCTTCTTCACCGGGCCGAGGGCCTGGATGATGTGCCAGCCGTACTGGGTCTTCGTCGGCTTCGAGATGCCGTTGTCGCCGATCGTGAACGCGACCTGCTCGAACTCGGGGACGAGCTGGCCCTTCGTCGCCGTCATGCGGCCGCCCTGGTTCTTGGAGGCCGGGTCCTGCGAATGCTGCTTCGCGATCGCCCTCCAGTCGCCGCCGCCCCTGAGATCGTTGTAGAGCCGGTCGGCCAGCGCCTTCTGCTTCACGAGCACGTGGCGCACGTTCCGCGTCTCGGGCGTCCCGTACTGCGCCTTGTTCTTGTCGTAGTACGTCTTGACCTCGTTGTCGGCGACCTTCACCGACGAGGTGACCTTGTTGAAGATCGCCTCCTGGACGAGGTTCGCGCGGATGATGTCACGCGCCTGCTCGGGGCTCAGGCCCTGGGACTTGAGCTCGGCGTCGAACTTCTTCTTGTCGCCCTTGTGGCGCTCCTTGATGTACTGGTCGATCCGCTTGTCGACCGCCTCGTCGTTCACGTCGATGTCGAGGTCGTCGGCCTTGACCTCGAACTGGGTGCGCTGGATGAGGAAGCGCATCGCCTGGTCGCGGAGCTGCACATACTCGGGCGTGCCGACCTTGGGGAACGGCCGCTTCTGCGCCTCGTAGCTGCGCTTCGCGTAGGTGATCAGGTCGTCGAACTCGGACTTCGGGATCGACTGGTCGCCCACGACGGCGACCGAGTCGGCCGGCACCGAGTCGGAGCCGCCGTCGCCGCCGCAGGCCACCGCGAACACAGCGAGCCCGAGGGCGAGGAAGACTGTCGAAAAGACCCGTTTCATGAAAAAGCGCCCGCTTACGCTGCGCGACGCGTCTCGAGGATAGCATCGACCAAACGCACCGCCCCGGTAAATACATCGTCTCTTAACGAGACCTCGTTGCGGGCTGTCGTGTAGATCGCAGTGTCGACTCGGTTGCGCAACTCGCTGAGCTCTCCGGACCCCAGGACGAGCGGCCCGACTGTCGCGCGTCCGCCCCGAAAGACAAGGTAGTCGGCCCCCAGCCTGGCCACCTTGATCCGCACTTCCTGGATCGCGAACAGGTTCTCGACCGGCTCGGGCAGCGGGCCGAAGCGATCGATGGTGGCCGCCTCCTGCTCGCGCAGCTCGTCCTCCGTCTCGGCCAGCGCGAGGCGGCGGTGGAGGTCGATTCTCATCGCCTCCGAGCCCACGTACGTGTTGGGGACGTACGCGTCGACGCGGGCGTCCACGCGCACCGGCCGGGCAGTCGGTCGCCGCTCGCCCGAGAGCTCCGCGACGGCCTCGCCGAGGAGCTCCACGTAGAGCTCGAAGCCGAGCGCCGCGACGTGGCCCGACTGCTCGGCGCCGAGGAGGTCGCCGGCGCCGCGGATCTCGAGGTCGCGCATCGCGATCGCGAAACCGGCGCCGAGCTCGGTGTGGTCGGCGAGCGTGGCGAGCCTGGCGCGCGCCTCCGGCGTCAGCTCCGACGCATCGGGATAGAAGAGGTACGCGTGTGCGAGCTGGTCGGAGCGGCCCACCCGGCCGCGGATCTGGTAGAGCTGCGCCAGGCCGAGGGCGTCCGCGCGTTCCACGATCAGCGTGTTCGCCTGCGGGATGTCCAGACCCGACTCGATGATCGTCGTCGAGACGAGCACGTCGGCGTCGCCGCGCAGGAAGGAGAGCATCCGGTCCTCGAGCTCCCTCTCCCGCATCTGCCCGTGCGCGACGATCACGCGGACGTCGGGGACGAGCGCCTGGAGCCAGGCGGCCCGCTCCTCGATCGTCTCGACGCGGTTGTGAAGGAAGAAGGCCTGGCCGCCGCGGGCGACCTCCCGCTCGAGCGCCTGCTTGACGAGGTCCTCGTCGAACTCGCCGACGTGCGTACGGATCGGGCGGCGCCCCTCGGGCGGCGTCTCGATGATCGAGATGTCGCGCAGGCCCGAGAGCGACATGTGCAGCGTCCGGGGGATCGGCGTCGCGGTCAGGGCGAGGACGTCCACCTCGAGACGTAGCTGGCGCAGGAGCTCCTTCTGCGCGACCCCGAAGCGCTGTTCCTCGTCGACGATCACGAGCCCGAGGTCCTTGGAGATCACGTCGCGTGAAAGCACGCGGTGCGTCCCGATGAGAACGTCGACCTTGCCCTCGGCGAAGTCGGCCAGCACCTGCTTGGTCTCCTTCGGGCTCCGGAACCGGGAGATCATCTCGACGTGCAGCGGGAAGTCGCGATACCGCTCGCGGAACGTGTTCCAGTGCTGCTGCGCCAGCACCGTCGTCGGGACGAGCATCAGGGTCTGCTTGCCGTTGAGCGCGACGGCGAAGGCCGCGCGGACCGCGACCTCGGTCTTGCCGAAGCCGACGTCGCCGCACACGAGCCGGTCCATCGGGCGCGCTTCCTCGAGGTCCTCCTTCACCGCCTCGATCGCCGCGCGCTGGTCGTCTGTCTCCTGGTAGGGGAAGCTCGCCTCGAGCTGCTCGAGGTACTCGTGCCGGAGGTCGAACGCGACACCCGGTGCCTGCTGCCGCTCGGCGTAGAGGCGGAGAAGCTCGCCGGCCAGCTCGCGGATCCCCTCGCGCGCCCGGCTCTTGAGGAGCTGCCACGCCTTGCCGCCCAGCTTCGAGAGCGCCGGCGCGCCGCCGTTGACGCCGACGTAGCGGGAGACCTTCCCGAGCTGCTCGTGCGGAACGTACAGGCGGTCGTCTCCCCGGAAGGCCAGCAGCAGGTAGTCGCGCGTGACGCCCGCAACCTCCTTCGTCTCGAAGCCGAGGAGCTTCCCGACGCCGTGGTCCTCGTGGACGACGTGGTCGCCGGTGCGCAGGTCGGCGAAGGACTGCAACGCTCGGCCGACGCGGTGCTCGGCTCGGCGCGGCTTCCGGCGGAAGACCTGGGTGTCGGGGAGCAGCGCGAGCCCGAGGTCGCGCCAGACGAACCCCCGCCGGGCGGGCGAGACCGCGTACAGCAGCTCCGCGTCGGCGGGGAGGTTTTCTCCCGGTTCGAGCAAGCGGGCCTCGACCCGGCGAAGCATGTTCTGGTTGCGGAGCGCCTCGCCGCGGTGCGCGAAGGCGACGATCGTGCGCAGCCCGCCGCGGACGAGCGAGCCGAGCTCCTGTTCCGCCTCGGCGAGGCCGCGGGCGGCGATCGCAGGGCGCTGCGCCTCGAAGGAGATCGGCTGGCCGGTGGGGAACGGGTCGAGCTCGGCGGCCCCCTCCAGCGGCTGCGGCGGCAGCTCCTCCTCGGCCCAGACCTCGCGGACCGCGTCGGGCTGCCAGACGAGGTCGGGCACGCTCCTCAGCGGCGGCACGAGGTCGTCGGGTGCCGGCGCAGGCTCGTCGTCGTCCGGCAGCACCGGCTCGGCGAGGTCGGCACGGCGCTCCGCGGCCGGGTAGATCACGGCCGCCTCGACCGGGTGGAGCGTGCGCTGGGTGAACGGCGAGTACGCGCGCATCGACTCGATCTCGTCGCCGAAGAGCTCGATCCGGAGCGGCTCGCGACCGGTCGTCGGGAAGACGTCGATGATCCCGCCGCGGACGGCGAACTGGCCGCGCTCCTCGGCCCGCTCGACGCGCTCGTAGCCGGCGAGTGCGAGCTGCTCCGGCAGGTCGTCTCCCGCGTCCTCGGGGAGGCGGATCGGCTCCGGCCGCTCCTGCGGCGGCGGCATGCCCTCGGCGATGGCCGTGGCCGAGGCGGCGACGAGCCCACCGGCGGCCAGGACGTCGAGCGCGCGGGCCCGCTCACCGACGAGATGCGGCGCGGGCTCGAGACCGGAGCCCCAGCGCACGCCCCGGCTCGGGAGGAGCGCGACCCGGTCCTCGCCGAGAAACCAGGCGGCCGCCTCGGCGGCATCGCGCGCGTCCGAGTCCTCCGGGAGGACGACGACGAGACTGCGCTCGAGCCGCAGGTGGAGCGCAGCGAGGAGCAGCGGCAGCGCGGGCTCGGAGACGCGGGCGCGCGGGCCCTTGCGGTCGGAGGCCTCGACCGCGAGGCCCTTGTGCGTCTCCGCGAGCTCGTCCGCGAACGTCTCGAGGCGCTCGCTGTCCGCGAGCTCCTGCGCGACGACCTGTAGCACCGGACGGTCCACGACGAACGCCGGAACCGTCAGGTTCCGGGGCGTCCATGGTACGCGCAGGGACAATCCCGGGATGAGCGCGCTGTCCATCCGGCACGCGACGCAGGACGACGCCGAGGCGCTCTTTGCGATCCACCGCGAGAGCGCGCTGACCGCGTACGTCGACATCTTCCCGCCCGACCGGTATCGCTTCCCCGACGCCCGAATGCGGGCTCATTGGGGTCAGGCGCTGCGCGACGGGGAGACCGACGTGCTGATCGCCGAGCGGGCCGGAACGCCGGTCGGGTTCGCGACCGTCTCGCCGGGGTGGCTGAGGAACCTGTTCGTGCTGCCTGCCGAGTGGGGACGCGGCCCGGGCAGCGCGCTCCACGACGCGGCCGTCGAGCTCCTCCGCGGGCACGGCCGCGGGGCCCGGCTCTGGGTCCTCGAGCGGAACGAGCGGGCCCGGCGCTTCTACGAGGCCCGCGGCTGGCGAGACGACGGCGGGCGGACGAGGTCCGCGTTCCCGCCGCACCCGGTCGAGCTCCGCTACACCCTCGAGCTCTGGGCGGCGCGGGGCCCATCCCTAACCCCCACCCACCCAAAGGGGACGGAGAGGCGAGGCTAGCCGACCGTTCCGTGCCCGAAAGCGCCGGTTGTGCGCCGAAAGTGCGTCAGGGTGCGCCGAAGAAGACGCGCTCCGTGCGCTCTTCGGGCCCGTCAGGCTCGTCCGACTCCTCGGCCACGTCCTCGGCGCCGGCCACCGCCGCCGGCCGCTCGACGTACATCCGCGCCTGCAGGGTGAAGAGCTCCGCGTAGAGCCCGTCGAGCGCCATCAGCGCGTCGTGCGACCCCTCCTCCACGACCCGGCCCTCGTGGAGCACGTAGATCCGATCGGCCGACCGGACGCTCGAGAACCGGTGCGAGATCAGCACGACGGAACGGCCGTGGAGCAGCTCACGCATCCGCTCGAACAGGTTGCTCTCGGCCCGCGCGTCCAGCGACGCCGTCGGCTCGTCGAGGATCACGAACGGCGCATCGCGGAAGAACGCCCGCGCCAGCGCGACCCGCTGCCACTGCCCGATCGACAGGTCGAACCCGCCCGAGAACTCGCGGCCGAGCATCGTCTCGTAGCCCTCGGGGAGCTCGGCGAGGAAGTCGTGCGCGTCCGCGCGCGCGGCCGCCTCGAGGATCGCCTCCAGGTCGTCGATCCGCTCCTTGCGCCCCAGTGCGACGTTCTCCCGGGCGGGCAGCAGGTAGCGCTCGAAGTCCTGAAAGATCACGGCGACCGAGCGGCGCAGCTCGTCCGCATCGGCGTCGGCGACGTCCAGGTCGTCCCAGCGGATTCGCCCCGCCTCCGGCCGGTAGAGGCCGGCCAGCATCTTCGCCAGCGTCGTCTTGCCCGAGCCGTTCTCGCCGACGAGCGCGATGATCTCGCCCCTGCCGATCTCGAGCGAGACGCCGTCGACGGCCGGCCGGTCCGATTCCGGATACGTGAAGGAGACGTCCTCGACCGAAAGGCGCACGAAGCCCTCGGGCGCCGGCCGTGTCCCCTCGGCGGCCTCCACCTGCGGCTCCAGCGTCAGGAATGACGAGTAGTCACGGATGAAGAGCGTCGCCTCGTAGAGCGACGTCGCGCTGAAGTGAAGCGCCTGCAGCCGGTTCGCGAGCTGGTAGAGACCGAAGATCGACGCGCCGGCCGCGGCGAGGCTCATCCGGTCGCTGACGTACAGCCAGGAGAGCATCCCGATCGTCGCCACCGTGACGGCCGACGATGTCAGCGAGCCGAGCAGCGACCGCCCGGTCCGCCGCCTGGCGAGCTTGCGCAGCTCCTCGATGCGCTCGTCGTAGAGCCGGTCGTAGCGCCCGCGGAGGAAGCTCGCGAGGTTGAACGAGCGCACTTCCTTCGCGGCGTTCCGCCCCATCAGGACGTTCTGGAGGTAGTGACGCTGCCGGTCCCCCGGCGTCATGCCGCGGCTGAAGTGGTAGAGGTCGCGCGTGTTCAGCGAGGCGACGATCCAGAGCGGGATGTACCCGATCAGCACGAAGGGCAGGAGCAGCGGCTGCAGCGCCGCCAACGCGACCACGATCCCGATCGACGCGATGGCGGCGCCGACGATCCCGAGCAGGCCGTTGACCGTCTGCAGCGCTCGGAACTGCCCCTGGGCCCGGGCGCGCTGAAGCCGGTCGTAGAACTCCGGTGACTCGAACGCGAGCAGGTCGATGCGCGTCGAGACGTCGATGACCCTGTCGATCGCCTTTCGGCCCACCAGCTCGCCGAGCACGCGGGTCTGCTCGTTCTGGATCGCCTGCGCCAGGTCGAGCGCGACCGTGATCCCGACGAGCGCGGCGAGCCAGGGCGCGAGCTCCTCCAGCTGTAGCTCGCCGCCCGTCCCCAGCACTGCGTCGAGCACCTCCTTGCCGACGAAGAGCTGCACCGCGATGCCGACGGCACCGACGAACTGCAGGACCGAGGTGAGGAGGAAGATGTTCCGACCCGAGGACCAGACGAGCCGCAGGGAGTCGGCGAGCAGCTGGGGCAGGTCTCGCCAGGTGCCCTCCGAGCCCTCCGGGTGCATGACCTCCCACCACGTGCTCGTGCGGCGGCGCTGCTGCGCCTCCCCGTCACGCCTGCGCGCGCCGGCCCCGTCACCAGAGACAAAGACGCGATCGCCCACGGCTTAGTTGTACCGGCGCTGCGCCTCCTCGAGCCCGTCTCGAGCGATCGTCTCGGCGGCATCTGCGGATCGGGCAATCAGCTCGTCGACGTCGATCTCGGGCTCGAACTCGTCCAGCACGTAGTCCGCGACGCTGCGGCGATCGCCCCGGCCAGGCCGGCCGACGCCGATCCGAAGGCGCAGGAACTCGTTCGTCCCGAGCGCCTGGGCGATCGAGCGCAGCCCGTTGTGGCCGGCCAGCCCACCGCCGAGCCGCGCCTGCAGGCGCCCCGGCTCGAGATCGACGTCGTCGTGGACGACCAGCAGGTCCGCCGGATCGACCTTGAAGAACTTCCCGGCGGCGCCGATCGACCGGCCCGACTCGTTCATGTACGTCTCAGGCTTCAGCAGCGCGACCTTCAGCTCGTCGAGTCGCGTCTCCGACAGCTGGCCGGAGAACTTCCCGCGAAACGAGCCGCCGTGCCGACGCGCGAGCTCGTCCAGGACGAGCCAGCCGACGTTGTGCCGGGTGCGCGCGTACTGGCGGCCGGGGTTGCCCAGACCCGCGACGAGCAGATCCAGCGTCGAGGCCCGCTCGCCTCGACCGAGGAGCCGCATCTAGCCCTCGCTGGACTCTTCGGCGGAGGCTTCTGCCTCGCCTTCGGCCGGTACCTCGCCCTCGGCCGCGCCCTCCGGCGGCTCTTCGCCCTCGGCGAGCTCCTCGCCCTCCTCGAGCTCCTCTTCCTCTGGCTCCGGCTCGATGATCTGCGTCGGAACGGTCACGGTCGCGAGCACCGTCTCCTCGGGATCGTCGAGGAACGTGACCCCGTCCTGCTTCGCGACGTCCGTAAGCCGGAGGGTGTCGCCGATGTTCATCGCCGAGATGTCGACCTCGATCCGCTCCGGGACCTCCATCGGGAGGGCCTCGACGTTGATCTCGCGCGTGACCTGCGAGAGGACGCCACCCTCCTTCGTACCGGCGGACTCGCCGACGAGCTCGATCACGACCTGCGCGTGGATCGGCTGGTCGAGACGGACCTCCTGGAGGTCGATGTGGGCGATGCGGCCTGTGATGACGTCCTGCTGGTAGTCCTTGAGGATCGACGCGTGCGTCGCCTTCTGGCCGTCCAGCACGACGTCGAGGATCGCGTGGAGCCCCGACGGGCCGGTCAGGACGCGACGCAGCTCGCGCTCGGAGACGCTGATCGCGTGCGGGGGCTTCCCGCGTCCGTAGAGGACGCCGGGGATGAGCCCCTGCTTGCGCAGTCGCCGCGACTCGGCCGATCCGCGGGACTCGCGCTCGGCCACTTCCAGCTTGATTCGTTCACCTGCCACGGCGCCGGAGTCTAGCTACGCCGGGCAGCGGCGGCCCGATTCCGCAAGGGCGTCGCAGAGGCCCCGCTCGACGAGCTCGTACCACCAGTCCAGCTCGCTCGGGTGCTGCGCGGTGACGACCGCCTCGGCCGCGGCGAGCAGTGCCGCGTCCCTTCCGAACGGCCCGCGCACAGTCACGACGGCCCACTCCTCCCTCGGGAGAGCGACGTGGACGGCCCCGACAGGCTCGCCTGCGTTTTCGAGCGTCTCCAGGATCTCGTCGCCGGGCCCCTGCGGAAGCGCCAGCGCGTCGCGGACGTTGCCGAGCTCGGCGAGGAACGGGATCGCATAGGGGAACAGGAGGTCGTCCGGGCCCGCCCGCACGCCGGCCGGTGTCGCGGCCGGTAGGAGCTCGAGCTCTCGCGGGTCCTGGAGCGCGCTTGCCGGCGCGAACAGGGCCAGTGCGATCACCGCGGCGACGGCGATCAGCCAGGCCCGATACCGCAACCACGTCCGCAGCCAGACGACCCCTACGCCGATCGCCGCCGCCCACAGCGGTAGGCCGTAGAAGAGGTGGCGGGGCGACAGGTCGGGCTCCGAACCGGCCGGAATCAGGACGAACACCAGAGGCGGGACCGCGACCGACGCTGCGACCACCGCCACCGCGGGTCGGCCTGCGGCCAGCACGACCAGCCCACCCAGGCCGAGCAGGGACAGCAGGACGAACGCCGGCCCGTCGCCACCCGCGAACGACGAGAGCGCGGCCACCAGCTCGCCCCACGCATCGCCCGGCGAGGCCAGCGACCGCCCGCGTTCTCCGACCTGTGCACGGTCGGCCAGCCGGAGATCGGCCAGCACGAACGGGATTGCGGCCAGCACGGCGACGGCGACGGGAAGCGCGTCCCGAAGCGACCGCCGTCGCCAGAGCGCGGCAGCACCGGCGAGCTCCGCGAGCGCAGGGATGAGACCGTAGGGATGGACGGCCGGCAGGAGCCAGGCGGCCGCGGCTGCGGCGACCACGGCGCCGGGAGTCCGCAGCTCGAGCGCCCGCACGAAGAGGACGGCGGCAAGAGCAGCGACGAGGACGTAGAGCGCGTACATCCGCCCGAAGCTCCCGTAGACGGCGAGCGCGGTCGACGAGGCGGCGACCGCAGCCGCGACGAGCCCGGCCGCAACGCCGCCGAGCCGCCGCCCGAGATCGAAGCACAGCGGCACCGCGGCGACCGCGGCCGCCACCGAGAGCCACCGGAGCGCCTCGGCGCTCGCGTCCACCCAGAAGACCGCATGCGCCGCGATGAAGTGGAGCGGCGCTCCGCCGCGGTCGAGCATCACCGTGTCGAGCACCTCGCCGAGCGGCCGCATCGCGATCAGACCCGCGACGGCCTCGTCCTCGTAGAGCGGCTTGTCGTCGACGTCGGGGGCGAGCCGGTACAACAGCAGGCCGCAAAGCGCGGCCATGGCACCGCCGGTCAGCACCCGGCGTCTAGAAGAGCTGATTCGCGCCCTGGAAGACCGCCGAGACGGACTCGTCGGCGAAGACGTTCATGATCGTGGCCGCGAGCAGGTTCGAGACCGGCAGGACCGTGAGCTTGTCCGGCCGCTCCAGCGGGCTGAGCGGCACCGTGTCGGTGACAACGATCTCGGTCAGGTCCGTGCCGGCGAGCCTCTCGAGCGCGTCGCCGACGAAGTGCCCGTGCGTGGCGAAGACGTAGACCTCCTTCGCGCCCGCCTCGCGCAACGCCTTCGCGCCGGCGAGCAGCGTGCCGCCGGTGAGGATCATGTCGTCGCCCATCAAGGCGATCTTCCCGCGTACGTCGCCGATGACCTCGGTGATGGACGCCTGGTCGTGGGCCGGCCGCGTCTTGTTCATGATCGCGAGATCGGCGTCGAGCATCTGCCCGAAGCGGCGCGCAAGCTTCGCCCGCCCGGCGTCCGGCGAGACGGAGGCGACCTTGCCGCCCGAAAGGCCCTTGTCCCGGAAGTACTGGGCAAAGAGCGGCAGGGCGGTCATGTGGTCGACGGGAATCGTGAAGAAGCCCTGGATCTGGCCGGTATGGAGGTCCATCGTGAGCACACGGTCGACCCCCGCCGCCTGCTCGAGCATGTCCGCCAGCAGCCGCGCCGAGATCGGCTCGCGCGGCGCCGACTTCTTGTCCTGGCGCGAGTACGGGAACCATGGCATCACGGCCGTGACGCGCTTGGCCGAGGCCAGCTTGGCCGCGTTGATCATCTCCAGCAGCTCGAAGAGGTAGGCGTTGACCTTCCCCACGCCCGCGCAGGACTGGACGATGAACAGGTCGGCGCCCCGGACGGACTCCTCGTAGCGGCAGTAGACCTCGCCGTTCGCGAAGGTCTTCAGCTCCACCGGGCTGAGCGAGATCCCGAGCTTCGCGGCGATGTCTGCGGCCAGGTCCGGATGGGACCGGCCCGACACGAGCATGAGCCGCTTCGACGGCCCCCGCTCGAGCCAGTTCTGCGGCTTGGGCTGCGCCTGCGTGGCCGGTGCCTCCAGGCCCGGCAGCGCCGCCACGTCAGTCGTCGTCACCCTCGACTCCCTCGGTTCCGTCGGCTCCACGGGCCGCGTAGCCCTCCTTGTTCTCCTGGCGCGCTCGCGCGACGGCAAGCGCGCCGGGCGGGACGTCTTTCGTGATGACCGATCCCGCCGCCACCCAAGCACCCTCGCCAATCTCGACCGGAGCAACGAATGCATTCTGGACGCCGGTCCTGACGTTCCGGCCGATCGTCGTTCGGCTCTTCGGCTTGCCCGGCTCGTGGGGGAAGTTGACCGTGATGTTTCCGGCGGCGATGTTCGTCCCCTCGCCGATCTCGGCGTCGCCGATGTAGGACAGGTGGGGCACCTTCGTCCCCTCGCCCACGCGCGAGTTCTTGATCTCCACGAATGTGCCCGCCTTCGAGCCCGCCTCGAGAACCGTGCCGGGGCGAAGGTAACAGAACGGCCCCACGAGCACACGCGGGCCGATCACTGCGTCGACGGCGACCACGTGGGGCCCGACGCTCGCCTCCTCGCCGACCCGCGTCCGGCCGTTCAGGACCGTGAACGGCCCGATCACGGCGTCGGGCTCGATCTCGACGGACGGCTCGATCCAGGTCGTCGCAGGGTCGACGATCGTCACGCCGGCGAGCATGTGGGCCTCGTTGATCCGGTCGCGGAGCGCCGCCGCCGCGGCGGCGAGCTCGACGCGGGTGTTGACGCCTTCCGGCTCGGTGGGATCGTCCGCCTCGTGCGCGGCAACTCGCTCGCCGGCGTCGACGAGGTGCCGCACCGCGTCGGTCAGGTAGAGCTCGCCCTGCGCGTTCACCGGCTCCAGCCGGTCGAGCACCGGCCAGAGCGCGTCGCCGCGGAAGACGTAGATCGACGAGTTGACCTCGTCGAGGGCGAGCTGCTCAGGCGTTGCGTCGGTGGCTTCGACGATGCCTCGGATCGCGCCGTCCTCACCGCGGACGATGCGTCCGTAGCTCGCCGGGTCGTCCCTGCGGAAGGTCAGGACGGTGGCGGCGGCGCCTTCCCGGCGGTGCGTCTCGAGCAGCGCGGCGAGCAACTCGGGCCGCAAGAGCGGAGAGTCGCCGGAGAGGACAAGCACCTCTCCCTCGTGTGCGCCGAGCGCCTTTCTCGCCGACGCGAGTGCGTCGCCCGTGCCGTTCGGGGTCTGCTGGACCGCGACCTCGACGCCGTCGAACTCCTCCGCATAGTCGGGCGAAGTGACGACGACCAGCCGAATGGGGTCGAGCGCGCGACCGGCCTCGATGACCCAGTCGACGAGGCGCCGACCGAGCAGCGGATGCAGGTGCTTCGGTCGCGTCGACCGCATTCGCGTGCCGAGGCCACCGGCAAGGACGACGGCTGCCAGTTCCGATTCGTTCACGGGCTCTCGTGCAATGGCTGGGGCGCCAGGATTCGAACCTGGGATCGCGGGACCAAAACCCGCTGCCTTACCTCTTGGCTACGCCCCAACAGTTAAGTGCCTTGTCGTTCGAGCGTACATCGCATGTTTATGCGGTTTTGCAGGGATTACTACATCGACCGTCGTGAAAGACGACGCAACTGTCCAGTTCTTAGCACCCACTTTTCACCCACCTCCCACGACGAAATGAGGTTAGACGATGAACGGGAACTCCATCGACGACACGAGGCCGTTCGGCGCCAAGCTCCGCGACCTCCTCATTGAAAACGGCATCACAACCCGCATGGGCAACCCCGACTGGGCTGGGTTCTGCCAGCTCCTTCGCGACGTCCACTACGAGACGCTTCGGAAGGCCGTGGTAGGCGAGCGCCATCCAGCTCCGAAGCTCATCGAAGCCGTGACGGACGCTCTTGACCTCCCGCCTGAGACTTTCGCGGAGTACCGGCTCTGGGAGGCGCGGCGACAGCTCGACCCGCAAGAGGTTGGCTTCGAGCAGGCAGTGCGGAGCCTCGACGGCGGCTCTTGTGGCGTTAGCTGAGAGCGGGAGTCAGATCTTGCTCCCGGTCACCTTCGACCGTGGCAGGCGCGTTCGCTGACACGCCAGTACCCGGCCCAGTGACTGAGAAGATCGCTACCTCCAGTGCGACGGTGAGATCTCTGGAGATCGTCACATCGTCCGCCACGTCAAGGTCGTCAGGATCAACGTCGTTCTCCTCGAACCACGCGCCCATCTCGCGATCGTCCTTGAAATTCGGGAATTGCACAATCTCAGCCTAATCGACTCGGGGGCTTTGGGGGGAGCATCGAAGTGAGGTTCACCAGGCGGTTATCACACGGGCTGTTCCGCCAGAAAAGCGCCTAACCAGCACTTTTAGGGATCGCCCGCTGTTCGTTTTCGCCGAGACGAAGTAGCACCGCCCGGTCTGCCCCGGCTTGTTTCGCGGCCCTTTACGCACTGTCGAGGCATTCGCCACGGC
>DASVEW010000032.1:0-64088 GCA_036380355.1 Gaiellaceae bacterium | reverse complement strand
GCTGGTTCCCGCCGGACAGGGCCGACGCCCTCGTCCTCGGACCGCCTCCGCGGACGTCGACGGCGTGGAGCAGCCTCCGGGCCCGGGCGATCAGGCGGTTCGGGAAGTGCCAGCCGTACCGCGAGTCGGGCTCCTCCTTGTAGTCGTGGAGCGCGATGTTCTCCGCGAGGGTGAAGTCGAGGACGAGCCCCCGGCGGTGGCGGTCCTCGGGGATGTGCCCCATGCCCGCGTCCAGCACCTTGCGGGCGCTCACGTTCGTCACGTCCTTCCCACCGACGACGACGCGGCCGCCCTCCAGCCGACGCAACCCCGTGACTGCGTCGATCAGCTCGGTCTGGCCGTTGCCGTCGACGCCGGCGATCCCGACGATCTCGCCCGCGCGGACCTCGAACGAGACGTCGCGCACCGCGGGCAGCCCGCGGTCGTCCACGACGGAGACGTTCTCCGCCGACAGGAGCGTCTCCCCCGGCTCGGCCGGACCCTTCTCGACGCGGAGCAGCACGTCCCGGCCGACCATCAACCGCGCCAGCTGGTCCTCTGTCGCGCCCTCCTTGTCGACGGTCTCGACCTTCTTGCCGCGGCGCAGGACGGTGATCCGGTCGGCGATCTCCAGCACCTCGTTGAGCTTGTGCGTGATGAAGATCACCGACATGCCCTCGCGCGTGAGGTTGCGAAGGATCCCGAAGAGCTCGAGCGCCTCCTGCGGCGTGAGCACGGCTGTGGGCTCGTCCAGGATGAGCACGTCGGCGCCGCGGTAGAGCGCCTTCAGGATCTCGACGCGCTGCTGCTGGCCGACGCTGATGTTCTCGATCCGCGCGTGCGGGTCGATCTTGAAGCGGAAGGTGTCGGCGAGGTCCCGGACCCTCCTCTCGGCAGCCTCGTAGTCGAGCAGGACGCCTGCCCTTCGGGGCTCCGTGGCCAGGACGATGTTCTCCGCCACGGACATGACCGGGACGAGCATGAAGTGCTGGTGCACCATCCCGATCCCGTGGTCGATCGCCTCGCCCGGCCCGGAGAAGCGAACGCGCTCGCCCTTGACGAGGATCTCGCCCTCGTCCGGCGAGTAGAGCCCGTAGAGGATGTTCATCAGCGTCGACTTGCCGGCGCCGTTCTCGCCGAGCAGCGCGTGGACCTCGCCTCGCCGGAGGTCGAAGTCGATGCGGTCGTTCGCGAGGATCCCGGGGAACTCCTTGGTGATCCCCTTGAGCTCCAGTACGGTGGGAGCCGCCTCCGCCATTCCGGGCGATTCTATGGCGGCGACGGCTCCCTAGAAACGAGGACCTGTTTGGCGCTCTACAGCGTCGCGGGCGCCTCGAGCTCTCCGGAGATCAGCTGGTCCCTGATCTCGTTCATCCGGTCGATGAACTCTTGCGGCACGTCCGGGCTGATCTTCCCGATCGCGACGCCCTCGTTCTCGAGGTCGAACGTCGCGTCGGTCCCACCCTGGAACTCGCCCTCCTGAACGGCTTGCGCCGTGAGGAACACGGACTGGTCGACGCGCTTGACCGCGCTCGTGAGGATGTGCGGCCCCAGGCTCGACTGGTCGCGGTCGACGCCGATGCCCCACCTGTCCCGCTCCTGCGCCGCGTCGAGGGCGCCGAGGCCGCACCCGCCGGCGACCTGGAAGATCACCTGCGAGCCGCGTGCGATCTGGTTGAGCGCGACCTCCTTGCACTTGTCCTGGGCGACGAAGTCCTGGGAGTAGCCGATCAGGACCCTGATGCCCGGGTTGCACTGCTTCGCGCCCGCCTGGTAGCCGGCGATGAAGATGTCGACGGTCGGCAGCTTGATCCCGCCCACCGCGCTGATCACCTGCTGGCCGCCCTGCCGCTCGACCATCAGCGCGGCCAGGCAACCGATCATGTAGCTGTTCTCGTTCGTCGCGAACGTCAGGCCCTGCACGTTCGGGTTCTTCGCGAACGGCTCTGCGTTCACGGAGTAGTCGATGATCGCGAAGTTGGAGTCCGGGAACCGCTTCGAGGCCGTGTTGAGCGCCTCCGCGAGCAGGAACCCGACGCCGATCGTGAGCTCGAAGCCGTCCCTCGGGAGGGTCGACAGATTGGGCACGTAGTCGCTCGTCTGTCTCGACTCGACGGGCCGGCCTGTGACTCCGAGCTCTTCCTCCGCGCGCTGCAGGCCCTCGAGCGCGGACTGGTTGAACGAGCGGTCGTTGAAGCGACCGACGTCGCTGACGAGACCGACATTGATCGGCTCGCCGGCCGTTGTCTCGGCCGTGGTCGCTCCTCCGGCTTCCTCACCGTCGTCGTCGTCTCCGCCGCAGGCGAAACCGACAGCGAGGAGCCCGCAGGCGAGGAACGCCGCGAGCCATTGCGTCTTGCGCACCTTTGCCCCCTTTTGTTGCTCGGGGCGATGCTATCGGCGTGGACCGCGAAGGGGCGGGCCCAACTGCCCGCCCCTTCGTGAGTCCGAGGATGCGCCTAGAGCTTCTTCGGCGGCTTGATGCGGCCGCTCATGATCAGCGGCTTCAGGTTGTTCATCCGCCGGATGAAGGCGCGCGGTACGCGCCGGTCGATCCGGCCGACAGCCACGCCACCGTTCCTCAGGTTGAAGTTCAGGTCGCGGCCACCGCGGAACTTGCCCTCCTTGACGGCCTTCGCGGTCAGGTAGACCGACGTGTCCACCCGCTTGACCGCACTCGTGAGGATGTGAGCCCCGAGGACCTTCTGGTCCTTGTCGACGCCCAGACCCCACACGCCCCGCTCCTTGGCCGCGTCGAGCGCGCCGAGGCCACAGCCACCGGCGACCTGGAACACGACCTGCGAGCCCTGGGCGATCTGGTTCAGCGCGACCTCCTTGCACTTGTCCTGCGCGACGAAGTCCTGCGAGTAGCCGATCAGGACCTGCGTCCCGGGGACGCAGCGACGGGCGCCGGCCCGGTACCCGGCGATGAAGATGTCCACCGTCGGGAGCTTGATGCCGCCGACCGCGCTGATGATCCTGCGTCCACGCTGGTTCGCCATCAGGGCCGAGAGGCAGCCGATCATGTAGCTGTTCTCGTTGGTCGCGAAGACCAGGCCCACCACGTTCCGGTTCTTCTTGAACGGCGCTGCCGCGACGGAGTAGTCGATGATCGCGAACTTCGAGTTCCGGAAGCGCGTGGCGACGGTGTTCGTCGCCTCGGCGAGCAGGAAACCGACCGAGATCGTGGCGTCGTAGCGCTGACGTGCGAGCGCCGAGAGGTTCGGGATGTAGTCGCTCGTCTGGCGCGACTCGACCGCGCGGCCCTGAACCTTCAGGACGCGCTGGGCGCGCCGAAGACCCTCGAGCGCGGACTGGTTGAACGACCGGTCGTTGAAGCGACCGACGTCGCTGACCAGGCCGACCTTGTAGACCTTTGGCGCAGCGTCGCTCGACCCGCTGGACGCGAGCCCCGCTGCCGCAGCGACGACGATCGCAGCAACAGCGACGATCGCAAGCGGGATGAGCCTTCGTGCTCTCATAAAACCTCCCCTAAGTACAGGTTCAAAGACAGACCCCTGTCTGCCTTTGACTTCGACGCTGATCCTAAAGGGAGGTTAGTGAAGTTCCAAGTCGGTTTCGATAGATATGGGCTACGAGTGCACCCGGTCGAGCGCATGCTCGTCGACGAGCACACGCCTCGGCTTCGACCCCTCGTAGCCGGAGATGATTCCGCGGCGCTCGAGCATGTCGATCAGGCGGCCGGCCCGGGTGTAGCCGACGCGCAGGCGCCGCTGAAGCAGGGAGACGGAGGCCGTCTGCGTCTGGACGACGATCTCGATCGCGCGCTCGAGGAGCGGGTCCTGGTCGGGGTCGAAGTCCTCGTCCCCCTCCCCGAGCTCCTCTGGCGGCACCTCCGGGGCCTCGAGCAGCGACTCGTCGAGCTCCTGACCGCGCTGGCTGCGGCACTGCTCGACGAGGAGGGCGATCTCCTCCTCGGTCACGTAGGCGCCCTGGACGCGCTGGAGCCGTGAGGTTCCGAGCGGCTTGAAGAGCATGTCGCCCTGGCCGAGCAGGCTCTCGGCGCCGGCCTGGTCGAGGATCACGCGCGAGTCGGTCTGGCTCGAGACCGCGAACGCGATCCGGGAGGGCACGTTCGCCTTGATCATCCCGGTGATGACGTCCACCGACGGCCGCTGCGTCGCGAGCACGAGGTGGATGCCGACCGCGCGCGACTTCTGCGCGAGGCGGATCACGGCGTCCTCGACCTGCTGCGGCGAGATCATCATCAGGTCGGCCAGCTCGTCGATGACGACCAGCAGGTACGGAAGGGTCTCGTCCCCGCGCTGGCGGAAGGCGCGGTTCGCCTCGGGGAGGTTCCTGGCGCGGACGCTGGAGAGGCGCTCGTAGCGGCGCTCCATCTCGGCGAGCACGTTCGTGAGGACGATCGACGCCTCCTTCGGGCTGGAGACGACAGGCGTGAGCAGGTGCGGGATCGACTCGTAGAGCGAGAGCTCGATCCGCTTCGGGTCGATCAGGATCAGGCGGGCGTCGTCGGGGGTCGCCCGCAGAAGGACCGACGTGAGGATCGTGTTGATGCAGCCGGACTTGCCCGAGCCGGTGGTTCCGGCGATGAGCAGGTGCGGCATGCGGGCGAGGTCGGTCCAGACGGCGTTGCCCGAGATGTCCTTGCCGAGCCACACCGAGAGCGGGCTCGCCGTCGCGGGCAGCTGGTCGAAGACGTCGCCGAGCGTGACGAGGTTCGGGGAGAGGTTGGGGACCTCGACGCCGACCGCCTGCTTGCCCGGGATCGGCGCGAGGATGCGGATCTCCGTCGTGGCGAGCGCATAGGAGAGGTCGTCCTTGAGCGCCGAGACCTTCGACATCTTCGTGCCGGCGGCGAGCTGGAGCTCGTAGCGGGTGACCCGGGGGCCGGTGATCTCGCCGACGACCCGCGCATCCACGCCGAAGTCGGCGAGGGCACGCGTCAGGGACTCGGCCACCTTGCCGTTGTCGCTCTTCCCGGCCGGCCGGGCCGTCGCGCGCCTGAGGAGTGAGGGCTCGGGGAGCACATAGTCGGTCTTCGCCGGGGTCGGCGGCTGGAAGAGCACCTGCTGCTCGCTCTCCTCCGTCGGCTCCTCGTCGCTCAGCGTCATGAGCGGCGGCGGCCCGCCCTCGCCGACGACGTCGGGGAAGTCCGACACGCCGTCGACGGGCGGGTGGACGTCGCGCGGCCGCAGCGGGATCGGCGGCGTCAAAGGCTCGTCGTCCAGCACCGAGCGGCGCTCCGCCCGCTGCCTCGCGGCCGTGTGGGCCCGCCTGACGGCGCCGCCCGAGCGCTGCACGAGCGCGCCGACGGAAGCACCGGAGAGGAGCAGGACGCCGGCGAGGGAGAAGGCGGTGCCGGCGATCACCGCTCCGGTCCGGCCGAGGAGCGTGCCGACGACCTCGTCGAGGCCCGTTCCGACGTACCCCCCGGAGTCGGCGAGGAGCAGGAAGACGCCCAGCGCGGTCGAGGCGAGGCCCCAGCGGAAGGGATGGACGCTGACAATGCGGCTCCTGCCGAGCATCAGGGAGCCGACGACGACGAGCGCCGCGGGCAGCAGGTGGCCCGCGTCCCCGACGACAGCCCAGAGGCCGTCGACGATCCAGCCGCCGGCCGTCCCTCCCTCCCACCCCAGGTAGACGAGGGTCGAGAGGAAGAGCCCGACGGCTGCGAGGCCGAGCCCGATCAGCTCGGGGTGGTGATGGCTGCGCTCCTTCGCCGCGCGCTTGCGTCGCTTGACGCGGGACGGCACGCGCGGTCTCAGGGTGCGCTTCTTGCGGCGCTTCGCCATGCGGGCGTGCTTCGACGCGCGGACGGCGTCCCCTACCTGCACCGGCGGGCGGTCTGTGGTGACGTGGCCGTTCTGGAGCAGCCCGAGCTGGACGGTTGACACGCCGACACTCAAGGGGTCTGACCCCACGCGACCCGGCGAGCGGTCTGGCCGAGCCGCGGGCGGCCCCGGGTCTGACCCCAGGCGCCCGTCGGGACGCTGTCAGTCGAGGGTCGGCAGGCGTTCGATGAGGAGCTCGACGAACGCGCGGCCGTCGATCCCGACTCCCACGTGGGCGTTCGGCTCCTCGCCGGTGCGCTGCCAGAGATCGACCACGGTGCGGCCGCGGCAGAGCTCGGAGTCGCAGTCGATCGCGACATGGCGGTGCGCGGTCTCGACGAGGTCGGGCCGGAAGACGTGCGCGAGCGCGACGGCGTCGTGGATCGGCGAGCCGTCGAAGCCGTAGGTCTGCCGGTGGAAGCGGTTGTAGAAGTCCCACAGCTCCGCGACGAGCGTGCCGGTGCGACCGGTCTTCCGCAGGCGGTCCGCGTCGGCCTGGGTCATCAGGGCCTCGTGCGTCACGTCGAGGCCGATCATCGTGACGTCGATGCCGCTCTGGAACACGCGCGCGGCCGCCTCCGGGTCGGCCCAGATGTTGAACTCGGCCGCCGGTGTGATGTTGCCGACGCCGATCGAGCCGCCCATCAGCACGATCCGCTCCGGCCGCACTTCCGGGTAGCGGGCGAGCATGAGGGCGACGTTCGTCAGCGGGCCGACCGGGACAAGGGTTGCCCCGTCCGCGTGCCGGCCGAGGAAGTCGACCGCGTGCTCGTCGACCGGGCTCCCCTCCGCCGGCGGCAGGTCCGGGCCGTCGAGCCCCGTCTCGCCGTGGACGTGCCGGGCGACGAACGGCTCGCGGAGGAGCGGCCGGTTCGCGCCCGCGGCGACGGGCACGTCGGTCCGGCCGGCGAACTCGAGGATGCGAAGAGCGTTGGCCGTCGTCTTCTCGAGCGTCTGGTTTCCCGCGACCGTCGTGACGCCGAGCAGCTCGACCTCGCGGCTTGCGAGCGCCAGGAGGAGTGCGATGGCGTCGTCGTGCCCGGGATCGCAGTCGACGAGAAGGCGCTCAGCCAAGGATCTCGTCCACCTCCGCGGCAGTCGGGAGCGACGGCTGGGCGCCGAACCGGGAGGCGGCCAGGGCGCCGGCCGCACACGCGCGGCGCAGCGCCTCTACCCAGTCGCGGCCTTCGAGGTGCGAGACGACCAGGCAGGCGGTGAACGCATCGCCGGCGCCGGTCCCGTCGACGGCCTCGACCCGCGGCGGCGCGGCCCGGGCGACCTCCCTCCCGCCCTCGAGGAGCACGGCACCCTCCGGCCCGAGCGTCAGGGCGACCAGGCCGGGAGGCTCCGTCCCGAGCGCTTCCAGCTCGTACCGGTTCACGACGACCACGCTGACGAGGTCGAGGAGCCCGGGAGGCACGGGCTTCGCCGGCGCCGCGTTCAGGCAGAAGAAGTCCGCGGAGCGGGCGTTCGCCTCGACGGTCTCGAGCGGGATCTCGAGCTGGCAGAGAACGTTCCCCCGCGCGACCGCGTCGACGGTGGCGTTCGCCCCCGGGACGACGACGATCTGGTTCTCGCCCTGCGCATCGACGGCGATCATGGCGATCCCCGTCTGTCCGCGGCGCTCGACGTGGAGGTCGACACCGGCCTCCCTGAGACCGGCGAGCGCCTGCTCGGCGAACTCGTCCTCCCCGACCGCGCCGTAAAACGACACGTCCGCCCCGAGTCGCGCCGCAGCAACCGCCTGGTTGGCGCCCTTGCCGCCCGGTGAGCGCACGAGCGCGGCGCCGGTCACCGTCTCCCCGGGCCGCGGGAGACGCTCCATTCTCGCTGCCAGGTCGAGGTTGACCGACCCGACGACGATGAGGCTAGGCCGCAAGCGCGCGCAGGTCTTCGAGCGTCCCGCCGAGCAGGTTCTCGCGGAGATCGAAGAGGCCCGCCCAGAGCGACGAGCGGTCCGGCGGCGCGTCCATCCGTACGGCGGTCGTCAGCCCCTCCAGCGCCCGGACCAGCACCGCGAGCTCGAGGTAGACCTGGGCGACCCGGTGCGAGGCGACGCAGACGCCGGCGCGTCCGAGCACCGGCCCCCACTCCATCAGCTCGGCGGGGCCGGGCTCGCCGTACCACGAGCGCCCCTCCGCCTGCTCGGGCTCGAGCTCCAGGAGGTAGCGCCCGAGCGGCCGCTCCAGGCCCGCGAGGGCCGTCTCCGCACGCTCCGCGGCGCGCCTGAGCGCGGCCTGGCGCTTCCCGGCGGTGCTCGGCTGGGCCTCGCCTCGCGCCCACCGCTCGAGCAGCCGGCAGAACGCCAGCGCCGCGACCTCGCAGGCCGCGAGCTGGGCGATCAGGCGTCGCGCCGTGGCCTCCTCGGCCGCGCGGTCGAACAGCGCCTCGGCCCAGGCGGGCGTGGGATCTGTCCGCAGTGTGCTCACTGCTCGGTCTCCTGACGGGAGGCCGCGGCGGAGCCGGCCGAGGCATCGCTTGCGATGCCGAGAAGAGGCCATGCCGGCTTCGCCGGCGTGGCCGTGTGCTTCGCCCGGCGGGAGCCGGGGCCGGTCAGGTGAGCGAGGCTCACACTTCCACTATGACGGGGAGAATCATCGGCCGCCTCCCCGTTCTGTCGTAAATCAGCTGCCCGACTGCGTCATGAAGGTGCTCCTGGAGCAGCTTGATCTCCCGGACGTTCTGGCCCAGGAGCTCCCGGAGGACGCGGTTGGCCTCCTCGCGCGTCTCCTCGAGGAGCGGCCCGGGCTCAGTGAGTCCGCGCGCGATCAGCTCGGGCATCGCCTGCGCGCCGTTCGAGCCGCCGATCGTCGCGACGACGATCAGCACGCCGTCCTCGGAGAGCGTCCGGCGGTCCCGCAGGGCGACATCGCGGACATCGCCCACGCCGAGGCCGTCGACGAAGGTGACGCCCGAGTCGATCTCGCCGACGATCCTCGGGCCGCGCCTCGTGAGCTCCACCACCGCGCCGTTCTCCGCGAGGACGATCGAGTCGGCTGGGACACCGCCCTCCTGCGCGAGCCGCCCGTGCGCCGCGAGCATCCGGAACTCGCCGTGGACGGGCATGACGGCCCTCGGTCGCACGAGCCCGATCATCGTCCGGAGCTCCTCTGCGTGGCCGTGGCCGGACACGTGCACCGGCGCGTTCTCCTGGTGCAGCACCTCCGCGCCGATCTTCGCCAGCTGGTTGATCGTGTCGTGGACGCGCAGCTCGTTCCCGGGAACCGGCTTCGCGGAGAGGATTACCGTGTCGCCGCGCTCGACGGAGACCGCCGGATGGTCGCTGTAGGCGATACGGGTCAGGGCCGACATCGGCTCGCCCTGGCTGCCGGTGCAGAGGATCAGGACCTCCTCCGGCCTGTAGTTCTCGAGCTCGTTCGGCCGGATCAGTGTCTCCTCGGGCACGTCGACGTAGCCCAGGTTCCGCGAGATGTTCATGTTCTTCCGCATCGAGCGTCCGACGACGGCCACCTTGCGCCCGATCTGGACGGCGACGTCGATCGCCTGCTGCATCCGGTGGACGTTCGAGGCGAAGCACGCGATCAGGACGCGTCCCTGCAGTCGCGGGATGATCTGCTGGAACGCCTCGCCGACGAGACGCTCGGAGCCGGTGACGCCCGGGCGCTCGGCGTTCGTCGAGTCGCCGAGGAGCAGGTCGACCCCCTCGCTGCCGAGGACCGCGAGTCGGCCGACGTCTGTGCGCAGGCCGTCCACGGGCGTGTGGTCGAGCTTCCAGTCGCCCGTGTGGAGCACTCGGCCCGCGGGCGTGTCCAGCACGATTGCGACGGCATCGGGCACGGAGTGCGCGACCCGGACGAAGCTCACGCGGAACGGCCCGATCTGGACGGAATCCTCCTCCGGCCGGGCCTCCTTGAGGTCGACGGCGTTCAGCAGGCCGTGCTCGTCGAGCCGCGACTGCGCCAGCCCCAGCGTGAGGCGGGTGCCCCAGACCTCGGGGATCGGCACCTCGCGCAGGAGGTACGGGAGAGCGCCCACATGATCCTCGTGGGAGTGCGTGAGGATCACGGCCCGGACGCGATCCTTCCGCTCGGCGAGGTACTCGAAGTCCGGAAGGATGAGGTCCACGCCCAGGTGCTCGTCCCTCGGGAAGGCGAGGCCTGCGTCGACGACCACGATCTCGTCGCCCAGCTCGTAGACCATCATGTTCTTGCCGACCTCGCCGAGGCCCCCGAGCGGGATGATGCGAAGAGTCTCGTCTGCCACGGGCGCACTCTAACGGCCTGCCCCGCCGCCGCTCCCCCGTTCAAGGGATGCGGCCTGGACGCCGATCCATTCCGATATGTCCGTGCTGCCTGCGGTGTCGCTCGGATCTGTCGCGCTGGTCGCGGCGGCGGTGATCGCCGCCGAGCTCCTGCATCGCCGGGACGACGACCTCGGCGCCGACGACGCCTCGCCCGACCGCTTCTCGATTACCGCGCCGCTCGTCGCCGCCGCCGCGCTCGTCCTCGGCCCGTGGCCGGCGCTGCTCGTCGCCCTGCCCGGCAGTCTGGCCGTCCGGCGCCTTGCCGGCGATTCCTGGCGCGAGAGCACGGTGCGTGCGACGTCGCTCGGCGCGGCCGGCTTCGCGGGCGGTTTCGCGTACGCGCTCGCCGGCTCGTCCACCGGATCGGTCGTCCTGCCGGACGATCTGCTGGGCCTCGTCGTCCTCGGGATCGTCTTCTCGACGGTCAAGACGCTCGTCGATCGTCTCGCCGCCCGGGCCACGGTGATCGAGACGGATCTCCTCACCGCGGGGGCCGAGGTCTCGCTGGGCGCGGCGCTCGCCGTCGCGGCCGACTCGAACCTCTGGTACGCGGCGCTCCTCCTCCCCGTGCTCATCCTGCTCGAGCGGATTCAGTGGCGTCTCATCGGCCTTCGCCGAGAGGTCACGGCCGCGCTCGAGACCTTTGCGAACATCGTCGACGAGCGGGACCGCTCGACCCAGGGTCACTCGCAGCGTGTGGCCGAGAGCGTCCGCGAGCTCGCGGAAGCGCTCCGTCTCCCGCAGGCCGACGTCCGCCGCCTGTGGTGGGCCGGCCGCCTCCACGATCTCGGCAAGGTGGCCGTGGACGTCTCCGTGCTCACCAAGCCCGGCCTCCTCAACCCGAGCGAGTGGGCGGCCGTAGCGCGCGCGCCGAGGCTCTCCGCGCGCCTCCTCCAGCGATTCCGCTTCGCGGCGCAGCAGGCGAAGGCGGTCGAGTACCACCGCGAGCGCTTCGACGGGAAGGGCTACTACGGAGCCCAGGGCGCCGACATCCCCCTCGCCGCCCACTTCCTCATCGTGGCCGACGCCTTCGACGCGATGATCTCGGAGCGTCCGTTCAGGGCGTCGATGTCCCGCGGCGAGGCGCTCGCGGAGATCGAGGCCAACGCGGGCACGCAGTTCCACCCCGCCGTCGCGAAGGCGTTCGTGTCCGTGCAGCGCGGGCTCGCGCCCGAAGACGTCCTCACAGAGGAGGAGCTTGCGGCGATCCGCGACTCGTCGGTTCCGTCCGCGACGCGAGCTCCGGGGGGCCCTACACGACGCCGCCCCGAGCTGCTCGTCGCCGTCGGGATGACGACCGGGCTCGTCGGCCTCGGAATCGGGCTGCCGGAGCTTGCCGTCGCCGGTGCCGTGACGGCAGCGGCCGGCGGCGCTGTGTGGCTCGCGGGTCGCGTGGGCGCCCATCGCCTCTCGGCGTCGCTCGAGCGCGCAATTGCCGACGGAGACCGCGGGGTGATGTTCGGCCGCGTCGCCGACGCCGTCGAGGCTTCCTGGCCCCTGGATTACGCGCTGCTCGTCGCCTGGCGGGAGGACGGCATGGGCGGCACGCTCGAGCTTCAGCGAGGCGCGAGCCGGATCCCCGATCCGCAGCTCACGAGCTGGCTCCTGCGGGAGGCGGAGTCGGCGCCCGACCTGATCGTGGACGACGGATCGCAGCTGGGTCGGGACGGTGTCTGCCTCGCGCTCCCGCTCCGGCGCGAGAACAGCGCGCTCGTGGGGTTCCTCGTCCTGGGTGGAGCCGGCCACCCTCCTGCGCACGTCCTCGCCGCCGCACGCTCGTCGCTCGATCGCCTCGGCCTGGCTCTCGCCGACGCCCCGCGGACGGCGATGATCGGCGAGCGCCGCCTCGCCGCGGTTACGTAGGAACGGCCTGGAGCGCCCCGAGGCGCTCGAGGCAACCCCGGATCGTCGCCTTCTCCTCGTCCGTGGTCTCGACCAGCGGGAGGCGGAGCCCTCCGACGTCGTGCCCGAGGAGGTTCAGCGCCGCCTTGATCCCGATCGGGCCGACGGTGACCTTGAGGATCTCGTAGACCGGCGCGAGCTCCTCGTCGATCTGCCGGGCCCGTTCGACGTCTCCGGCGCGGAACGCCCGCACCTGCTCCTGCACCTGCGGACCGGCGACGTGGGTGTGGACGCAGACGCCGCCGGTCCCGCCCAGCTCGAGGAACGGGAGCAGCAGGTTGTCGTCGCCCGCGTAGAGCGCGAGGCCCGTCTCGTCCACGATCCGCCGGGCGTCCGCCAGGTCGTCCCAGGCCTGCTTCACGGCGACGACGTTGGGGATCTCGGCCAGCTCGGTCAGGGTTTCGACGGTGACGAGGTTCACGACCCGGGCGGGGATGTTGTAGTAGACGATCGGCTTGTCCGTGACGGACGCGATCGCCTTCACGTGCTCGACGATCCCCCGCGGCGGCGGCTTGTTGTAGTACGGCGTGACGATCAGGAAGCCGTCGACGCCGAGCTCGTGCGCCTTCGCCGTCAGGTGGACGGAGTGGCGCGTGTCGTACGTGCCGGTCCCGGCGACGACCGTAGCCCGCTCGCCCACCGTGTCGACCGCCGTGGAGTACAGAGCGAACCGCTCGTCGTCGGTCAGCGTCGCCGACTCGCCCGTCGACCCGGTGACAACGAGCCCGTCCGACCCGTTGTCGACCAGGAAGGCCGCGAGCTCTCGGAACCTCGCCAGGTTGACGGCGCCGTTCGCGTCGAAGGGCGTGACGCTCGCGGTGAGGACCTCGCCGAGCACCTGGAGGATCTTACTCCGAGAGCCCGCTCCTTCCTTCGTCAGCGCGTCAGAGGCGCTCGCACTGGTCGGTCTTGCTCCCCCCGACGCGGTTGCCTCCGCCGGTCGGCCGCGGCCTGTTCTCCTTGCAGTCGAGGTTGCCGTTGACGACGTTGTTGCGGATCAACGCGCCGCCCCGGTTTCCGACGACCTGAATGCTGCCGTTCACGCGGTTGCCCGCAGCGACGAGCGGCTTGCGGTTGTGGTCGTACTGGATGTCACCCGTGACGCGGGTGTTCCTGACGCTCGCGCCGCCGCCCTGCTTGATCTGGATGCTGCCGCCGACGCGGGACGCGCCGTTCACGACGACGTTCTTGTGGTTCTCCGCCTGGATGTTCCCGACGACCCTGATTCCCGTCGCGACGAGCGTGGCGCCCCGTTCCACCTTGATCGTCCCCTTGGCGCGTGTGCCTCGGAGCGTGCACGTCTTCCCCTTCGGCACGCGCAGGTTGTCGACTGTGATCGCGCCGAGCGTCCCTCGGCACGACCGCTCCTCGCCGTACGCCGCCTGCGGCACCATGGCCGCAAGGAGCGCGATCACTCCGATCAGACCGATTCTCAACCTCTGCATCGTTTCTCCCCCGGTTTCGTTGTCGCAGTTCCTCCTCCCACAAGCCTTCCCGGCCGCGATGAGGGAGCGTTAAGACACCAGTGAGACCTCGGTAAGCCGATCATGAGACTCTTCTCATGATCGGCGGAGCTCACGCCAGCTTCCAGAACGCTCCGGTCAGGCCGAGGTCCCGGAAGACCGTCTCGGCCTCCGCTGGGGTGCGGCGCCGCCAGTCCGGGCTCAGGCGGTCGCGGTACCAGGGCGTCGGCGAGCCGCCAGGCCGTCTCGAGCGGGAAGGCCGCGCCGCGCTCGAGGCCCGTTTGCTCACACCAGCGGTCGACGTGCGCTTCCGACCGGAAGGCGAGCATCGTCGCTCAGGTGAAGCCGACGTTGTCCCACCAGCGGGCCGCCGGGACCACGAAGTGCGCGAGCCCGTCGCCGTCGAGGAGCCCGCCGTGCTCGACCCGGAGCGTCATCGGCTCCTCGCAATCCGGGCAGCGCGTCTCGACGGTCCCGTCGCCGCCCAGCATCGAGACGACTCCGAGACCGTCCCAGATGCAGTTCCCGTAGTGGTAGCCGCCCGGCGTCTCCACCCGGAAGGCGGTCGGGACCGCGGAGAGCGGGTTCGCCATCCACACCTGCTTCGTGCCCGGCATGAGGACGATCACGTGCGCCTCGTGCAGCCGCTGGTAGGCCGCCTCGGCGTCCCCGGCCGGGATCCCGAGCTCGGCTGCCACGTCGGCGGCGGTCGGCGGCTCGCCGTCCTCGACGAAGCGCTTGTAGAGCGCGAGGCGGACGCGGTTGTCGAGCTCCACGGTGCGACCTTACCCAGGGCGCCCGAAGGCCAAGTAACACTGTGTTACAAGGCCGGGAATCGCCGTCCAGCCGCGGCCTCGGGCGGTAAGTAACACAGTGTTGCTTACTCTCCGGGCTCGCCTGGCGCTCCCGCCAGCGCCCGATCGAAGGCGCGCTTCGGCTCGGCGCCGAAGACGGCGAAGACGACCCGTTTCAGCGACGCCGGACGGTGGGCGCGCGCTGCCTCGACCATGATCCGGGCGCACTCGTCGAGCGGGAACCCGCCGACGCCGGTGCCGAACGCCGGTAGGGCCACGGATTCGGCGCCGAGCTCGTCCGCGACGCGGAGGCAGCTCTCCGTCGTCCGGCGGACGAGGTCCGCGTCGGTGCGGAGATCCTGTCCCATCACCGCACCGTGGACGACCCACTTCGCAGCCAGTCGCCCGGCGCCCGTGGCGACCGCCTCGCCGATCTCGATCGGCCCCTTGGCGACCGCCTCGCGCTCGATCTCCTCTCCCCCGGCCCGCTTGATGGCGCCGGCGACGCCGGCTCCCATCCAGAGCGCGTCGTTCGCCGCGTTGGCGATCGCGTCGACCTCGAGCGTCGTGATGTCCCCCTCCATGACGGACAGCTCAATCACGCCGGAGCCACCAGAAGCGCTCGTCCTCCGCCTCCTCCGCACGCAGCTCCTCGAGCTTCTTGCCGCCGTAGGCCTCGGCCGTGAGCGCCATCTGGGCAGCGAACCCGGTCGCGGCGAGTGAGAAGGTGAACGAATGCACCCGGAGATCCCAGCCGGCGAGCGGCCCCGGGTCCTCCAGCAGTCCGAACGCCTCCTCGTCGCGGACGTCGAAGACGGCGATGCCGCCGTGCGGCTTGCCCGTGAAGTGGTCGTGGAAGATGACGAAGCCGCGTCGGCGGTCCTCGACGTACTCGTTCAGGAGCTCGTTGGCCTGCCTGGCCGTCACACCGTCCGGCGCGACGGCGTAGACGAGGTAGCAGCGCTGCTTTCCGCGGGCGAGCTCAGTCAAGGAGGGTCTCGAGACCCACGGTAACGCCCGGAGGGAGGTCTGCGACACGATCGAGCGCGAGCAGGACGCCGGGGATGTACGCCTCCCGGTTGAAGGCGTCGTGCCGGATCGTGAGCAGCTGCCCGTCGGCGCCGAACAGCACCTCCTGGTGGGCGACGAGGCCCGGGAGGCGCACTGAGTGGATCTCGGCTCCTCCGACGAGCTCGGCCGTAGCCCTGGCCGTGCCGGACGGCGCGTCTTTCTTCGCCTCCCCGTGCAGCTCGACGATCTCGGCCCGCGGCAGGTAGCGGGCGGCCTGCTCGGCGAAGCGCATCATCAGCACCGCGCCGAGCGCGAAGTTCGGCGCGTACAGGACGGCGACGCCCTGCTCTCGGGCCGCCTGGTCGACTCCCTCCGCCGCCCAGCCGCTCGTTCCTACCACGCACGGGATTCCGCACTCGATTGCGGCCCGGACGTTCGCCTCCACTGCCTCCGGGGCCGTGAAGTCCACCATCGCCTCGGCGTCGTCCAGCTCCACGAGCTCGTGACCGGCCGCCTCGAGCGCCGGCCCGAGCACCGAGCCGACCTTCCCGCCGCGGCCGTTGAGGACGATCCTCACGCCGCCGCGGCCGCGAGCGACGGGTTCACCCGCTCGACGGCGGCGAGGAAGCGATCCTCGCTCGGCCCGATCGCCGCCGCGGACAGCCGCTCCGGTGCCAGCAGCACCCCGGCCAGCTCGGCGAGGCTCTCGGGCTCCACGGCGTCGATCTCCGCGATGATCCGGTCGAGCGAGAGCATCTCGGTGTCGGTGATGAGCGACTTGCCGAGGCGGCTCATCCGGCTCGACGTCGCCTCCATCGAGAGCAGGATCCGCCCCTTGAGGTTCTCCTTCGCGCGCTCCAGCTCGTTCGGCCGCAGGTTGCCGGCTGCGACGTCCGCGATCTGCTCGGCCGCGATCTCCAGGCACGGGCCGAGGTTCTCCTCGCGCGTGCCGACGTAGAGCCCGACCTGGCCGGTGTCCGTGTACTGCGAGGCGAAGGTGTAGACCGCGTAGGCCATCCCCCGCTTCTCGCGGATCTCCTGGAAGAGCCGCGAGGAGGCGGAGCCGCCGAGGATCGCGTCCAGCAGCGAGGCGGCGAAGCGCCGCCTGTCGGAGCGCGCGATGCCCGGCGCGCCCAGGCAGAGGTGGTACTGCTCCGTGTCCTTGCGCATGAACCGCAGGTCGGGTGGCGGCGGCTTCACGAGCGGCGCGCGGACGCGCCTCCCGCGCGCGGGGCTGTCCCCCACCTTCTCCTCCGCGCGCTCGAGAAGGCCGAGCAGCGCGTTGTGGTCGAGGCTCCCCGCTGCCGCGACCACGACGTTGCCGGGGACGTACATCGAGCGGTGGTACGCCGTGATCGCGCGGCGCGAGATCGAGGAGATCACCTCGGCCGTCCCGATCACCGGCCGGCCGAGCGGATGGTGCCCGAAGACGGCTTCGGCGATCAGGTCGTGGACGAGCTCCTGCGGCTGGTCCTCGTACATCGCGATCTCCTCGAGGACGACCTCGCGCTCCGAGTCCACCTCGGCGAAGAGCGGCGCGTAGACCATGTCGCTCATGACGTCGATCGCCTCGTCGAGGTGGTGGTCGGCGACCCGGGCGTAGACGACCGTGTGCTCCCGGGAAGTGGCCGCGTTGAGCTCGCCGCCCATGGCGTCGAAGACCTCGGCGATCTCCTGCGCGGTGTACCGCTCGGTGCCCTTGAAGAGCAGGTGCTCGATGAAGTGGGAGACGCCCGCCCGCTCGTCCCGCTCGTCGCGCGAGCCTGCGCCGATCCAGAACCCGAGCGCGACCGAACGAACGTGCGTCAACCGCTCGGTGACGACCCGCTGGCCGGAATCGAGCTCGGAGAGGACGTACTTCTGCATGGGCTGATCGTAGTAGGAGGGCCGCTCCCGCGGCCCTCCTGGTTCCTACGTCAGTCGCTCAGTCGCGCCTGCCGCGCTCGCGGTCTCGGCCGCCACGGCCGCCGCCCCGCCCGCCGTCGCGGCGCGGAGGACGCTCCTCGCGCGGCCGCTCTGGCGCGTTCTTCGCGCGCTCGATCAGCTCCTCGGGCGAGACCATCGCGCCGTTCTCGTGCTTGGCGACCAGCTTGAGCCCGATGCGGCCCCGCTCCTTGTCGACCTCCTGCACGACGACGTCGAGCACGTCTCCGCGGTTGATCACGTCCTCGATGTGGCCGACTCGCCCCGGGCCGACGTTCGAGACGTGGAGCAGGCCGTCGGTGCCCTTCTTGAGCTCGACGAACGCGCCGAACTGGGTTGTCTTAACCACCTTGCCCGTGTAGGTGTCCCCCACCTCGGGCTCCTTCGTCAGCGCGTCGATCGCCGCCATCGCAGCCTCGGCGTTCTTGCCCTCCGTGGCGTAGACGAGGATCGTGCCGTCCTCCTCGATGTCGATCTGGACGTCGTACTCGGCCTCGAGCGAGCGGATCGTCTCGCCGCCCTTGCCGATGACCATCCCGATGAACTCCGGGTTGATCTTGATCGTCGAGATGCGCGGGGCGTGATCCCTGAGCTGCTCGCGCGACTCGGGAATCGCCTCCAGCATCTTGTCGAGGATGAAGTCCCGCGCCCGCTTCGCCTGCTCGAGCGCGTTCCGCATGATCTCCTGCGTGACGCCGGTGATCTTGATGTCCATCTGGAGCGCGGTCACGCCGTCACGGGTGCCGGCGACCTTGAAGTCCATGTCGCCGAGGTGGTCCTCCGCGCCCTGGATGTCCGTCAGGATCACGTAGTCGTCGCCTTCCTTGACGAGGCCCATCGCAATCCCGCCGACCGGCGCCTTGATCGGCACGCCGGCGTCCATCAGCGCAAGCGTCGAGGCGCAGACGGAGCCCATCGACGACGAGCCGTTCGACTCGAGCGTCTCCGACACGATGCGGATCGTGTACGGGAACTCGTCCGGCGCGGGGATGATCGGCTCGAGTGCCCGCTGCGCGAGCGCGCCGTGCCCGATGTCACGCCGCTTCGGGCCCCGCATGAACCCGGTCTCGCCGACCGAGTAGGGCGGGAAGTTGTAGTGGTGCATGAAGCGCCGCTCCTGCTCGAGGGAGAGGTCGTCGATCCGCTGACCCTCCTTGGCCGTGCCGAGCGTGAGCAGCGACATGATCTGCGTCTGGCCGCGCGTGAAGAGCGCAGATCCGTGCGTTCTGGGCGAGACGCCGACCTCGCACTCGATCGGCCTGATCTCGTCGGCGGCGCGCCCGTCAGGCCGCCGCTTGTCGACGGCGATCTTCTGACGGACGAGCTGCTTGTAGATCGCCTCGGCGGCGCGCTTGACGAACTGGCGCGTGAGGCCGTCCTTGACGGTCGGCCGCTCGCCCTCGACGGTGGCCGGCCCGATCGGGAACGGCAGCTCCACGGTCTCGATGATCCGGTCGAAGAGCAGCGCCCGCTTGGCGGAGCGCAGCTCCTTCGAGTCCTGCTCCGCCTCGGTGAGCGCCCGGAGGTCGTCCTCGAACTGCTCCCTCACCGGCGCCTCGACGACCGCCAGACGGGTCTTGTCGAGGAGCAGGTCCAGCGACATCTTGTGCTGGAGCTGGCGGAGGATGTCCTCCTCGCTCGAGCTCATCTCGAGGGGCGGGCACTCCTCGAGGAGGATCTCCTCGACGATGGCGCCGCCCTCGCGGAGGCCCTCGCTCAGGATGCGCTCGCGGATCCGGTCGCCGAAGCGCTCCTCGAGCTCGGTGGTGAGCTGTCGATCGAGCCACTTGGCCTTGCCGACCTGCTCGCGGAGGTCCTCCTGGATCTCGCAGATCTTGATGATCTCGGCGTGCGCGAGCTCGAGCGCCTCGAGGAGCAGGTCCTCGGGGATCTCCTGCGCGCCGGCCTCGACCATCGTCAGGCCCTCCTTCGTGCCGACGACGATCAGGTCGAGCGTGCTCTCCTCGATCTCCTGGAGCGTCGGGTTGAGGGTCAGCTCACCGTTCAGCTGGCCGATCCGGACGGCTCCCACCGGCCCCATGAAGGGCAGCGGCGAGATCATCAGCGCCGCCGACGCGCCGTTGATGCAGAGGATGTCGTGCGGGACGACCATGTCCGCCGACAGGACGGTGCAGATCACCTGTACCTCGTTCTTGTAGCCCTTCGGCCACAGCGGCCGGATCGGGCGGTCGATCATCCGCGCGGTCAGGATCGCCCGCTCGGTGGGGCGCCCCTCGCGCTTGAAGAAGCCGCCGGGGATCTTGCCCGCGGCGTACATCCGCTCCTCGACGTCGACGGTCAGGGGGAAGAAGTCGGCGCCCTCGCGGGCCTCCATCCGGCCCTGGGCCGTCGACAGCACCATCGTGTCGCCGGAGCGCACGACGACGGCGCCGTCGGCCTGCTTGGCCAGCTTCCCCGTCTCGAAAGAGAGCTCCTGTCCGCCGATCTCGACCGAGACGCGCGTCGGGCCCTGTACTGCAATGCTCATCTGTCCTCCACTCTTCGTGGAGAGTGGAGGTTTGGGTCAGCTCTTCCGTTCGGCGGTGCCAGACTGCAGTCTGGCTCCGCGTGCCCAGAAGGGCTCGCCCAAACTTCCACCCTCCGATTGCTCCCTGCGCCTATCTCCGCAGACCGAGCTCCTTGATCAGATTCCGGTAACCCTCGAGATCCTTCTTCTGCAGGTAGTTGAGCAGCCGCCGGCGCTTACCGACGAGCTTGAGCAGCCCCCGGCGCGAGTAGTGATCCTTCGCGTGGGTGCGCAGATGCTCGGTGAGGTAGTTGATGCGCGCGGTGAGCAGGGCGATCTGCACCTCGGCAGAGCCCGTATCGGCCTCCGCGCGACCATGCTTTCCGATGATCTCCTGCTTGGCTTCCTTGGTGAGGGTCACCTTGTTGACCTCCTCTAGACGAATCCGCAGTCCCCGCCGTGCCATGCGGAAGCTGCATGGCGAGCCGGGTCTGCGGGCGCCGTTAGGGTAGCAACGCATGAGAGCCGCCGTGGCTGCGGGACATCCCGCGACCGTCGACGCCGGCGTCGAGATCCTCGAGGAGGGCGGGAATGCAGCCGATGCGGCCGTGGCGGCCTGCCTGGCCTCCTGCGTGGCCGAAACGGTCATGACCGGCCTCCTGGGCGGCGGGCACGCGATCGTGCTCTCCGACGGGGAGGTGCGGACGCTCGACTTCTTCGTCGCCGTGCCGGGCCTCGGAGGCGAGCGGCGAGTTCCGCTGGAGCACCTGCAGGTTCCCTTCGGCACCGAGCTCGTCCACTACGCGGTCGGCATCGGCTCGTGCGGCGTGCCCGGTGTGCTCGCCGGCCTCGGCGAGCTCTGGCGGCGGGACGGGAGCCTCCCCTGGGCGCGGCTCGTGGAGCCTGCGCTGCGGCTGGCGCGCGACGGAACGGAGTTTCCGCGGGCGCACGCCGCGTGCCTGGAGATGCTCGCGGCCGTGATGACCATGCGCGAGGGCGGGCGGATCTACCGGCGGGACGGCCGCCTCCTCGCCGAGGGAGACCGGCTCGAGCAGCCGGGCCTCGTGCCGGCGCTCGAGGCGATCGCCAGGGAGGGCGCCGGCAGCCCGACCGTCGAGTCGGCGCTGCTCGCCCTGATGGAGGAGCGCGGCGGCCTCGTTTCCCCTGAGGATCTCAGCTCGTACGAGCCGATCTGGGGCGAGCCGGGGCGGGCGTCGCGCCAGGGCGTCGAGTTCGTGTGCCGAAGGGGCCTGTCCAGCCCGCTGCCGCTTTACAGGTCCCTAACGGGGTCTGACCCCATTCGGCTCGCCAGGGCGCTCTCAGAGTCGGACCGGCATGGCGACACGACGAACGTGACCGTCGTGGACAGCGCCGGGAACGCCGTCGTCCTCACGACGAGCCTGGGGCTCGGGTCGGGCGACTGGTTGTCCGGCCTGGACCTCCATCTGAACTCGATGCTCGGCGAGGCGGATCTCCTTGTGGGCGAGCTCGTCCCCGGGCAGCGGATGGCCAGCATGATGGCGCCCACGCTCGCCTTCGACGGCGACGGCCTAGCGCTTGCCCTCGGCGCGGCGGGCGGGACCCGGCTGCGCAGCGCGCTCGTCCAGGTCGTCGCCGGCGTGCTCGACGAAGGCCTGAGCGCCCGGGATGCCGTGGAGCGGCCACGTCTTCATCCCGTCGGCGACCTCGTCCACCTCGAGCCCGGCTTCCCCGACCACGTCCCGGAGGACCTCGAGGCTGCGGGCTTTGCCGTTCGACCCTGGCCGGCGCTTCACCATTACTTCGGCGGTGTCAGCGCGGTCAGCCGGTCCGGCGCCGCAGGCGACCCACGAAGGAGCGGCTCGGCCCGGCATCCTCGGTGACCGGCACCTGCTCGAGCACCCACCCGACGTACCCGCATTCCGGGCAGCCGGGATTGGCGCTGACGGTTCCCCCGCCCGCGGGCTTCACGTACGACGCGCTGCAGTTGAGACAGCGGACGCGCTCGATGCGCGAGAGCGGCCGCCCGCCACTGTCGTTGCCTCCCATGCCAGGGGAGATTCCGCAATTTGCAAAAACTTGCGCCGTTTCCGACCGTCTTACACAGGCTTGACCGCCGCACGGGTCGCCTCGACATCCTTTCCGATCTGCGCGATCAGCTCGCTCTCGGACTCGAAGGCGCGCTCCTCGCGAAGCCGCTCCCACAGCTCCACGACCAGCCGGCGGCCGTAGAGATCCCCCTCGTAGTCGAGGAGGAACGCCTCGATCCGGCGCTCCTCGCCGCCGTAGTGCGGGTTGACGCCGATCGAGGTCGCCGCGCGATGTCCGAGCGCCTCGCCGGCGTAGATCCCGAACGGGGGCACGAGGAGATCGGACGGCGCGGCGATGTTCGCGGTCGGGAAGCCGAGCGTTCCGCCCCTCGCGTCGCCCGCGACCACTGTGCCCTCGACCTCGACCGGCCGTCCGAGGATCTTCGCGGCCCGCCAGACCTCCCCGGCGGTGACGAGCTGGCGGATCCGGCTCGACGAGACGCCTTCGACGAGCGGGACGGGCCGCGCGTCGAAGCCGAGCCCCGCCAGCGTGTCGAGATCGCCGGACCGGCCGCGCCCGAAGCGGAAGTTGGCGCCGGCGACGACGACACGGGCCCCGAGCGGCTCGAGCACGGACCGGGCGAACTCCTCCGGCGTCGCGAGCGAGAGGTCGGGCGTGAAGGGCACCACGAGCGTCTCCGGCACGCCGAGCGCCGCGATCAGCTCGAGCCGGCGCTCCAGCGTCGTGATCAGCTCGACGCGGTGCCCGAGCGCGACCCGCGGATGCGGGTCGAACGTGACGACGGCAGCCTGCGGGCCGGCCGCGAGCGCCGCCTCGAGGACCCGACGGTGGCCGAGGTGAACGCCGTCGAACGTGCCGATCGCGACGGCGCGGTCGCCGGCTCCCAGCTCCTGCGGCGAGCTCGCGACCTTCACAGCGCCGCCAGCGCCTCGTCCGGCGGGACGATCCGCGTCGGGTCGGCGTCGTCGACGCGGAACGGCCCCACCTCGGTGCGCCGGAGCGACCGGCAGTGCCCGCCCAGCTCGGCGGCGATCGAGCGCACGTAGGTCCCCGAGCCGACCAGCAGGTCGAGCGTCGCAATCCCGTCCTCGTAGCCGACCAGGTCGAGGGAGTGCACCGTCGAGCGCCGGACAGGCATCTCGACCTCGTCGCCGCGCCGGTGGAGACGGTAGGCGCGCTCGCCGCCGATCTTGACCGCCGAAGCGGCCGGAACACGCAGCTCGACCTCGCCGCGCAGCGCCGCCAGCCGCTCCTCCAGCTCCGCGAGCGTCGGAGCGGCGTGCTCGTCGACGACGTCGCCCTCGGGGTCGCCGGTCGTGGTCCGCTTCGTGAGATCCACCTCCGTCAGGTAGCGCTTGTCGAGCCCGACGAGGCGGTTCTGCTCCTTCGTGAAGCGCCCGAGCAGCACGAGCAGGAGACCGGTCGCGAACGGGTCCAGTGTCCCCGCGTGCCCGGCCCGGGCGCCCGTCCGTTCGCGCAGGTCGCGGACGATCGCGAAGGACGACGGCCCGGCCGGCTTGTCGAAGAGGACGAGCCCCGACGGATCAAGCCCGCGCGGCGGCACCTCGACCCTCTGGCCGGCCCGGCTCCCGCCAGAGGGCCGAGGTCACGATCGTCCGTCCTTCGCCGTTGCGTACTGCGTGCGAATGAAGTCCACGATCTCCGGGATCTCCTGCTCGGACGAGAAGCCGGCCGCCTGCCGGTGGCCTCCCCCGTCGCCCGAGGCCCGCGCGATCGCGGAGACGTCGAGCTCGTCCGAGCTCGAGCGCAGGCTGACGCGGCGCGCAGGGCGGCCGGGCGCGGGCGGCTCGCGGATCAGCGCGGCCATGTCGGCGCCCTCGACCGCGCGGAGGAAGTCGATGATCCCTTCGGAGTACGGCTCGGCCGCGCCGACCTCGGCGAAGTCGGTCTTCAGGAGGTACGAGACGACGATCCCGCCGCCCTCGTAGACCTGGGCCCGCTCGAGCGCCCGCGCGAGCAGCTTGAGCTTCGCCAGCTGCACCGACTCGTAGATCGACTGGAACACACGGTGGACGTCTGCTCCGGCCTCCACCAGCTCGGCCGCCAGGCGGAGCGCCTTCGGCGTCGTGTTCGCGTACTGGAACCGGCCCGTGTCGGTGACGAGGGCGATGTAGATCGACTCCGCGAGCTCGGGCGTGAGCTGGACGCCCAGCAGGTCGACGAGGTCGCGCACGATCTCGCCGGTCGACGAGGCCTCGGGCACGACCACGTTCACGTCGCCGAAGCGCGAGTTGTCGTGGTGGTGGTCGACGTTGAGGACGAGCGGCGCGCGCTCGATCGCCTCCCGGCCGGAGCCGAGCCGGCTCTCGTTCGCGCAGTCGAGCGCGAAGAGGACGCGTTCCTCGACGTCGTCCGGCAACTCCCGGCGCACCTCCTCGAGCGGCATGAACCTGTACTCGGCGGGCAGCGGCGCCTGGCCCGGGAGGAACATGACGGACTCCTTGCCGAGCGCGTCGAGCAGCTGCTTCGCGGCGAGGAGCGAGCCGAGCGCGTCTCCGTCGGGGTTCTCGTGCGTCGTCAGGAGGAAGCGGTCGCGCTCGCGGATCGCGTCGGCAACCGCCTTCAGGTCGTCACTCTTCGGATGCGGGTCCGGGGTCGAGCTCATCGATCAGTTGCGTCATGCGCACTCCGCGCTCGACGGAAGGATCGTATTCGAAGGTCAGCTGGGGGGTCCGCTTCATTCGCAGCTCCCGGGCGATCCGGCCCTGGAGGATGCCGTGCGCCGCCTGCAGCCCGTCGATCGTCTTCTCCCGCTTCTTCTCGGAGCCGAGCACGCTGACGTAGACGACCGCCTGGCGCAAGTCGGTCGACGTGTCGACCCCCGTGATCGTCACGAAGCCGATTCGCGGGTCCTTCAGCTCGCCGACCGCCTCGGAGAGCACCTCGCGGACGGCCGCGTTCACGCGCCGCATCCGCTCACTCATCGGGAACCACCACCTCCCGCTCCACGCGCACGACGTCGTATTCCTGCCCGTTGAGATAGCGAACCGCCTCCTCGAGCAGGGTCTCCGCCTCGCGGTGCCCCCTCGCCACGCAGGCGACGGTCAGGCGGCTCCGCTGCCAGAGCTCGTGGTGGTCCACCTCAGCCACCGACGCTCCGAAGCGGTTCTGGAGCTGCGCCTTCGCGGACTTGACGTAGCGCCGCTTGCCCTTGAGCGACCCCGCCTCGGGGAAGTGCAGCTCGACGCTGAGGATGCCGACGTAGCCGGCGCCCACCGACGCGGCTAGGACTCTGTCGTGGCGCCGGCCGGCTCCGGTGCCGGCGCGGAAAGATCGGTTCGCTCGACCTGCCGGGTCTCGTAGACCTCGAGGACGTCGGCTTCCTTCACGTCGTTGAAGCCGTCGAGCAGGATCCCGCACTCGAAGCCCTCCTGGACCTCGCGGACGTCGTCCTTGAAGCGCTTGAGCTGCGCGATCGACGTCTCGTAGATCACGGTGCCGTCCCGCACGACCCGAACCTGGGCGCCGCGCCTGACGACGCCGCTCGTGACGTACGAGCCGGCGATCACGCCGAGCCGCGAAACGCGGAAGAGCTGCCGCACCTCGGCCTCGCCGATCGTCTCCTCGGTCGTGACCGGCTTCAGCATGCCGACGAGCGCCTGCTCGATGTCCTCGGTGAGCTGGTAGATGACCCGGTAGGTGCGGATCTCCACGCTCTCGCGCTCCGCGAGCATCCGCGCCTCGGCCGAGGGGCGCACGTTGAAGCCGACGACGAGCGCGTTCGACGCCGACGCGAGGTTGACGTCGCCCTCGCTGATCCCGCCGACGCCCTGGTGGATCACGTTCACGCGCACTTCGGGGTGCTGGATCTTCTGAAGCTCGGAGACGGCCGCCTCGACGGAGCCCTGCACGTCGCCCTTGAGGACGAGGTTCAGATCCTGGACGCCGCCGGCCTGCAGCTGCGAGAAGAGCTGCTCGAGCGACGGGCCGGCCTTCGCGGCGGTCGCGAGCTGCTCGCGGCGGAGGCGCTCACCCCGCGCCTGCGCGCGCTGGCGTGCGACCCGCTCGTTCTCGACCACGCGGCCGAGCTCGCCCGCGGGCGGCGGGTGGTCGAACCCGAGGATCTCGACCGGGTCGCCCGGCGTCGCCTCCTCGACCTTCTCCCCGCGGAAGTCGTAGAGCGCCCGGACCCGGCCCCAGGCGTCGCCGGCGACGATCGCGTCACCGACCTTCAGTGTCCCGCGCTGGACGAGCATCGTCACGACCGGCCCGCGGCCGACGTCGAGGCGGGACTCGATGATCGGCCCGGAGGCCTCCGTCTCGGGGTTCGCGGTCAGCTCGAGCTCGGCGTCCGCGACGAGCAGTACCTTCTCGAGCAGGTCGTCGAGGTTCTGCTTCTGCTTCGCCGAGACGTCCGAGAACTGTGTCGTTCCGCCCCACTCCTCGGGCTGCAGGCCCTCGCCGGCGAGGTCGCCGCGCACCCGGTTCGGGTCCGCGTCCGGGACGTCGATCTTGTTGACGGCGACGACGATCGGGACGCCGGCCGCGTTCGCGTGCGAGATCGACTCGCGCGTCTGCGGCATGACGCCGTCGTCGGCGGCCACGACCAGGACCGCGATGTCCGTGACCTTGGCGCCGCGGGCGCGCATGGCGGTGAACGCCTCGTGCCCGGGCGTGTCCAGGAAGGTCAGCTTCCTGCCGTCGTGCTCGACCTGGTAGGCGCCGATGTGCTGGGTGATCCCGCCGGCCTCGGTCTCGACGACCGCCGTCTCGCGGATCGCGTCGAGCAGCGTCGTCTTCCCGTGGTCGACGTGGCCCATGATCGTGACGACCGGCGGCCGCGCCTGCAGGGACTCGGGCGCGTCGTCGTACGCCTCCGGCTCGTCCGTCTCCTCGTCCGCGTGCGTGATCGTCACCTCGCGCTTGACGCTCGGGTCGGCGGCGATCAGCTGGACGGCCTCGTCGGAGAGCGACTGCGTGATGGTCACCATCTCCCCCAGGCCCATCATGATCTTGATGATCTGCGCGACCGGGATTCCGAGCGCGTGCGAGAGCTCCTTGACGGTGACGCCCGACTGGACGGTTACCGGCCCGGTCGGGAGGACGACCTCGCGCGGCTGCTTCGGCTGGCGGTCGGTGCGGTCGCGGGCCTGGCGCGAATCGGGACGCGGCCGGTTCGCCTGCGAGTCGATGATCACGCGGCGCTTGCGCCGGCCTCCCGGCGCCTGGCGCGGCCGAATCGGCCTGTTGGGTCGGTTCTGTCCCTGTTCGTCAGCCATAGTCAGTCCTCAAGTGTAGAGGCGTGAAAGCCCCTGATCGACCCGGACGCGAGTCCTGAGCGTCCGGCTGAAGGCGTTGCGCGCCGCCGCCCGCTCGAAGCACGAAAGGCGCCGGCAGGTGTAGGCGGCGCGGCCCGGCGCCGTCCGGTCGAAGACCACGCTGCCGTCGACGGCGACGAACCGGAGGAGCTCGTCCTTCGGCGACCGCCGGCCGCAGCCGATGCACGTCCGGACCGGACGGTGGCGTGTCTCACCCCGTCCGTGCGTCGTTCCTCTCCTCGTCCGTCTCGGCCGAGGCGGCGACGGGAATCTCTGTGTCCGTCTCGGCCTCCTGGCCCTGCTCGGCCGCCGCGGCCGGGATCGGCGGGACGGTTCCGGGCTCGGGGCCGGGAACCTCCGACGGCTCCGGCGCGGGCACCTCCGCCGGCTCGGGCGCGGGCACCTCCGGCCCGGTTGGCATCGGGCTCGGCTCCGGGGACGGAACCTCGCTCGGCTCCGGCGTCGGCAGCTCCGTGACGTCGGCCTCCGCAACGACCTCCTCGGCTTCGCCCTCGGCCGGGAGCTCTTCCTGGGCTCCGCCGATCGGCACGGCCTGGCCGCTCTCGATCGTCTCGCCGGCGGCTTCGCGGTCGGCGAGCGCGACGTGGGCGGGGATGCCGCAGAAGCGGGTCCCGGGGATCGCGGCGTTCGGGCAGCGCTTCGCGTTCGAGAGGATGGCGGCGCAGCGGCCCGAGAAGTCCTCCCCGGCCTCGCCGCCGCCGAACGCGGCCTCCGCCTCCGCGGCCGCGAACTCGGCCTCGGACTGGATGTCCACCTTCCAGCCGGTCAGGCGCGCGGCGAGGCGGGCGTTCAGGCCCTCCTTGCCGATCGCGAGCGCCAGCTGGTCCTCGGGGACGATGACCGTCGCCTCCTTGGTCTCGTCGTCGATGTAGACCTCCCGCACCCGCGCCGGCGACAACGCCTTGGCGAGGAAGCGGGCCGGCTCCGTGTTCCACGGGATGATGTCGATCTTCTCGCCGCGAAGCTCCGACACGACCATGCGGACGCGCGAGCCTCTCGGGCCGACGCAGGCGCCGACGGGGTCGACGCCCTGGGCGTGCGAGACGACCGCGATCTTCGAGCGGTACCCCGGCTCGCGGGCGACCCCGCGGATCTCGACGAGGCCGTCGGCGATCTCGGGCACCTCGAGCTCGAAGAGCGTCTTGATCAGCTCGGGATCGCGCCGCGACAGGATCACCTGCGGGCCCTTCGTCCCCGAGCGGACCTCGGTGATGACGGCCTTGATCCGGCTGCCCTGCTCGTAGCGCTCGCCGTCGACCTGCTCGGAGCGCGGGAGCAGCGCCTCGACCTTGCCGAGGTCGACGAGGATGTTGTTCCGGTCTCCGGCCTGCTGGACGATGCCCGTCACGACCTCGCTCACGCGGTCGACGTACTCCTCGTACATGATCTGGCGCTCGGCCTCGCGGATCCGCTGCTGGATGACCTGCTTCGCGGTCTGCGCGGCGATGCGGCCGAAGTTCTCGGGCGTCACGTCCTCGCGGCTCACCTGATCCTCGGGCACCTGGTCCCAGTCGATGTCGAGGTCGTCGTCGGTGATCAGCGTGTGCTGCTTCTCGCCCGTCTCCTCCTCGATCTTCTCGAGCTCCTCGAGCGCATGCTCGCGGGCGTCGTCGAGCAGCCGCTCCTCGAGGTCCTCGGGCATGTGGATCGCGAAGACGCGGAAGTCGCCGGCATCGTCGATCTCGACGGTGGCGTGCCGGTACGAGCCCGGGGTCTTCTTGTAGGCGGCGAGCAGCCCGTCGCGGAGGGCGTCGACCAGGATCCCGCTCTCGAGATTCCGGTCGCGCTCCAGCTCGCGGACTGCCTCGACGATCTCGCGGCTCATCTCATGTCCTCCTCGATCAGGTTCGCCCGCACGATCGAGTCGTACGGAATCTCGTACTCGTTGCCGTCGGCCGAGAGGCGGATGCCGTTCCGGCCCGCGTCCACGACCTCACCCTTGAACTTGCGGCGGCCGCCGACGTCGTCCGCGGTCCGCAGCGCGGCCCGGCGACCGACGACCCGCTCGAAGTGAGCAGGCGTCCGCAGAGGGCGCTCGACGCCCGGCGACGAGACGTCGACGGTGTACTGCTGGAGATACGGGCGCAGCACGTCGGTGACGCGCTCGCAGAGCGCGTGGTCCACCCGCTGCGGGTGGTCGATGTAGACGGTGAAGCGCTCCGGTCCGGAGAGCTCCAGCGCCAGCACTTCGACCCCGGGAATCGCACCCTCGACCTTCGGCGTGATCTCCCGGAGCAGCGTCTTCTCCTTGTCGTACACGTCTGCCATCCGAATCTCCTCAAAAAAAACGGGCGCCGCGCGCCCATTTCGTCCTGCACCTCGAAATGTGGTGTTTGGAGGATAGCAATGCGGTGGGCCCACACACGAAGACGTTGGCAATATTCCCGCCTGTCTTGGGCGGTCGCGGCTCGTGACGACCCGGCTCGCCGAGCTCGGAGCGTCCGACCAGGTCTAGAGGACGATCGTCACCGGGCCGTCGTTCACGAGCTCGACGGCCATCCGGGCGCCGAAGCGCCCGGTCGCGACGTCGACGCCCAGGCCTCGCAGAGCCGCACAGAACGACTCGTAGAGCGGCTCTGCCTGCTCGGGTGGCGCCGCGCCGGAGAAGCTCGGACGGTTGCCCTTCGCGGTGTCGGCGATCAGCGTGAACTGGCTGACGACGAGGGCGGCGCCGCCCGCGTCCACCACCGACCGGTCGAAGCGTCCGTCCTCGTTCTCGAAGACTCGCAGCTTCGCGACCTTGTCGGCGAGGCGGACGGCCTCGCCCTCATCGTCCTCCCGCGCCACGCCCAGCAGCACGCACAGACCGGCGCCGATCTCCGCCACGCCCTCGCCGTCCACGAGCACGCGCGCCTCCGCGACGCGCTGGACGACGGCTCTCAACTAGCCGAGATCGCGGATCCGCGACGAGTACTGCTCGCTGCCGGGCTTCAGCGAGCTCGCGAGCTTGTAGTGGCCGTTGGCCTCGTGCTCGCGGCCCTTCTTCTCCAGGCAGCGACCGAGCGCGTAGTGCGCGTAGTCGTCCGTCGGCGACAGTTCGAGCATGGCGCGGAACTCGCGCTCCGCCTCGTCGTAGCGCTGGATGCGGAAGTACGCGATGCCGAGCGCCTCCCGGATCGAGGCCTTGTCCGGCTCGCGCTTCTTCGCCTTCTCCAAAGCCACGGTCGCCTGGGCGGCCCGCCCCTTGCGGAGGTGGGTGCGGCCCTGCTGGAAGAGTTCGTAGGTGTCGCTCATTGCTCAGTCCTCAAGGTAGATGAAGTTTTCGCGGACGAGATCTGCCGGAGTTGTGATGCTCCGCGTCGGGCCGATCTCAATCGTCTCGACGTGGAGGCCGCTCTCCGCCATTCGCTCGAACGCGGTCCGCAGCTCGTACGGCGGGCCCGGCAGGTCGTCCAGGAACGGAACGGCCTCTTCTTTCAACGCCCAGGCGGGCGGCGCCATTCCCGCCGCGGCGCCGCTCTCCTCGAAAACGGCGGCGAAGCGCGCCAGCGCACCGGGGACGTAGAGCGTGTCGGCGGCGGTGACCAGGATCGGAGGCCTCGCGCCGGCGTCCAGCGCCCGCCGGACGGCGTCCGCCGAGCCGAGCACCTCCGGCTGGTGGGCGAACGTCACGTCCCAGGGCGCGAGGAACCGCCGCAGCTTGTCCTCCAGGTGGCCCGTGACGACCGTGACGCGGCCGGCGAACTCGAGCTCGCGCAGGAGCGTCGCGATCACGGGGCGGCGGTCGATCGGAAGCAGCGGCTTGGGCCAGGTCTCCGTGAGTGGACGAAGGCGCCGGCCCTCGCCCGCCGCGAGGACGACTGCCTCCAGCGTCAAGCCGAGCGGAGCCCGAACGACCGGAGCGAGACAAGGCCTCGCAGCCGTCGCTTCGCGCCGAGCCGGCGACGGATGGTCCGCAGCACGGTGCGAAGCTCTCGACGGGCCGCGCGGGCGGCGCGCTCCGCCTCGTCCGCCGGTCCGAACCGGGCCTGAGCGAGAGCCGCGGCGAGCTGGTCGCCGTCCACCCGCAACCGCTCCCACATCGTCCGGCTGAGGTCGGCGGGCGTGGCGCTTCTCGGGAGCCGGACGCGCTGGTCGGCGAGGTAGTCCTCGAGTTCGGCCCGCACGGCTCCGGCGACCCTGCGCGGGTCGTCGCTCCTGTATCGAAGCCGCCGCCGGCCGGCCTTCGCGAGCCAGAAGGCGGCGAGGACCGCGGCGCTCGCGCCCAGGAGCGTCGCGAGGAGGCGGACATCGTTCCGCTCGTCCGTCGGCTGCGTCGCCGCGCCGGCGCCCGGGGCGTCGGGCGCGAAGCCCTCGTCCGGGCCACGCACGCGGTCGTCGGGCGAGAGCGACGCGCCGCCCAGCCGGTCGCGGAGGACGGTGAGGCCGAGCGCAGCCGCTGCGCCGGTGAAGGCCGCCGTCGCTCCGGGCGCGTCGAAGAAGAGCGACGACGCCGTGTACTCGGCTCGCAGCCGGCCGCGCCCGGGCGTCGGGTCGAACGGGAGCCAGCCGTAGCCCTGGAACCAGACCTCGACCCAGGTGTGCGCGTTCGTGTCCGAGACCGTCCACCGGCCCTCGTCCTCGTCGAACGTGCCCGTCGTGAAGCCGGCGGCGACGCGGGCCGGGACCCCGAGGTAGCGCAGCATCAGCGCCATCGCGCCGGCGAAGTGCTGGCAGTAGCCGCGGCGATGGCCGGTCACGAACGAGACGAGCGGGGGTGCCGTGCCGGTCGTGGGCGGATGCTCGTCGTACGTGAACTCGCCGCTCGAGCGGAACCAGGCCTCGAGCGCCACCGCCGCCGCGTACGGGTTCTGCGGGCTGCCGACGACGCTCTGCGCCTGGCGGTACAGCGCGCGGTAGGGAGCCAGCTCCTCGCGGGCGTCGAGCAGCTCCTCCACCGCGGCATCCCGTCCGGGCGTCCCGAGGGCCGGGAGGCCGTAGAAGCCTCCGACAGTGAGGAACGGGCTGTCGAGCTCGAGCTCGGGAGGGTACGACGGCCGTGACCGTGCGAGCGCCTGCGGCGTCGGCTGCGCCGCGAAGCTCCACACCCGGTACTCCTCGTCGCGCTCGAGCCGGCCGACGTAGGCGATGCCGGGCGCATAGGTCTGCGTCAGCCCCTGCTCGAACGCGACCGGGACGCTCGCCCCGACGAGGTGCGTGTCCTGCAGCGCCCTGATCTTCACCCGCTGCTGGAGCCAGTTCTGGCGGTTGAACGCGCGCGGCGGCATCAAGGGGTCGAAATCGAGCACGTCGCGGTCCCCGTCGCTCGTCCACTGGGTCGGCTCCGCGCGCTCCTGCCAGTGGTCGTCGAGGAAGAAGTCCAGCGTCGTGGCGCGCCAGTAGGGCGACCGGCGCGGCGCGTCCACTGTGAAGACCGTGGTCGCCGTCTTCGGGAAGTCGATGCCGTCGTAGTCCGAGTCCCAGACGTACTGGACGCTGATCGGCTTCGCCGCCCGCTTGTAGGGCTCCCACTGCTCCCAGTCGAGGAAGCCGCCCTTCGCGACCGACGGCGAGCTGACGGCGACGAGCGCGGCGAACACGACGGCGCCGCCGACGAGCAGCGCCTGCCTTTCGCCGCGGCGAGCTCCCGGCCGGAGCGCGGCGAGGAGGATCAGCGCGGACGCGAGCAGGATCACCCCGCGGGCGGTCGTGGCGTTCTCGGGAACGAGCGTCGCCGGCCAGGCGGCGCCGGCGAACGTCGTCGCGGCGGCGAGGACCGGCCGGCGCGCGGCGATTGCGAGCGCGGCGAGGAGCGTGAACGCGAAGACGGCCACCACGAGGACGCCGTGCATGCGCGCCTCGGCCGACGGGTCGAACGGCAGCGAGACCTCGTAGAAGTCGATCACGCCGTTGCCGAAGCCCGTGAGGACCGGGCCGAGGAAGTCGTGGTCGCCGTCGAAGGGCCGGGCGTCGAGCGGCGAGACCTCGAAGGCGATCGACAGCACGGCGACGGACGCGGCCACCTCCGCGCACCGCCGCAGCCAGCGGCGCGGGATGATCGCCGCCGCGACCGCCAGCGCCGCGGCGAGTGTGAGCTCGGTCCCGCGGACCGGCTGCTCGAGGCCCTGCCAGCCGGTGGTGATCAGAAGCGCGGGAAGAAGCGCGAGCAGCGCGGTCCTAACCATGCGCCGCCCCACTCTCCGCTCCGCCGAGCACTGCCTCCAGGTCGTCGCCCCGGCGGAGCACGGCAACGGCGATGCCGGCGCTCTCCAGACGCAGGACGGCGGTCGCGGCGCCGAGCGTCGCCTGCCGGCGGCCGGCATAGGAGGGTGCGTCCACGTACACGACCGAGACCTCCTGCCTCGCCGCCGCGCGGGAGATCAGCGTCTGGACCAGCGGAGGCCGCAGCGCCGCGGTGACGACTGCGAGGTCGCGCGCATGGGTGGCCGCCCCGGCCTGGTCGCTCAGGAGCGTCTCGACCGGGCGGCGGCCGTTCTGCTCCACCGAGGCGAGGATCTCGAGCGCGCGCGGCCAGTCCCGCTCGTAGTTGCGGACCGACACAGCGTCGTCCGCGGCGGCGCTCGTGACTACGAGACGGGCGTGCCGGCCGCGGCGCGCGTGGGCCCAAAGGAGGGATCCGGCCGCGCGCACCTGCGCGTCGAAGCTCGAGTCGCCCGGCCGCCCGGCACCGTGCCCGGCCTCCGCGTCCAGCACGATGACGAGCTCGTCGCGCGGGGCGTCCTCGAGCTCCTTCACCATCAGCTGGTGGCGGCGGGCCGTGGACGGCCAGTGGACCCGCCGGAGGGACTCGCCGCTCTGGTACTCGCGCACGCTGTGGAGCTCGAAGCCGGTCGGGCGGCGCAGGAGCATCCGCCCGGCGCCGTGGGCGCGGAGGCCCCGCTCGGCGAAGAGCGCGTTCAGGCGCGCGAGCCGCGGATAGACGAGCAGCGGCGCCGCGTCCTCGAGCGGCTGGACGCGCTTCGCGAGCCCGAAGGGGTCGTCCACGACGGCGCGGGCGCCGGTGAAGCGGTAGCGGCCCCGCGGGACGTTCGGCAGCCGGTAGACCGCGCGGAGGAATCGTCCGTCCCGCGCGACGACGACCTCCTGCTCGCCCAGCCTCCCGACCGGCTCGTGCAGCAGCACCGTTGCGGGGATCACGCCTCCCTCCGCCTCGAGCTCGACCCTCACGACGACGTCGTCGCCCTCGACCGGCCGTTCGCGGTCGAGGTGGCGGTGGAGACGGAGCGGCCGCGCGAGCGCGTTCGTCCAGATCAGCGCTACGCCGACGGCGAGCAAGAGGCCGACGGCAGGCGCGTAGAGCACCTGCGCACCGAATGCCCAGGCGCCCAGGTAGGTGCCTCCGCCCAGCGCCAGCGTGAACCGGCCGCGGCGGGTCAGCATCAGTGCTCCTTCAGGTGATGCTGCCCCGTTTCTGGGTCGGGAGCACCAAGCCAGAGCGCGCACTCCGACGAGCCAAGGCTGCCTAGCCTTGGTGAGGAGGAGGGTCGGCTCTGGCGCCGAGTGATCGCGGGCCAGAAGCAGGCGTGTATCGCCTGGAGGAGCACGACTAGACGGGGACCGGCGTCCGCTCGACGGCGTCCGCGATCAGCTCTGAGGCCCCGAGGCCGGCCGCACGCGCTTCCGGGCCGAGGATCAGCCTGTGGCCGAGCACCGGTTCGGCGACCGCCTTGACGTCGTCCGGCAGGACGTACTCGCGGCCCTCCGAGATCGCGCGCGCCTTGGCGACGCGCAGCAGGGCGATGCCGGCCCGGGGGCTCGCGCCGAGGTAGAGCCGCTCGTCGGCGCGCGTGTGCCGGAGCAGCGCGACCACGTAGCGGTTGACGCTCTCCTCGACGAAGACGCGCTTCGCGTCCTCGATCGCGCCGACGATCTCCGCCGTACTGGAGACGGGCTCGAGGGTTTCGAGCGGCGGCTCGCTCGTCTGCTCGTTGAGCATCCGCGCCTCCTCGGCGAGCGGCGGGTAGCCGATGGAGAGGCGCATCGTGAAGCGGTCGAGCTGCGCCTCCGGCAGCGGATACGTGCCCTCGTACTCGATTGGATTCTGCGTCGCCAGCACCATGAACGGCAGGCCGAGCGGATAGCTGACCCCGTCGACCGTCACCTGGTTCTCCTGCATGCACTCGAGGAGCGCCGCCTGGGTCTTGGGCGAGGCGCGGTTGACCTCGTCCACGAGCAGCAGGTTCGCGAAGACCGGGCCGGGCCGGAACTCGAACTCGTTCGTCCGCTGGTCGAACACGTTCACGCCGGTGACGTCCGACGGGAGCAGGTCGGGCGTGAACTGGATCCGCGAGAAGGAGCAGTCGAGCGAGCGCGCGAGCGCCTTCGCGAGCATCGTCTTCCCGACCCCGGGGAAGTCCTCGATGATCAGGTGTCCCTCGCTGACGAGCGAGAGCACGGCCAGCCGGAGCGTCTCCTGTGGCGCGTGGACGACCCGGCCGATGTTCGCGGTCACGCGGTCGAGCGTCTCGCCCGAGACCTCGATCGACCTCGGACGCTCCTCAGCCCTCCGCTCGGCCACCGTTCTCCCCTAGCAGCCGCTCGACCTCGTCCCAGATCTCGGCTGCGATCCGGCTCTTCGGCGCCTTGCTCACCCTCCGCTCCCCTGCCTCGGAAATCAGTACGACCTCGTTGTCGGCCGACTCGAACCCCACGTCCGACCTGCCCACATCGTTGTAGACGACGAGATCTGCATTCTTGCCGGTCCGCTTCGCCCTGGCGCGGGCGAGACCGTCCTCCCCGGTCTCCGCGGCGAAGCCGACCAGGATCCGGCCGTTCGTCGACTGCGCGCCGAGCGTCCGCAGCACGTCGTCGGTCGGTTCGAGCTCGAGCTGCCAGGGCGCCTCGTCCTTCGGGCGCTTGTCGGCGCGAGGGTCCGCAGGCCGGTAGTCGGAGACGGCCGCGGCCATGACCACGACGTCCGCGTCTCCCCGGGCCACAGTCTCCCGGGCCAGGTCGGCCGCGGTCGGGGCCTGCACGACCTGGACGCCGGTGGGAGGATCGACGCCCAGATTCGACGCGATCAGCGTCACCCGGGCTCCGCGGCGGCGAGCTTCTTCGGCCACCGCAGCGCCCATCCGCCCGGAGGAGCGGTTGCCGACGTAGCGCACCGCGTCGATCGGCTCCCGCGTGCCACCGGCCGCAACGACCACCGTCTTTCCAAGTAACAGACTGTTACTTGCCCCGAGAAGCTGCTCGGCGCGCGCGAAGATGTCCACGGGCTCCGCCATCCGGCCGACGCCTTCCTCGCCCTCGGCGAGGTCGCCCTCCTCGGGCCCGACGATCTCCACGCCGCGTCTTCTGAGCGTCTCGACGTTGGCCTGCGTCGCCGGGTGGTTCCACATCCGCACGTTCATCGCGGGCGCCACAAGCAGCGGCCCGTCGTGTGCGAGCGCCGCCTCGGAGACGACGTTGTCGGCGAGCCCGTGGGCGAGCTGCGCGAGCGTGTTGGCCGTGAGCGGCGCGATCAGGTAGAGATCCGCGCGCTCGAGGTGCGGGTACGCCGCATCGGGCGCCCGCCGCGCGAGCGCGTGGAAGGTCTCGGCCCGCACGAAGCGGTCGGCGCCGGGCGTCACGAGCGGGACGACCTCGTGGCCGCCCTTGACGAACAGACGCACCAGCTCGCACGCCTTGTAAGCGGCGATCCCCCCGGTGACACCGACCAGGACGCGCGCCACGAGGGCTACCTACTTCTTGTATTCGTGCTTGATCTTGCCCTCGGCGACTTCCTCGAGGGCGATCGTGAGGTAGTTCTTCGAGCGGGACTCGACGAGCGGCGGCGGGAAGTCCTCGAACGTGCCCTCGCCGAGCTGGTGGTGATAGTTGTTGATCTGCCTCGCGCGCTTCGCCGCGACGAGCACGAGGCCGTAGCGGTCGGGAACGTTCGAGAGCAACTTGTCGACTCTCGGATGGATCACGACGCCATCGTAGCGGCGATCCGCTCCTGGACGATCCGCTGCACCTTCGCCGCGGCCCGCTCGAGGTCGTCGTTGACGATCACGTGGTCGAACAGCGCGGCCTCTGCGAGCTGCTGCCGCGCAAGGTCGAGCCGCTCTTCGATCTCCCCCGCGCTCTCGGTCGCCCGCGCACGCAATCTCCGCTCCAGCTCCTCGAACGTGGGCGCCGTGACGAAGATCGTGACCGCCTCGGGCACCTTCTCCTGGACGTACCGGGCCCCGTCCGTCTCGAGGTCGAGCAGCGGGATCCGGCCGGCTGCGCGGATCCGGTCGATCTCCGACTTGAGCGTCCCCGAACGCTGACCCCACGGAAACGTGATGTATTCCAGGAAGCCCTTTTCCTCGAGCTTGCGGTCGAACTCCTCGTCGGAGACGAACCAGTAATGCTTCCCGTTCACCTCGTTCGGCCGCTGCTCCCGCGTCGTCGCGGAGACGGCCAGTTCGAGCTCGGGCATGCGTGAGAGGAGGATGCGCTCGATCGAGCCCTTGCCGGCGCCCGACGTCCCCGTGACGACGACGACCGGGGTCGCGGTCGAGCTAGCGGCGGAAGAGGCCAATGAGCTCGGCCCGCTGGCGGTCCGAGAGACCTCCCACCGTCTTCGACTGGCTGATGCGCGCCTGGGTGAGGAACCTGGTGGCCTTGACCCGCCCGAACTTCGGCACCGCCATGAGGATGTCGAAGACCTTCGCGGTCGCGACGTAGTCGGGCGGCTTCTCGAGGATCTTCTCGATGTCGGCGATGCCGTTCTTGAGGTCTCGCTTCAGCTGCGCCCGCTTCACGCGGATGTCATTTGCGCGCTGCAGCGCCTCCATGCGCTGGTCGCGGGACCGGGCCGGCGCCTGGGCCTGAGTCTTCACGGAGGCCACGGCGCGGGATACTAACAGCTTGTCGAGAGCGGTCAATTCGCCAGAAATGCAGGAGTTTCTTCCGTTGCCAATCCTGACGGCAGAGGGCCGAAGTCGGGCTCGTGCGCGAGGCCGCGTAGCTCGTCCGGATTCGCGAAGCCGAGCGACGTGACCGTCTCGGCCAACTCCCGCCTGATGCGTGCCGGTGTCGCGGGGTCGGCGAAGAGCGCGGTGCCGACCGCGATCGCGTTCGCGCCGGCGGCGATGAACTCCGCCGCATCCCGCCCGTTTCGTATCCCGCCCATACCGACGATGGGCATCCCGGTGGCGCCGAACGCCGCGTAGACGGCGGCGAGCGCGATCGGCTTGAGCGCGGGCCCGGAGTAGCCCCCGACTGCCCGCGCGAGGCGTGGCCGCAGCGTCCGGGGGTCGAGCTCGAGGCCGCGGATCGTGTTCACGAGCGAGAGGCCGTCGGCGCCCGCGGCCTGCACTGCCCGCGCCGCGCCGGCGATGTCGGGCTGGGCGGGCGAGAGCTTCGCGTAGAGCGGAAGCGACGTCGCGACCCGGCACGCGGCGACGATCTCGGCGGCCGATTCCGGCGCCTCGTCGACGTTCGGGCAGGACAGGTTGAGCTCGATCGTGACGTCGTCGAGGCGGGCACACGTCTCGGCGTACTCGTGCGCGTCGAAGCCGCCGACGGAGACCCAGAGCGGGACGCCGAGCTCCCTCAGGCGCGGCAGGACCTCGGTCAGGAAGCGCTCGCGGCCGGGGTTCTGGAGCCCGATCGAGTTGAGCATGCCGTGGTCGGTCTCGGCGATGCGCGTCGGCTGGTTCCCGCCGCGCGGCTCCGGCGTGACCGTCTTCGTCACGAACGCATCCAGCGAGCGCGCGACGTCGGGCGCGGCGAGGGCGTCGAGGCAGCCGGAGGCGTTAAGCAGCAAGAACCGGACCTTCCACGCAGAGCCGCTGGTACCGGCCGCCGATCTCCACGACGCAGCCGTAGCACGCGCCGTAGCCGCACGCCATCGGCGCCTCCCGCGCGAGCTGCGCGCCGTGCGCGAGCCGCCGCACCGCCTCGAGCATCGGCTCGGGCCCGCACGCGAGCACGTCGTAGCCCGGCTCGAGCAGGTCGGTGACCCGCGTCGGCTCGACGACGACCTCGGCGTTCGGGATCAGCTCGGCCGCTTCGGCGTGGTGCTCCGTGCGGAAGCCGAGGATGGCCGGCGGGCGCCCGAGCGCCTCGGAGAGGTGCGGCAACGGCGCGACCCCGATTCCGCCGCCGACGAGAAGCGGACGGTCGACATCGAGCCGGAAGCCGTTGCCGAGCGGGCCGAGGATGCCGATTCGCTCGCCGGGCTCGAGCTCCGCGAGGGCGCGCGTGCCGGGCCCGACCGGCTCGAAGAGGAACCCGAGCTCACCGGGCGGCGCGAGGCAGAGGCTCATCGGCCGGGGGAGCACGCGGCCGGGCGCCTCGAGCATGAAGAAGCGGCCGGGAATCCCCGGATCGAGTACCCCACGCGCGACGCGGAGGAGCGTGTACGGCCCCACCGGCTCGGCCGCGACGACCCTATGCAGGTCGCGCCTGAGCATCGATCCTCTCCTGGAGCGAGACCACCGCCTCTCCGCGGGCGTGGGCGATGGCGTGCGCCGCGGCCGCGGCGCCGCTCAGCGTCGTGATACAGGGGATCCGCGCGACGAGCGCCGCCTCGCGGATCCGGTAGCCGTCGGTGCGGGCGCCCGAGCCCTGGGGCGTGTTGACGACGAGGTCGCAGCGGCCCCGGCGCAGCAGGTCGACGACGGTTGCCCCCTCCCCGCGCTCGGTCACTTTCCGGACGTGGTCGACGGCGAGGCCCGCGGCTGCGAGGACTCGGGCCGTGCCGCTCGTGGCCGCGAGCGAGAAGCCGAGGTCGGCAAGCGCCGCGGCGACGGGGACGACAGCGTCCTTGTCGGCGTCGCAGACGGACAGGAACGCGGTGCCGGAGGAGGGAAGCGGCCGCCCGGCGGCGCGCTCGGCCTTTGCAAGCGCGGTCGGGTAGTCGGCAGCGCTGGCCATGACCTCGCCGGTCGAGCGCATCTCGGGCCCGAGGACCGGGTCCGACCCGGGGAACCGCTGGAACGGAAAGACGGCCGCCTTGACACTGACCTGCGTCGGGGTCTGACCCCTTTCCACGGCGAGGTCTGCCAGGCGCGCTCCCGCCGCGACCCGACAGGCCGTATCCACAAGGTTGATCCCGATCGCCTTGCTCGCGAACGGGACGGTTCGCGACGCGCGCGGGTTCGCCTCGATCACGTAGACACGGCCGTTCAGAACAGCGAGCTGGACGTTCACGAGCCCCACCACGCCCAGCGCGAGAGCCAGGGTCGAGACGATCTCCTCGACCTCCGCGCGCACCCCGTCGTCGAGCCGGGGCGGCGGCAGCACGCAGCTCGAGTCTCCCGAGTGGACGCCTGCTTCCTCCACGTGCTGCATGACGGCGGCGACGAACGTCTCCCGCCCGTCGCAGAGGGCGTCGACGTCGATCTCCAGCGCGCCCTCGAGAAAGCGGTCGACGAGCACGCGCGACGCGGGCGGAACGCTCGACGCGACCGTCTCGGCGTCGTAGCAGACCACCATCTGCCGACCGCCGAGGACGTACGAGGGGCGCACGAGCACCGGATAGCCGATCCGCTCGGCCAGGCCCACCGCCTCCGCCTGGGAGCTCGCCATCCCCCACGCCGGCACGTCGATCCCGAGGTCGTGGCAGAGCGCGCCGAAGCGTTCCCGGTCCTCGGCGAGGTCCACGGCGTCGAACGGCGTCCCGAGGATGCGGTAGCCGGCGTCCTCGATCGCCCGCGCGAGCTTGAGCGGCGTCTGGCCGCCGAACTGGATCACGACGCCGACCGGCTTCTCCCGCTCGCAGATCGCGAGCACCTCCTCGACGCCGAGCGGCTCGAAGTACAGGCGGTCGGAGGTGTCGTAGTCGGTCGAGACCGTCTCCGGGTTGCAATTGACCATCACGGTCTCGAAGCCGAGCTCCCGGAAGCTCTGCGCCGCGTGGACGCAGCAGTAGTCGAACTCGATCCCCTGGCCGATCCGGTTCGGGCCCGACCCGAGGATGACGACGCTCTTGCCGCTCGGCGCCGGCGCCTCGTCCGCCTCGCCCCAAGTGGAGTAGTAGTAGGTCGACGCGGCCTCGACCTCCCCGGCGCAGGAGTCCACCCGCCTGAACGCCGGCCGCACGCCCCACGCCCGCCTCTTCGCCCGCACGAGGTGCTCGCTTGTGTTGCAGTGCTCGGCGATCGCCCGGTCCGACCATCCCGCCCGCTTGAGCCGAATCCAGTCGTCGGCGACGAGCGAGTCGACCGAGGTGATGCAACACAAAGTCCGGCGCGCCGCCTCGAGCTCCGTCTCGAACCAGGGATGGAGGTTGCGCGGCTCCCAGCCGTCGTCGAGCTCGCGCGCCCGCTGAGCCTTCAGGAACGCCTCGGAGAACGAGCGGCCGATCCCCATCGCCTCGCCCACGGACTTCATCTGCGTGCCGAGCGTCCGGTCGGCGCCGGGGAACTTCTCGAACGCGAAGCGCGGGAACTTCACGACCACGTAGTCGAGCGTCGGCTCGAAGCTCGCCGGCGTCGTCCCCGTGAGGTCGTTCGGGATCTCGTCCAGCGTGTAGCCGACCGCGAGCTTCGCGGCGACCTTGGCGATCGGGTATCCGGTCGCCTTCGACGCCAGCGCCGAGGAGCGGGAGACGCGTGGGTTCATCTCGATCACGCGCAGCGCGCCGCTCTCCCGGTCGCGGGCGAACTGGATGTTCGCGCCGCCGGTCTCCACGCCGACGGCGCGGATCACTGCCGCGGCGGCGTCGCGCAGCTCCTGATACGCCTCGTCCGAGAGGGTCATCTGCGGCGCGACCGTCACGGAATCGCCGGTGTGGACCCCCATCGGGTCGAGGTTCTCGATCGAGCAGACGATCACGACGTTGTCGTTGCGGTCGCGCATGACCTCGAGCTCGAACTCGTCCCAGCCGATCAGGGACTCCTCGACGAGCACCTGGCCGACGGGGCTCTCGTTCAGGCCGCGCTCGAGCAGCTCGACGAGCTCGTCCTCCGAGCGGGCCGTGCCGCCGCCGTGCCCGCCGAGCGTGAACGCCGGCCGCAGGACGACCGGAAAGGTCAGCTCCTGGGGAACGTCCTCCCACTCGGTCACCACCGTCGAGGCCGGCACGCGGTAGCCCGCCAGCCGGACGGTCTCCCGGAACAGCTCGCGGTCCTCGGCCCGCCGGATCACGTCCAGCCCGGCCCCGATCAGCTCCACCCCCAGGTCGTCGAGCACGCCCTCCTCCGCGAGCCGGAGCGCAAGGTTGAGCGCCGTCTGCCCCCCGAGCGTCGGAAGGAGCGCGTCCGGCCGCTCTCGCGCCAGGACGCCGGCGACCCCCTCGAGGTCGAGCGGCTCGACGTACGTGCGGTCGGCGAACCCAGGGTCGGTCATGATCGTCGCCGGGTTCGAGTTGACGACGACCGTCCGGAACCCGTCCTCCCGGAGCACTTTCAGGGCCTGGCACCCGGCGTAGTCGAACTCGCAGGCCTGCCCGATCACGATCGGCCCGGAGCCGATCAGGCAGATCGACCGGAGGTCAGGCCGCCTTGGCATGGCCCGCGCACACCTCCTCGACCCAGGTTTCGAGCAGCGGCCAGGCGTCGTGCGGCCCGGGCCCGGCCTCCGGATGGAACTGGACCGAGCGCGCGGCGAGCTCCGGGTATTCGAGCCCCTCGACGGTGCCGTCGTAGAGCGAGACGTGCGTCGCCTCCCGGCCGGCCGACGCCTTGACCGCGAAGCCGTGGTTCTGGGCGGTGACGAGGACGCGGCCCGTCGCCTTCTCCAGCACCGGGTGGTTCGCGCCCCGGTGGCCGAACGGCAGCTTGAAGGTCTCGTGGCCGGCCGCGAGCGCGAGCAGCTGGTGGCCGAGGCAGATCCCGAAGAGGGGCACCCGGCCGAGCAGCGCCTTCACGGTCGCCGTCTGGTCGCCCAGCGGTCCCGGGTCGCCGGGGCCGTTCGAGAGCACGACGCCGTCGAAGCCCGCGAGCTCGTCCGCGCCGGCCGTGGCCGGGAAGACCGTGACGCCGGCGCCCGTCCTAGCGAGGCGGCGCAGGATCGAGCGCTTGCACCCGTAGTCGACGACCGCAATGCGAGCCCTCCCGCCGGCGGCGAACTCGTACCGTTCCTCGCAGGAGACGTTCGCCGCCAGCGGGCGGCCGGCCATCGGCGGCTGCTCGCGGACGGCGCGGAGCGTCTCGTCCACCGACGCCTCGCCCGAGACGATCGCCGCCCTCATCGCCCCGGCCTTCCGGAGCCGGAGGACGAGCGCGCGCGTGTCGATGCCGGTGAGCGCCGGGACGCCGCGCTCGTACAGCCAGTCCGTCCACGCCGGCCCCCGCGCCTCGCGCATCAGCACGCCGCGGGCATGGACGCGGCCCGACTCGGACCGCTCGGGATCGACGCCGTAGTTGCCCACCATCGGCGCCGTGAAGCAGACGATCTGCTCGGCGAAGCTCGGGTCGGTGACGACCTCCTGGTAGCCCGTCATCGCCGTCGTGAAGACCGCCTCGCCGAAGGCGAAGCACGGCGCGCCGACGGCCTCGCCGCGGAAGACCGTGCCGTCCTCGAGCACGAGGAAGCCAGTCATGTCTCGAAGACCGTCCTGCCGGCGGCGACCGTCATCCGGACCTTCCCGGTCAGCCGCTGCCCGAGCAGCCACGAGTTCGACGAGCGCGAGCGGAAGCCGTCTTCCTGGACCCGCCAGCCGGCCCGGGTGTCGAGCAGGACGAGGTTCGCCGGCTCGCCGGCGGCGATTCGCGGCGCCGGCAGGCCGAAGATCTCGGCAGGCCCCGCGGACATCCGCTTCAGCAGCAGCTCGAGCTTGACGAGGCCCGGCTCGACGAGGTGCGTGTAGAGCGCGGCGAACGCCGTCTCCAGCCCGGTGACGCCGAACGGCGCGGCCTCGAACGGCACCTCCTTCTCGTGACGGGCGTGCGGCGCGTGGTCGGTTGCGATCGCCTGGATCGTCCCGTCGCGGAGGCCCTCGACGAGCGCGGCCCGGTCGTTCACCGACCGGAGCGGCGGGTTCATCTTGAGGTTCGAGTCCAGCGACCGCACCGCGTCGTCCGTGAGGCAGAGGTGGTGGGGCGTGACCTCCGCGGTCGCCTTCACCCCAGCCGCGCGAGCGGCCCGCACCGCCTCGACCGACTCGCGCGCCGAGAGGTGGAGGAGATGGATCGGGCGGCCTTCGTAGGCGGCGAGCGAGAGGTCGCGCTCGACCATCAGGCTCTCGGCCACGGACGGGTACCCCGAGAAGCCGAGCTCGGCCGACACCGCGCCCTCGTGCATCTGGCCGCTCCGGGAGAGCGTGGGCTCCTCGCAGTGGAGGGCGAGCGGGCGGTCGGTGACGGCGCCGTACTGGAGCGCCCGCCGCATCAGCCCGGGCGTCGTGACCGGACGGCCGTCGTCGCTGAACCCGGCCGCGCCGGCAGCGGCAAGCTCGGCCATCTCGGTGAGCTCGGCGCCCTCCTGGCCCTTGCTGATCGCGGCCAGGAACCCGACGGGGATCTCCGCCTCCGCCTGCGCGCTCTCGGCGAGCGAGCCCAAGACGGCCGCGGAGTCGACGACCGGGTCGGTGTTCGGCATGGCGAGGATCGCGCAGTAACCGCCCGCGGCCGCGGCCGCAGTGCCACTCGCGATCGTTTCCTCGTCCTCCCGACCGGGCGTGCGCAGGTGGACGTGCGGATCGACGAACGCCGGCGCGAGCGTGAGCCCGTCCGCGTCGACCACGCGGTGGGAGTTCGGATCGAGCCGGGAGCCGAGCTCCGCGATCGTCCCACCGTCGATGCGGACGTCGAGGATCGCGTCGACGTTCGCGACGGAGTCGAGCACCCGGGCGCCGCGGACGATCAGGCTCTCGCCCGGCCCGTCCTTCGAGAACAGCACTACGCCACCTCCGTCAGCTGCGCGGCCCGGACCCCGACCGGGCCGCTCGTCAGCAGGTCGTAGAGGACGGCCATCCGCGTCACGAGCCCGGCGCGCACCTGCGTCTCGATCAGCGCGTCCGCGGCATCCGCGACGCGCGGGTCGATCTCGACGCCGCGGTTCATCGGGCCGGGGTGCATCACCTTCTGCCCGGTTCGCAGCCGCTCCGGCGTCACGCCCCAGCGCTCGGTGTATTCCCGGAGGCTCGGGACGTAGTTCGCGCCTTCGAGCATGCGCTCGCGCTGCATCCGCAGGACGTAGACGACGTCGGAGGCGCCGATCGCGCCGATGTCGATCGACGTCTCGCAACCCATGGCCCCAACGCCGCGGGGGATGAGCGTCGGCGGCCCGACGAGCGTGGTCCGGGCACCGACGAGGTCGAGCGCCTGGATCAGCGAGCGTGCCACCCGCGAGTGCAGGACGTCCCCCACGATCGCTACGTGGAGCCCCTCGAGGCGCCCGAACTCCTCGCGGAGGGTGTAGAGGTCGAGCAGCGCCTGGGTCGGATGCTGGTGCTTCCCGTCGCCCGCGTTCACGACGTGGGCCGCGGTCACCCTGGCAACCAGGTGCGACGCGCCGATCTGCGGGTGGCGCATGACGATCACGTCGGGGTCGTAGGCGCCGAGCGTCAGCGCCGTGTCCTTCAGCGACTCGCCCTTGTCCACGGCCGAGCCGGACGCCTTGATCGACATCGTGTCCGCGGAGAGGCGCTTGGCGGCAAGCTCGAAGCTGGACGACGTGCGCGTGGACGACTCGTAGAAGACGTTTACGACGAGCCGCCCGCGGAGCGTCGGCAGCTTCTTCATCTCGCGCTCGAGCGAGCGGGCGAAGTTGCGCGCCGTGCCGAGCAAGCGCTCGATGTCGTCTCGGGACAGGTCGGCGACGGACAGCAGGTGCCGCCGCTCTGCGGGCGCGGGCGGCAGCAGGTCGTCGCGCATGACGCGGATGTCACCCATGCTGTTCCTCCGGGTTCGGGACGAGCAGGACGCGGTCGACCTCGTCGACCTCGACGAGCTGCACCTGGATGCGCTCGCCGCGCGAGGTCGGCAGGTTCTTGCCGACGTAGTCGGGGCGGATGGGAAGCTCCCGATGGCCGCGGTCGGCGAGGCAGGCCAGCTGCACGCGCGCCGGGCGGCCGTAGTGGAAGAGCGCCTCGATCGCAGCCCGGATCGTGCGGCCCGTGTAGAGGACGTCGTCCACGAGCACGCACGTCATCCCCTCGAGCGGGAAGTCGAGGCGCGTCGAGCGCACGACGGGCTGCGCCTGCCTCGGCGGCTCGCCGCCGCGGACCTGGACGTCGTCGCGGTAGAACGTGATGTCGAGCGAGCCGGACACGAGCTCCTCGCCGCTGAACTCGTGGATCAGGCGGCGGAGTCGCTGCGCAATCGGGACACCGCGCGTGTGAATGCCGACCAGCGCGACCCGGTCCAGGTCCGGGTTGGCCTCGATGATCTCGTGCGCGATCCGCGTGAGCGTCCGTGCGATCGCGGCCTCGTCCAGCAGGACTCGTGCGCTCGTCTGGGCAGGCAGCGTCAACCGCTCTCCTTTCCGGCCTCTCGGGACCGAGTTAAAGGACGTGGAGCGAGCGGGACTCTACAACGGTGGCCGGACGACGTCGGCGACGACCGCCAGGAGGTGCTGCTCGGCCTCGACCTCGGCCGGGAGCTCTCGCTCGGCCCGCGCGAGGCCTTCCGCGAACTCGTCCTCGCCGAGCAGCTGCAACGTGGAGATGAACCGGCCGCGAATCCGCTCGAGGACCCACTCGCGGCTTCGCACGGCCCGCTGGTGGAGCGGGATCGTGCGGGGCTCGTAGCCGGCCGCGCGCAGCTCGCCCTCGAGCTGCTCCCTGGTGGGGAAGCGCGCCCGGTCGATCTCGGCGAGCGACGGGAAGTACGGGTTCAGGTAGTGGCCCGCGAACTGGGCGTGATCGAACGTGCCGATCGCGATCCGGCCGTCGTCCGCGAGCACCCGCCGAAGCTCCCGGAAAACCGCCGGCCGGTCGAGCACGTGGATCACGAGGACGAGCAGCGCGCGGTCGAACCACCCCTCCTTGAACGGAAGGGTCTCGGCCCGCGCCACCTTCGCGTTCACGCCTCGCTTCCGAGCCTCGGCGACCATCTCGGCGGACGGGTCGACGCCCCACACGCGCGATCCCCGCTCGGCCAGCGCCTCGGACCACCGGCCGGTCCCGCACCCGACGTCGATCACCCGCTTCCCGAGCAGGTCGGCCTCCTGGACGAGAAGGTCGAAGAGGGTCCACCAGTCCTCGTCCTGCGGCCGCAGCTCGTCGTAGCGGGCGGCGACGGCCCCGAAGTCCGGAGGGCTACGCGTCGGCGACGATCTCGTCGGGATCGCTGAGGGACTCGATGGCGTGAATGGCCGCCTCGAGCGAGCCCTCGGGCACGAGCACCTTCTGCGGCGCGTCCTCCACCTCTCGCGGGTGGTGCTCGGTCGCCGGTTCCAGCTGGGTCTCGATGCCGGCGGAGCGAAGCATCGACTCCAGCTCCTCCGCCTCGGTTACGTCGCCTGCGACGGCGACCTGCACCATCCTGGTCATCGCGGGGCCTCCTCGACGGTCGGCACGGCTTGCTGCTTCGGAGCCTGCTGGGGGTGGCGGTGCGTGGCTCCTCCCCTCACGAGCTCCGGCGCCCCCCGCTCCTGGAACGGGACGACGATGATATCGAGGTCTCGGGGCACGACCGTGTCGGGGAAGACCGTCTGGGCCTCGCGCTCGATCTCGCCGCCGAAGTAGCGGTTGGACAGGTGGGTCAGCGCGAGCAGGCCGGCCTCGGCGTCCCGCGCGACCGTCGCCGCCTCGAGTGCGGTCGAGTGGAGCGTCTCGTGGGCGCGCTCGCGCTCCTCCTCCGCGAAGGTCGCCTCGTGGACGAGGAGGTCCGCGCCGCGGGCCGCGTCGACGACCGACCGCGAGTACGCCGTGTCGGCGGCGAGCGCGACCTTGCGTCCCGGACGGGGCGGGCCGAGCACGGAGTCGGGCGTGATCACCCGCCCGTCGGGCAGCGTCACCGACTCGCCGCCCTGCAGCATGCCGCGCTGAGGCCCCTCGGGGATTCCCAAGGCGTCGGCCGCGGCCACGTCGAAGCGGCCCGGCCGAGGCCGCTCCACGAGCGCGTAGCCGAGCGCCGAGACGCCGTGGTCGACCGGGAAAGTCGCGAGGTCGTACTCGCCCCGCTCCAGCACGTCGCCCGGGTCCAGCTCGACGAGGTCGTAGCGGTATGTCAGCCTGCCGAAGATCCGCCTGAGCGACGAGAACAGGTCGTGGAGGCCGCGCGGGCCGTAGATCGTGATCGGCAGCTCGCGGCCCCGGAGCGCGAAGGTCTTCAGCATCCCAGGCAGGCCGAGGTAGTGGTCGGCGTGGTAGTGCGTGAGGAAGATCTCGCGCAGCTCCACGAGCCCGACGTTCGACCGGAGCAGCTGGCGCTGGGTCCCCTCCGCGCAGTCGAAAAGCAGCCGCTCGCCGCCTCGCCGGAGGAGCATCGCGGTCGGTGCTCGCTGCGCGGTCGGCATCGAGCCGGACGTCCCGAGGAAGACGAGATCGAGGTCCACGCCGAGAGTCTAAGAACGCGCGCGATCGGCCAAGCCCTCCTAGGGCAGGAGCAGAACCTGACCCGGCGTCAACGTCGCGCCGGCCAGGTCGTTCTCACGCCGGATCGCCCAGACCCCCTGCCGCGGATCGCCGCCGTAGTGATCGGCCGCGATCGACCACAGCGTGTCGCCCGCCTCCACGCGATACGGCTGCGGCGTGCCGGTCGCCTCGGAGACGCGCGTCAGGACGCTCCAGGCGAGCACCATCACGAGGAACGCGACGAATGCGATCCGCACGAACATACGTTCGCCATGCTACAGAACGTATGTTCGGACGTCAAGGCTCCCGTCGCTCACCTCCAGGCCGAGCATCCCGTGGTGAGGCGCAGACCGCCGCTCGGTCGGGCTGCCTGGGTTCAGGATCCAAACATCGCCGAGCCGCCTGGCCTCCGGAACGTGCGTGTGGCCGTAGACGACGGCGTCGCAGCCCGGAAACGCCTCGACGAGCCGCTCGGCGCGACCCAGCGAGGGCCCGGCGTCGTGCACCATCCCGATCCGGACGCCCTCGAGCTCGACCACCAGCTTCGGCGGCAGGATCGACCGCAACTCCGCCTCGTCCATGTTCCCGGCCACGCCGTCGACCGGGGCGAGCCGCCCGAGCTGGTCGTAGAACGCCTTCGACACGAAGTCGCCCGCGTGGAGAATCCGGTCCGACTCGCCGAGCAGGCGCAGGCACTCCTTCGGAAGCCGCCGCGTCCCCCGCGGCATATGCGTGTCCGAGATGACCGTGAGCTTCAGGAGCCGGAGGCGCCGTTCAGGAAGGCGCCGTTCCTGTACGCGAGCTCGCCGTCGGCGTACACCTCTCCCCCGTCCCGCAGGTCGCAGACGATGTCCCAGTGCAGGCCCGACTGGTTCTGGCCGCCCGTCCCGGGGACGGACCGCCCGAGAGCAAGGTGGACGGTGCCGCCGATCTTCTCGTCGAGCAGGAGGTTGCCGGTGTACTCGCTGATCGCGTCGTTGAGGCCGAAGGCGAACTCGCCGACGCGCCTTGCGCCGTCGTCCATGCCGATCATCTCCCGCAGGAAGCCCTCGCCCCGCCGTGCGGTCGCCTCGACCACCTCGCCGCCCTCGAAGCGTAGGCGGACGTCGTGGGCCTGGCGGCCGCGCATCATCGCCGGGAAGGAGAACCGGATCGTCCCTTCGACGCTCGTCTCGACGGGCCCCGTGAACACCTCGCCGTCGGGGAAGTTCCGGAGGCCTTTCGCGCGGATCCACGACCGGCCTTCGACGCCGAGCGTGAGATCGGTGTCCTCGCCGACGATTCGCAGCTCCCGCTTCGTCTCCAGCAGCGAGCCGATCTCCTCGAGGCGGTCGCCGAAGCGCTTCCACGCCGCGACCGGGTCGTCTTCGTCCAGGAACGCCGCGCGGTAGAGCACCTGCTCGAACTGCCGCAGCGACATGCCGGCGTCCTGCGCGGACGCCTCGCACGGAAAGCCGCAGATCAGCCAGCGGAACTCGCCCCTCGCCGAGCGCTCGAGGTAGAGCGACTGCAGCGGGCGGCGCGCCTTCAGGCGCCTCGCGATCCGCTCCGGGTCGACGTTCGAGAGGCGCTTCGTGTTCGTCGGCGCGTCGAACACGACCCAGACGTCGCCGTGCTCGACGTTCCAGCGCTGGTCGGGCGAGATCCACTCGAGCTGGACGTCGCTGCCCTCCTTGTAGAGCGTCTCGTCGGCCTCCTCGAGCACGAGGTTCGCGGTCGGATGGCCGCCGGCCCGGAGGGCTGCGGCGTAAACCTCGCGCATGACCGGCGCCGCCACGCCGTCGTAGGCCTCGATGCGCACGACGTTGCCGGGCTTCACCTCGGTCGAGTAGCCGACGACGACCTCGGCGAGCTTGGCGTGCATGGGGTCAGACACGTTCGACCGCCGGCTCGGCGAGGAACGAGCCCGTCTTCCAGACGAGCTGCCCGTCGGCGTACACCTCGCCCTCCTCGCGGAGGTCGCAGATGAGATCCCAGTGCAGGTCGGACTTGTTCTCGGTTCCCGCCTCGTCGAAGCCGCCGCCGAGCGCGACGTGCATCGTCCCGCCGATCTTCTCGTCGAAGAGGATGTCGCGGGTGAAGCGGTCGATCTCGTAATTGAGCCCGAACGCGACCTCGCCGAGCACGCTCGCCCCCTGATCGGTGTCGAGGAGCGAGCGCAGGTACTCCTCGCCCGAGCTCGCTTCGGCGTGCACGACCCGCCCGTCCTCGAACCGCAGGCGGACGTTCTCCACCTCCTGGCCCTGGAAGACCGACGGGAAGGCGAAGTAGATCTCGCCGTTCGTCCCGGTCTCGACCGGGCTCGTGAAGACCTCGCCGTCGGGCATGTTGTCCTTGCCGTCCGAGGGCAACCACCGGCGGCCCTCGACGACCACCCTGAGGTCGGTGTCGGGGCCGACGATGCGGAGCTCGCGCACGCCCTCGAGCTCCCGCGCCCGCGCCGTGAGCGTCTGCGACATGCTCTGCCAGTGCGCGATCGGGTCGTCGCCCTCGCGCGTGTGGCAGGCGCCGTGGACGAAGTCCTCGAACTCGGCCAGGGACATCTCGGCGTCCTGCGCGTGCGCCTGGCTCGGGTAAAGGGTGCCGCACCACGCGAGCTCGCCCGCGCTGATCCGCTCCCAGCGCCGGTTGACCATCCGGTAGTGCGTCGAGAGCTGCAGGCGGCGCCGCTCGGTGTCCGCGCGTGTGAGCGCACGGGTGTTGACGGTTCCCCAGAGGGACGTCCAGGCGTCCAGCTCCTCGGTCGCGATCCGCTCGACCTCCGGGATGTAGGTCAGCTGCTCGTCCGAGGCCGCCTCGAGCTCGATCTCGTCGAGCCCCGCCGGGACGATCCGCGTGTACGGGTGGGCGCCGCGGCGGAGGGCCGCGGCGTACAGCGCGACGGCCAGCGGCGTCGAGACCTCCTCGCCGTCGATCCGGTAGACCTGCCCCTCGCGGAGGTCGAGCGAGTAGCCGGCGATCAGCTCGGCGAGCTTCTCGAGCCGCGGGTCGCGCACTAGTGCCCCTCCAGGTGATCCTGCCCCTTTTCTGGGTCGCGAGCACCAAGCCAGAGCGCGCCGTCCGACGAGCCAAGGCTGGACAGCCTTGGTGAGGAGGAGGGTCGGCTCTGGCGCAGCGTGATCGCGGGCCAGAAACCGGCGTGGATTGCCTGGTGGGGCACTACCTACGCGTTCCGACTGCGAAGGGCCGCGAGACGAACGCCGTCGTCCGGGTGGGGTTCATCTCGGCCCGGAGCCGGACCGCGAACACGTAGTGGCCCGGCCTGAGGCGCTTCCGCTTGAAGCGGACGAACGCCCCCTGGTGTGCGCGGACCTTGCCGCGGGCGGTGAGAACGGGCTTCGGAGCCCTCCTCACACCGACCGCGGCCAGAAGGCGCTTCCGCGCCTTCGCGCCCAGCCTGCGGCTCTTCAGGCGGTACATCGCGCCCGTGAACGTGCTCGCCTCCTCGGAGCTCGAGACGAACGTCCAGTTCGTGTCGCCGGCCGACCGGCGTCGCTCGCCGAACTTCGCGGTCGCGCCGACCACGACGGTCGAGTGACGCCAACGGACCGCGCGGCGGGCGCACTTGGTGCGACCGCGGGCGATCATCGACTTCACGGTGTTGTACGACGGCCTGCGGCTCCAGTCGGCGCGGAGCAGGCCGGCCTGCCAGCGTTCGAGGTCGGGCTCGTCGACGAGGCCGTAGTAGAGCATCGAGCTCACGGACTGGTCACACGCGTAGTACGGGATCAGGGCCGAGTAGACGTCGGACTGGTGGCGGTCTTCCGCCAGGCGCGGGACCGACTCGCGCCCGTAGTACGCGTGCATCGAGGAGGCCGGGATCGACGTCTGCCAGCCGATCTCGTTGAGGCGGAACCGGAGCGGCGGCCGCGCCGCGCGCGACACGGGCCGCCCGGCCTCGGCGAAGACCGGCTGGGCGGTGCCGCGGAAGGCATCCCAAACGGCCTGCCTGATCCGCCCGAGGTTCGGCGTGCCGGCGTTCGGCCAGCGGTAGCCGACGAGGAAGGTGTCGGTGTTCGAGTTCGGATGCGGATGGAAGGCGAGCTCGTCCATGATCGGCCGCTTGCGGCGGCCGGCGCGGTAGGCGGCGCCCATGTCGCGGATGCAGCGGACCGGCGAGGTCGAGGCGTTCGTGGCCGCGAGGGCGTTGTCGTTCCCGCGCGGGGAGAGCGAGACGCCGAGGACGGTGATCGAGGTGTTGACCGCCTTGAGCGCGTCGTAGGCCTGCGCCAGGACGCGGGCGTACGAGGTGCACGCGAGGCCGGCGCCGCGGGTGCTGAACTGGGGCTGCCAGAACCGGGGCTGGTTCGGCTCGTTGCCGACGGCGATGTCCCTCACTTGCGGGTAGGTCCGGGCGACCTGGGCGAGGAACGCGATGTACTGGCCGGTCGCCGAGGTGGAGCGAAAGAGCGCACGCGCACGGCTGGGCGCGATCACCATCGAGATGCGGACGCCCGCTGCCGTTGCGTTCGCGATGTAGCGGTCGAGCGAGTCCTTCTCGCGGATGGTCGTTGGATGGTCGGGGTCCCAGGCAAGCGTGATCCTGTTCTCGGTCAGCCCGACGTCCCGCATGGCGGCGAGGAACGCGGCGCCGCCGTCCGGCGCAAGCTTGCCGCGGTCGTCGGCCACCCCGACGCTGACGTCCGCCGCAGCCGGCGCGGCCAGCGCAAGCAGCCCGCAGATGCAGGCCGTCAAGACGGCGGTTTCCCTAAACCCCTTCATTCCTCTGCGAAACCGCATCAGTCTGCCACGACGTCCAGGACGGCGTCCAGGAGGGGATCGGCGCCGAAGCGCACGGGATCGTCCGTCGGGAGCCCGGTCTCCTCAGCAACGCGGGCGATCTCGGCGCGCGCAGCGTCCTCCTCGAGGCCGCCGGTGTGCAGCGCGACGGCCGCGACCTTCGCCGGACGGAGGAGGAGCGACGATCGCTCGTGGAGCTCGATCAGGTCCCGGAGCTGGGGTAGCGGATGGTCGGGGTAGCCCTCGACGTGGGTCGCTCGCGCCTTGTGGACGAGGACGTAGGCGTGCGGGGCGCTTCCGTGGATCAGGCCCATCGTGACCCCGGAATACGCCGGATGGTTCAGCGATCCCTGCCCCTCGACCCACAGCAGCTCGCCTTCGCGGGCGGCCCCCTCGACGACGAGCCGCTCGGCAGCGCCGGCCAGGAAGTCCGCCACGACAGCGTCGATCGCGATCCCCCAGCCCGCGATCGCGATCCCCGTCTGCCCGGTGGGCACGAACACGGACTTCAGTCCGCGCCCGCGGGCGGCGAGGTCGAGCTCCACAGCGACGGTCTTCTTGCCGATCGCGCAGTCCGAGCCGACCGTGAGCACGATCTTCGCCGGTACGCGCAGGTTCTCGCCGGTCGGGACGCTGAGATCGGTCGGGGGCTTGCGGAGGTCGCGGAGCTCGACGCCGTGCTCGCGCGCCAGCACGGTCAGCTCCGGGTCCTCGCTGATGAACTCGTGCAGCCCGCTCTCGAGGTCGAGCCCGGCGCGGATGGAGTCCTTCAGCAGCTCGCGCCACGCGGGCGGAAAGCGGCCGCCCTGCGTCGCCACGCCTACGGTCGCCGTCGTTGGCCCGTAGGCCATCGCCTCCTCCACGGTCGCGACGATCGGGATGTCGCGGTAGCTCTCCCCGGCCCGCTCGGAGTCGAGGATCGCGACGACCGGATCGGGCGCGTAGGCGACGATCCCGCGCATCGTCTTCCCGTAGTGCGGGTCGCCGGAGCGGCCCTCAGCGAGGACTAGGTACTTCTTGCCGGACGCCAAGTCCTGGAGAGGCAGAGGGAAGCTGAACGCCGTCGACCAGCTCGACGCCGGGCCACGGGTCGTCGGCGATGAGGATGTTTCCGTCGAGGTCGACGTGGTCGCAGAGGCTCGCGATCGAGGCTCCTGCGGCGATTCCGAGGCCCGATTCGACCATGCAGCCGAGCATGACGCCGAGGCCGAGCGCCCGCGCCGCGTGGGCCATGCGGACCGCCTCGCGGATTCCGCCGGACTTCGCGAGCTTGATGTTGATCCCGTGCGCGCGCTCGCCGCAGGAGGCGACGTCCGCCGGGGTGTGGCAGTCCTCGTCGACGTAGATCGGGAGCGGCGACGAGGCTTTCAGCGTCGGGCCGGCGGGATCGCCGGCGGGTAGCGGCTGCTCGACGTAGTCCGCGCCGAGCTCCTTCAGCTGCGGGATCGCGTCCATGGCCTCGTCCAGCGTCCAGCCCTCGTTCACGTCGACGCGGATCGGTCCCGGCCACACGCCGCGCACGGCCCGGACGCGGTCGACGTCCTTGCCGTCGCGGCCGCCGAGCTTGAGCTTCAGGCTCTTGAAGTCGGTCGCGCGCTCCGCCTTGTGCACCATCTCATCCGGATCGCCGAGCCCGATCGTCCAGCTTGTCGGCGGTCCAGCCTGCCTGAGTCCGAGGAAGCGCCAGACGGGAAGCCCCACCAGCTTGCCGCAGAGGTCGTGCAGCGCCGCGTCGAGGGCCGCGCGGGCCGCATACTCACGGTCCGGCAGCCGGCTTTGGATCTCGTCGAGGGCGAATGGGTCGTCACCGAGCGAGTCCGCGACCTCCTCGACGTACGCCACGGCCGACTCCGCCGACTCGTCGTAGCGCTCGATCGGCGCGGCCTCGCCGAAGCCGCGCTCGCCTTCGTGGTCGATCTCGACCCAGACGACCTCGGCCTCGGTCTGGGTGCCGCGGGCGATCGTGAACGGCTCCTTGAGCGTCAGAGACCCGATGCGAGCGGTGGCCTGCACGAACGAGGACTCTACTGAGCTTCGCTCTGACGAACCCGGAGCGTCACGAGCCGGGCGACGAGCGTGACGAGGAAGATCTGGCCGGCCAGCGCCTCCAGCACAGCGAGCGCCTGCGGCAGCCCGACCGACGGCGAGAGGTCGCCGAACCCCAGCGTCGTGAGGCAACGAAGCTGAAGTAGAGGTACTCGGACTGCTGGTGCGGCCCCGGCTGGGCGAAGAACGGCCCGCTGCGGAGCTCTTCGACGGCGAGATAGACGAAGGCGAACAGCAGCCCGATCAGCACGTAGGCGCACAGCGCGCCGAGCACGGTCTCGAGTGTGATCCGGCGGTGCTGGAGAACGCGACTGACCGTCACCGGCAGCGTCGCGCAGACGAGCAGCGCGACCGGCAGGAGAGAGGTCGGCGGGGGACGTTAATGCCTGGCGCGACGTTTCCTCGCCGAAGAGGATTGAATTGCGCGCGACCGGGGAATCGCTCTGTGAAGATGCGTACGGGGGTTCTGCGGTGAGGAAACGAACCCTGACCGCTTCGCTTGCGGCCGCGGTTGCCTGTTTCGTGCTGGCCCCGGCAGGGGGCGCGTCCGACGCGCAGGTCGGGGCTGGTACGCCACGGGAAAGCGCGCTTCCTCCTCCGCCGCCGCCTCCCCCACTCCCGCCTCCGCCGCCGCCACCGCCGCTACCGCCTCCACCACCGCCACCGCCGCTACCGCCTCCACCACCACCGCCGCCGCTACCGCCTCCACCACCACCGCCGCCGCTCCCGCCTCCACCACCGCTCCCGCCGCCGCCTCCCCTTCCGCCGCCGCCTCCCCTTCCGCCACCGCCTCCGCTTCCGCCTCCGCCGCCGCCGCCGAATCTCCCGCCGCCTCCGCCGCCTCCTGCACCGCCGCCTCCGGCCCCGACGCTGACGACGTCGACGACCACGCAGACGCCCACGACAGGCGGCACTGGCAGCGGGTCGACGCCGACGAGCGGGTCCGGAAGCGGGTCAACCGGACGGTCGGGCTCCCGAGAGGGGCTCAGCGCCCCCGGAGCGGCCGCCTCGGCCTCGACCTCCGGCTCGATGCCGGCCGGGCCGTTCACGCTCAGAGCTGCCAGCTGCCCGCCGAAGCCGAGAGCTTGCAGCGAGCAACGAAGCGCGGTCCGCGCCTCTCGCACCGTCCTGCGCCCCGGCCGCAAGGCTGCCGGAACCACGCTGACCTTCCGGCTCTCGCGCGGCGCCGTCCTGCGGATCTCGATCGTGCGCGTCTACCCGTCCTGCAAGCGGCTGGGAAGCTACTCGGTCCGAGCCCATGCAGGCGTGAACCGGCTTCCCTTCCGTGGACGGTTTCGCGGGCGAACACTCCCGCCGGGCGGCTATCGACTCGTCATTCGGGCGCGCGGGGCGAAGCGGGATGCCGCGGCCGTCCCGATCGTGATCGCGAGCGGGAAGATGTCGCAGGCAAGGGTGCGAAAGGCCCGCACGGAAAACACCTGCCGCGAGCCGATCGCAGACATCGCCTTCCTCGCAGCAGGTGGAGGCACCGCTGACGAGTTGGGTGCAGGCGGAAGCCGCGTAGAGGACATCAAGGAATCGGTCGCCCGAGCGGTCCGCGGGGTCGCCGGAACCGCGAGGGGCTTCGCAGACCGGGTCATCGGAGCCGCCGATGACAAACCGCTCGACGATCCGATCGTGCTGACGATCATTGCGCTGCTCCTCGGAGCGATCGCACTGCTCGGGACGATCGTGCTGGCGCAAATCGTCCGGGCGGTCGATACCGGCGATCGCTGACCGCCCAGACGTCGTGTCGGCCGAGTCCCCTCCGGAACGCGGTTTTCCCGAATCCATGGCTCACGCTCCCTGAGCGAGGGTCGCTAGGGATTACCCGGCGTAACCAGTCGGCGCGCGAGCGCGTTAGCGCTTAGGGCGGAGTGCCGTGGGGACTAACGGCTGCGGCGTCTGCGGGGTGCTTCGCCCCCGAGAAACGCCGTTCCGCCAGCGTCACCGGTTCCGCGCAGTGAAGCGGTCTATGGGCCTGGCAGGAATCGAACCTGCGACCTCGCGCTCCGGAGGCGCGCGCTCTATCCCCTGAGCTACAGGCCCGGAGCGCGCAGTGTAGCCGCGGGTAGGTTCCGCTCTCGTGGAGCTCCTGCGCGCCTACCTCCGGACGCTGAACCCGCCGCTTCCGACCTCTGTGCGGACGCTGCAGGCCGGCGCGCTCGTCAACGCGCTCGGAAACGGGCTCGCGTACCCGTTCCTCTTCATCTACCTCCACAACGTCCGGGACATCGACCTGGCGACGGCCGGGCTCATCGTCGGGACGACCGCCGCCGTCGGGCTCGTCGCCGGGCCGATCATCGGCTCCCTCATCGACCGGATCGGCGGCCGGATCACGCTGGCCTTCTCGCTCTGGCTGATGGCGATCGGCTTCGGCGGCTACGCGTTCGTGGAGCATCCCTGGCAGGGATTCGTCGCCAGTGCGATCGCAGGCGTGGGGAACGGCGGCTTCTGGCCGAGCCAGTCGTCGCTCGTCGCCGGGCTGACGCCCGTCGAGCAGCGCCACCAGGCGTTCGCGATGCAGCGGGTGATGATGAACCTCGGGATCGGCCTGGGCGGCCTCGCGGGCGGGCTGATCGCCACGACCGGCAACCCGACCACGTTCCAGGTGCTCTTCCTGGGCGACGCCGCGACGTTCCTGGTCTACTCGGTCGTCCTGATCCGAGTCCCCGCCCCGGCGAAGACGCCGCGGCCCGAGGGCAGCGAGCGCGGCGGCTGGGGCGAGGTCGTCCGGAACCGGGTGTTCATGGCGGTCGTGGCCCTGAACTTCGTCTTCATCGGGGCCGGGATGGCGCAGCTCGAGACGCTGCCCGTGTACGCGAAGAACGAGGCGGGCGTGACCGAGCGAGGGATCGGCGTCCTCTTCTTCCTGAACACGCTCGTGATCGTCCTGGCGCAGCTGCCGATGGCCCGTCTGCTCGAGGGGCACCGTCGGATGCGCACGCTCGCCGTCCTCGGCGTCGTCTGGGCGGCGGCGCTGCTGATCGTCCCGGTCGCGGGAATCGCGGTCGACGGCTGGACCGCGGCGGCGCTCCTTGCGGTGACCTTCGCGATCATCGCCGTCGGCGAGTGCCTCCACGGGACGGTGCAGGCGCCGCTCGTAGCGGACCTCGCCGACCACAGCCTGATCGGCCGCTACATGGCGGCCTCGGCGTTCTCGTGGGGCGTCGGCTTCGCCGTCGGGCCGGCGATCGGCGGCATCGTCCTCAGCCACTCGCCGCACCTGCTCTGGCCGGCCGCGGCCGTGGTCTGCCTGGCCGCCGGAGCCGCGGCGCTCGCGCTCGAGCGCTCGATCCCCGCGGCGGCCCGCACGACGCCGAAGCGACCGCAACCGGCGATCGCGGAAGCCTAGGAAATCAGCCTCCGGGGTAGAATCGCCTGTCTATGCGCCAGGAGGACCCGCTCAGTACCGATGCCCAGCCTGCCCCGCATCCGGGCTCGCTCGCGCGCGACGCGCGAGGTCGCGGCACCTCCCGCGCGCCAGCCTGCTGAGCTCACCGCCAACGGCCTGACCTGGGTCCACCTCGACTCCCCGACCACGGAGGAGGCGCAGGCGCTCGCCGGGCGCCTCGGCTGGCACCCCCTCGATGTCGAGGATGTCGTCTCCAAGCGCCAGCGCCCGAAGGTCGACGAGTACGACGACTACCTCTTCATCGTCCTCCACTTCCCCGTCTATGACAAGGCGGCGAAGCGGCTGAACGCCGGCGAGCTGGACATCTTCCTCGGCCCGGACTACCTCGTCACGCTGCCGACGGTCGAGTTGCTGCCGGTGACCCGCCTCTTCCAGCGCTGCTCGGACGACCCGGAGCTGCGCGACGGCCTCTTCGGCAAGGGCTCCGGCTACCTGCTCTACCACGTCCTCGACGACCTCTTCGACTACTGCTTCCCGATCCTGGACAAGATCGGGCACAAGCTCGACGCGATCGAGGACGACATCGAGGCCGAGCGCTCGCACGAGATCGTCCGAGACATCTCCCGCGCGAAGCAGGAGATCATCAGCTACCGCAAGATCATCAAGCCCCAGCGACCGACGCTCCGCGTGCTCGAGCGGCAGGTGGAGCGCTTCCTGCCCCAGGACCTCGAGCTCTACTTCGACGACCTCGTGGACGCCTCCGAACGGCTCTGGGACCTGCTCGACAACTACAAGGAGGTCGTCGAGGCGCTCGAGGCCACGAACGAGTCGGCGATCCAGCACCGCCAGAACGACATCCTGCGCGTGCTGACCGTCGTCGGCGCCGTCTTCCTGCCGCTGACGTTCATCACGGGCATCTTCGGGATGAACGTGGACTACCCGGGCGAAGGGAGCCGCGAGGCGTTCTGGGCGATGGTCACCGCGATGATCGCCGTCTTCCTGGGCCTCGTCGGGTTCTTCCGCTGGAAGCGCTGGATCTAGTGCCTCTCCCGGCGTGACGAAGCCTCTTTGGGCCCCGTGGCGGCTCGAGTACGTCGGCAGCGCCGACGAGCAGGAGGGCTGCATCTTCTGCACCGCCATCGAGGCGGACGACGACGAGGCCGCGCTGGTGATTCATCGCGGCCGGCGCGCGACGGCGATCGTCAACAAGTATCCCTACGCCTCGGGCCACTACATGGTCGCGCCGAACCGGCACGTCGCCGAGTTCGGCGAGCTGACCGACGAGGAGGCGCTCGAGATCCACCGGCTCGCGCAGCAGGGCATCGGCGCGCTCGCCCAGGTCTACGGGCCGCAGGGCTACAACGTCGGCTGGAACCTCGGACGCATCGCCGGCGCCGGCGTCGTGGACCACGTCCACCTCCACGTGGTGCCTCGCTGGGCCGGCGACACGAACTTCATGCCGGTGCTCGCCGACGTGAAGGTGATCCCGGAGCACCTGCTGGAGACCCGCCGCCGCCTTTCGGAAGCCTGGCCTCGCTAGCGGTCAAGCCGCGCGGCCCGCGTGCCGATGGGAGGAGCAGCCGCCCATGGCCGACCGCGAAGCCGCCAACCGCCCCGCCGAGAACGACTGGCCCGCCCAGGGCGTGCGCCAGCGCCTCGGCGGCCGCATCGAGCGGCACGTCCTACGCAGCGCCGTCGACATGCTCGACGAGCGGGGCGCCGAGATCGACAAGATCGAGCGGGACCTGGTCAAGCGCGAGCAGGACCTGATCGAGCGGCTCGCCGCAGTCGAGGCCGGTGAAGCGCAGCTCGAGCATCGAGAGCAGCGCCTCGCCGACGTCGGAGGCTCGGGCCTCGAGGCGACCCGGAAGATCGACCACCTCATCCGCCACCTGGACGAGACCGAGGCCGCGGCGGCCGCCTTCCGCGCCAGGGCCGAGGGAAAGGTGCACGCCGCCGAGGAGAGGGCGCGCGAGCTCGCCGACCGCGTCAAGCGGCTGGAGGAGGCAGAGCACAAGCGCGTGCTCTCAGCGGCCGACATCACCCGGCGCGAGTCAGCTCTCCGGAGTCGCGAGCACGAGATCCGCGAGCAGGACGAGCGGCTGCGCGAGCGCGAGCAGGCGCTGAGCGCGACGCAGCACGCCCTGATCGCCAAGGAGCAGACCCTCGAGGAGCGCCAGCGACGGCTGGGGCTCGTCGAGGAGGACGCACACAAGCGGCTCGAGTCGCTCGAGCGCCTGGAGCGGGAGCTGGAGGAGCGCGAGCACGCCCTTCGCGGCCGCGACCAGCGCTGGTGGGGCTCCGACCCCGCCTCCAGCCACTAGCGACTCCCCTGTCGGGAATACGCCGGCCGCGGATGCGGTAGGACCCAGGGACACCTTTCGTCCAAGGAGCTCCGCATGCGCCTCGAAGGCATCCACCACATCACGGCGATCACCGCCGACGCACCGCGAAACGTCGACTTCTACGGCCGCATCCTCGGCCTCAGGCTCGTGAAGAAGACCGTCAACCAGGACGACCCGACCGTCTACCACCTCTTCTACGCCGACGAGAAGGGCAGTCCCGGCAGCGACATCACGTTCTTCGAGTACCCGGGGGCCCGAAAGGGCCGCGCCGGCGCCGGCATGGTCCACCGGGTCGTCTGGCGCGTCGGCGGCGAGGAGGCGCTCGACTTCTGGGAGAGCCGGCTGCGCGACGAGGGCGTCGAGGCCGAGCGCGAGCCGGGCCGCCTGCGCTTCGCCGATCCTGAGGGGCTCGGCCTCGAGCTGGCGGTCGTCGAGACCGACGACGAGCCGCTGATCTCGGAGCACCCGGACATCCCCAACGACGTGGCCCTCCAGGGCTTCGACGGCGTTCGCGCCTACGCGCACGACCCGCTCGCGAGCCGGGCGTTTCTCGTCGACTCGCTCAACTTCGAGCCGTCCGAGGATGACGACTACGAGGTGCGCGGCGAGCAGCGCGGGTCGTTCTATGCCTACGACCGGACCGACGAGCCGGGAATGCCCGGCGCGGGGACCGTTCACCACGTCGCCTGGGCGTCGAACATGGACGAGCACGAGGCGTGGCGCGACCGGGCGATGGCCGGAGGAGCCACGCCCACACCGGTCATCGACCGCTTCTACTTCAAGTCGATCTACTTCCGGGAGCCGAGCGGCGTGCTGTTCGAGATCGCCACGCTCGGGCCCGGCTTCACGTCGGACGAGCCGCTCGAGTCGCTCGGGGAGCGGCTGTCGCTGCCGCCGGACTTCGAGCAGTACCGCGACCAGGTCGAGAAGACGCTGACGCCGCTGCCGGATCCGCGCGCGAAGACGCCCGTCTCGTGAGCGGGCTCGACGCCCTGCCGCATCTCGTCCGGCCGCCGGCCGGCGATCCGGCCGGCGCGCTCGTGCTCTTCCACGGGCGGGGCACGAGCGAGCACGACCTCTACCCGCTGCTCGACGCCCTCGACCCCCACCGCCGCCTCCTCGGAGCGACGCCGCGGGGCCCGCTGGTCCGTCCGCCCGGCGGCGCGCACTGGTACATCGTCCGCGACATCGGCTATCCGGACCGCGAGACGTTCACGGCCTCGTACGAGCTCGCGTCGGACTGGCTCGACGCGCTGGCGGAGGAGACCGGGATACCGACCGAGCGGACGGTGATCGGCGGCTTCTCGCAGGGCGCGGTCATGAGCTGGGCGCTCGGGTTCGGCCGCGGACGCCCACGGCCGGCGGGGATCATCGCGTTGTCGGGGTTCATCGCCACCGTAGAGGGGTTCGAGCTGGATCTCACCCCGCCCCTCCCACCCGTCGCGATCGGCCACGGCACCTACGACCCCGTGATCTCCGTCGAGTGGAGCCGGAAGGCGAAGCAGCTACTCGAGGAGGCCGGCGCGGAGGTGCTCTACCGCGAGTCGCCCATGGCCCACTCAGTCGACCCGTCCTTCGTCGCGGAGCTTCAGCCCTGGGTCGCGGACGTCGTGGAGCAAGCGAGCTCCTCGGCGGTCGGCTCCCAGAGCTGAATCGGATTCCCCTCGGAATGACCCACGCCGCCGCCACCTTCGCGTTCGCGGACATCGCCGGCTTCACGGGGCTCACGGAGGCTCACGGCGACGAGGAGGCGGTCGCGCTCGTCGGCGAGTTCTGCGACGCCGTCGACGCCGAGCTGCCGGCGGTGGAGGGCGAGCGGGTGAAGACGATCGGCGACGCGGTCATGCTCCGGATCCCGGACCCCGCCGACGCGATCCGGCTAGGACTTCGCATCGCCGGTGGGTTGCTGCGTGAGCACGGATCTCCCGCCGTGCGAGTCGGGCTCCACCACGGCCCCGCCGTCGAGCGGGACGGCGACTACTTCGGCGCGAGTGTGAATCTCGCCGCGCGCGTCTCAGGCGTCGCGACCGGCGGGGAGGTGCTCCTCACGGGCCACACCGCTGCGCTCGCGCCGGACCTCGACGGAGTGATCTACGAGTCGCGCGGCCGCAAGTCGCCTCGCAACGTCAGCGAGCCGGTCGACCTGTTCGCGGCGCTCCCGATCGGAGCGCCGGAAGCGGGGCGGCTCCCGGTCGATCCGGTCTGCCGAATGGTGGTCGACCCGGACCGCGCGGCCGGACGGCTTCTGCACGAGGGCGAGGCGTACTACTTCTGCTCGCTCACCTGCGTGGCCCAGTTCGCGGGTCAGCCCGAGCGGTTCGTCGCCACGACCTCATAGTGCGTGGCGCGCAGGTCGCGCTCGACGAGGAAGCGGTCGTCCTCGGGATAGAAGACGGCGACCTCGTAGTCGTCACCGGCGAAGGCCTTGATCGCGTCGAGCGAGTCCCAGAGCGTGAACATCACGACCTCGCTGCGGTCGTCGACGTCGCGGCGAAGCATCCAGACGCCGCGGTTGCCGGGAGTTTCCGCGTAGCCGGGGATGCCCGTTTGGCGCATGTACTCGACGTAGGCCGCGGCATCCGCCCGGCGGATCGCTCCCTTCCAGACCCGGGCGATCACGGCTGCTCCTTTCGTCGGCTCGGCGACGGGCGAACGAAGGGAAAGAGCGGACGATGGGATTCGAACCCACGACCCTCGGCTTGGGAAGCCGATGCTCTACCAACTGAGCTACGTCCGCGTCACCCGTAACGATAGCGTCGGAAACCGCGCATGGCCCTGGCCCGCACGCTCCTCGCAGTCGCTCTCGTCGCTCTGGCGGCGGGCTGCGCGCTGACCGAGGACTCCGAGGACCACGAGGCAGGCGCGGCGGTCAAGACCCTGCTCGAGCGGGAGTACTTCGGTGACTACGGCGGGGCCTGGGATCGCCTCCATCCCCGACACCAGCAGCTGGTCGAGCGGCAGGAGTACGACGAGTGCAGGCGCGGGATCGACGTCCAGGGGACGATCGAGTCGGTCGTGGTGCTCGACGTCGAGGACGCGCCGCTGACCGTGTACGGCCTTCCGCCGCGGACGCCGGCGAAGCGGGTCCAGGTGCGCGTCGTCACCGACGAAACCGAATACACGGAGAGCTACCACGTCGTCCGCGTCGGCGACCAGTGGCGCTGGGTGCTCACCGAGCAGGCGGCACGCGGGTTCGAACGCACCGACTGCCCGGCATAGACCCCGTCTCGGGACGTGCCTCGCCGTCAGGACGCGATGGGCGGACGCCAGGCCCGGACGCAGGGTCGCGTACATATCTGGAGATATGGACGCGACCGAGGACGACGCCTG
>DASVEW010000031.1:0-7915 GCA_036380355.1 Gaiellaceae bacterium | reverse complement strand
ACGGCACCTCGATCGCCTTCGACGAGAACGCCGCCGTGATCATCGACGCGCAGTCGAACCCGCGCGGCACGCGCATCTTCGGCCCGGTCGCCCGCGAGCTGCGCGAGAAGAACTTCATGAAGATCGTCTCGCTCGCCCCTGAGGTCCTCTAGTGGCGCAAACCATGAAGATCAAGAAGGGCGACCTCGTCCAGGTGTTGAGCGGCAAGGACCGCGGCAAGCAGGGCCGCGTCCTCGAGGCGCGCCCGAAGGAGGGCCGTGTCCTGGTCGAGAACCTGAACATGATCAAGCGGCACACGCGGCCGCGCCCGATGAGCAACCCGAGCCGCATGGGCGCGCCGCAGATGCAGCCGGGCGGCGTGATCGAGAAGGCGGGCCCGATCCAGATCTCGAACGTGATGGTCGTCTGCCCGGCCTGCCAGCGCCCGACCCGGGTAGGCACGATCCTGCGCGAGGGCAAGACCGGCACCGTGCGCGTGCGGGTCTGCCGGCGCTCCGACTGCGGCCAGGAGATCGACCGGTGAGCACCGTTACCGAGACACCGAAGGGCTACGTGCCTCGCATGAAGCAGGCCTACAACGAGGAGATCCGCCCGCGCCTGAAGGACGAGCTCGGCCTGAGCACCCTCATGCAGGTCCCGAGGATCTCGAAGATCACTCTCAACATGGGCGTGGGCGAGGCGAAGACCGAGGCCAAGGCGCTCGACAGCGCGATCGAGGAGCTGACGACGATCGCCGGCCAGCGGGCCCAGGTCCGCCGCGCGCGCAAGTCGATCGCCGGCTTCAAGATTCGCGACGGGATGCCGATCGGCGCGCGCGTGACGCTGCGCGGCGACCGCATGTACGAGTTTCTCGACCGGCTCGTCTCGATCGCGCTACCGCGGATCCGCGACTTCCGCGGCCTCAACCCGGGCTCGTTCGACGGGCGTGGCAACTTCTCGCTGGGGATCCGCGAGCAGATCATCTTCCCGGAGATCAATTACGACGACATCGCCGCCGTTCGAGGTCTGGACGTGACGATCACCACGACGGCGGAGAGCGACGAGCACGGCCTCGCCCTTCTCAGGGCACTGGGCATGCCGTTCGCCATCGAAGACGACAGGAGGGACACCTAGTGGCCAAGAAGTCGCTTCGCCACAAGCAGCAGCAGCCGCAGCGCTTCAAGGTCAGGCAGTACACGCGCTGCCGCAAGTGCGGCCGGCCGCGCGCCGTCTACCGCAAGTTCGGACTCTGCCGGATCTGCCTGCGCGACCTCGCGCACCAGGGCCAGATCCCCGGCATGACCAAATCGAGTTGGTGATGGTGCCCCTCCCAGCAATACACGCCTGCTTCTGGCCCGCGAGCACGCGGCGCCAGAGCCCACCCTCGTCCTCGCCAAGGCTGCCTAGCCTTGGCTCGGCCGAGTGCGGACTCTGGCTTGGTGCTCGCGACCCAGAAGCGGGGCAGCATCACTGGAAGGAGCACCCCGATGCTCACTGATCCCATCGCAGACATGCTCACCCGCATCCGCAACGCCAACAAGGCGCTGCACGAGACCGCGGAGATGCCGACCTCGCGCCAGAAGGAGGAGATCGCGCGCCTGCTCGAGCAGGAGGGATACATCGCCGGCTGGGAGCGCAAGCCGGGCGAGAGCTTCGACACCCTCGTCATCCGGCTGAAGTACGGGCCGAGCAGGGAGCGGATCATCACCGACCTCAAGCGCGTCTCCAAGCCGGGCCGCCGCGTCTACGCTAGGAAGGACCGGCTGCCGCGCGTCCTCGGGGGGATGGGCACGGCGATCATGTCGACGTCGAGGGGTCTGGTCACGAGCAAGACCGCCGAGCGCGAGGGCATCGGCGGCGAGGTCATCTGTTTCGTCTGGTAGTGCAATGAGCCGAATCGGAAGAAAGCCAATCGAATTGCCCGCCGGCGTCTCGGTGGCGATCGACCCTGGCCGCGTGATGGTCAACGGGCCGCTCGGCGAGCTGGCCCAGCAGGTGCCGCGCCGCATGAAGGTCGAGCAGTCGGACGGGGGGATCATGGTCACCCGGCCGACGGACCGCGGCGACGACCGGGCGCTCCACGGCCTGACCCGCTCGCTCGTCGCGAACATGGTCGAGGGCGTCACGAAGGGATTCGAGCGGAAGCTCGAGATCCAGGGCGTCGGCTACCGCGCCGCTCTTCGGGGCACCTCGCTCGAGCTCAGCGTCGGCTTCTCGCACCCGGTCGTGATCGAGCCCCGCCAGGGCATCACCTTCGAGGTGCCGACGCCGACGGAGGTCATCGTCAAGGGAATCGACAAGCAGCAGGTCGGGCAGACGGCCGCCGAGGTGCGCCGCGTCCGGCCGCCGGAGCCGTACAAGGGCAAGGGCATCCGCTACGAGGGCGAGTACGTCCGCCGGAAGGTCGGGAAGAGGGCGTGACGCAGCTCACGACAAGGCAGCGGCGCGAGCGCCGTCACAAGCGGGTCCGTAAGGACGTCTTCGGCACGGCCGAGCGTCCCCGCCTCGTGGTGTTCCGGTCGAACCGCGGCATCGCCGCGCAGCTCGTCGACGACCTCGAGGGCAAGACCCTCGCGGCGGCGAGCTGGCTCGACGCACGCAAGGCCAAGGGCGCGAAGGTCGACCAGGCCGCCGAGGTCGGCAAGCTGCTCGCCGCGAACGCGAAGAGCGCCGGCATCCAGCGCGTCGTCTTCGACCGGGGCGGCTACCTGTACCACGGGCGCGTGAAGGCGCTCGCCGACGCCGCCCGCGAAGGGGGATTGGAATTTTGAGCGACTACCAGGAGACCCGCGAGCTCAAGGAGCGCGTGGTCGAGATCAACCGCGTCGCGAAGGTCGTCAAGGGCGGCCGGCGCTTCTCGTTCACCGCGCTCGTCGTGATCGGCGACGAAGTCGACCGGGTCGGCGTCGGCTACGGCAAGGCCCGCGAGGTCCCGCTCGCCATCTCGAAGGCGGTCGAGGACGCGAAGAAGAACCTCTTCACGGTCCCGAAGCACGGCCAGACGATCACGCACGAGATCCTTGGCCAGTTCGGCGCGGCGCGAGTGCTGCTGCGGCCGGCGAGCGAGGGGACGGGCGTCATCGCCGGCGGCGGCGTCCGCGCCGTGCTCGAGCTCGGGGGGGTGCGGGACATCCTCGCGAAGAGCCTCGGCACGACGAACCCGGTGAACATGCTGAAGGCGACCGTCCAGGGCCTGCAGAGCCTGCGGCGCCCGGAGGAGGTCGCGAAGGCGCGAGGCAAGACGATCTCGGACGTCCTCCCGACGCCGAAGGCGCAACCCGTCGACCAGACATCTGAAGCGGCTCCCGCGGAGGAGCCAGTCGCCGCGGTCGTGGCCGCGGAGGAGCCTACGACGGATGGCGAATAAGACGATCCGCATCACCCAGGTCCGGAGCCAGATCGGTCAGACCGAGCGTCATCGCGGCACGCTGCGCGCGCTCGGCCTCGGCAAGATCGGCCGCACCGTCGAGCGTCCGGAGAGCCCTGAGGTCGCCGGTATGCTCAGGAAGGTCCGACACCTCGTCAGAGTCGAAGGCGAGTAGCCAGACCGATGCCCGAAGAGCTCAACCTCTCGAACCTGAAGCCCGCGTCCACGCGCAAGGACCGCAAGCGGATCGGCCGCGGCATGGGCTCGGGCAAGGGCCGCTACTCGGGCCGCGGGATCAAGGGCCAGAAGTCGCGCGCCGGCTCTCACAAGATGCGCGCCGGCTTCGAGGGCGGCCAGATGCCGATTTACATGCGCCTCGGCAAGCAGCGCGGCCCGTACTCGAAGGACGCGATGCCGATGGGGCCGCACCGCACCGAGACGGTGCCGGTGAACGTCCGCGACCTCGACCGGTTCGACGAGGGCGCCGAGGTCACGCCCGAGGCGCTCGTGGAGGCCGGGATCATCAAGTCGACGCGCGTGGACGTGAAGATCCTCGGCATGGGCGAGCTGAAGAAGAAGCTCGCCGTGACCGCGCACTTCTTCTCCGACAGCGCGCGCGAGAAGATCGAGAGCGCTGGCGGCTCAGTGACCGCCCTCAAGGAGGTCAAGCAGAAGCGGCGGCGCCGGAAGGGCGCCAAGTCGGCAGCGCAGCCGGCTGCGGCCGCAGAGGAGACGCCGGAGGAGGAGCCTCAGGCGGAGGCCGAGCCGGAGCAGCCCGCCGAGGAAGAGTCCGCCGAGGAAGAGCCCGCCGAGTAGATGTTCTCCTGGCTCACGAACGCCTGGCGGGTGCCGGAGCTGCGCAGGCGCGTGCTCTTCACGGCGCTCATCCTTGCCCTCTACCGCCTGGGATCGTGGATCCCGGCGCCGGGCGTGAACTCCGAGGCAATCGAGAACTACTTCAACGCGTCGGGCGGCGGCACGGTCCTCGCCCTGCTGAACCTCTTCTCGGGCGGCGCACTCTCGCAGTTCGCGATCTTCGCGCTCGGGATCATGCCGTACATCACGGCCTCGATCATCCTCCAGCTCATGACCGTGGTCATCCCGCGGCTCGAGCAGCTCCAGAAAGAGGGTGAGGCGGGCTATGCCAAGATCAACCAGTACACGCGCTACCTCACCATCGGCCTTGCGGCCGCCCAGGCCTCGGGCTTCGCGTTCCTGTTCCAGCGCCAGGGCGCACTCGACGCGAACTTCGGCCGGGCCGCGCTGATCGTACTGACGCTCACCGCCGGCTGTGCGCTCCTGATGTGGATGGGCGAGCTGATCACCAAGCGCGGAGTCGGCAACGGGATCTCGCTTCTGATCTTCGCCTCGATCCTCACCGGGCTCCCGCTCGGCATCAACGCGTGGGTCGAGGGCGGCATCTTCGAGCGGCTCTTCTTCCCGATCATGGCGGTCGGCATCGTCGTCGCGGTCGTCTTCATCCAGGAGGGCCAGCGCCGGATCCCGATCCAGTACGCCAAGCGGATGGTCGGACGCCGGATGACGACGGGCGGCTCGACCTACATGCCGCTGCGCGTGAACATGGCGGGCGTCATCCCGGTCATCTTCGCGGCCGCCGTGATGGCCTTCCCGCCGACAGTGGCCCAGTACTTCCCGCAGACTCAGAGCTTCATCAACAAGTACTTCGCCTACACGGACTGGCCGTACCTGCTGCTTCAGGGCGCGATGATCGTGATCTTCACGTTCTTCTACACCGCGGTGCAGTTCAACCCCGTCGACCAGGCCGACAACCTTCGGAAGCACGGCGGCTACATCCCCGGCATCCGTCCCGGCCCGCCCACGGCCCAATACCTCGATCGTGTGCTGACGCGGCTGACGTTTCCCGGTGCGCTCTACCTGGCGGTCGTGGCAACGCTTCCGAGCCTCTTCATCGCGTATGCCGACGTCTCGCAGGCGCTCGCCGGCGCCCTCGGCGGAACCTCGGTGCTGATCGCCGTCGGCGTCGCGCTAGACACGATGCGCCAGATGGAGTCGCAGATGATGATGCGCTCCTACGAGGGCTTTCTGAAATGAACGTGCTCCTCCTCGGTCCCCAAGGGTCGGGGAAGGGCACCCAGGCGAAGCGGATCCAGGCGGACTACGGGATCCCGCACATCGCGACCGGGGAGATGCTCCGCGAAGCGATCGCAGCGGAGTCGGAGCTGGGGCAGCGGGTCAAGCCCATCGTCGAAAGCGGCCGGCTGGTCCCCGACGACCTGATGATCGAGCTGATCCGGGAGCGGCTCCAGCAGGAGGACGCCCAGGACGGGTTCATCCTGGACGGCTTCCCGCGCACGCTGGCTCAGGCGCGGGCGCTCGACGAGATGCTTGCGGACATCGGCCGCGCGCTCTCGATCGTCTTCGGCTTCCAGCTCGACGACGAGATCGGGACCCAGCGGATGCTCAGGCGCGCGGAGATCGAGGGTCGCAAGGACGACGCGCCGGAGGCGATCGCGAAGCGGCTCGAGCTCTACCATCGCGAGACCGAGCCGCTGATCGGCCACTACCGGGCGCAGGGAAACCTCGTCGGCATCCACGCCGACCGAACGGTGGACGAGGTCTTCTCCGAGATCCAGGAGGCGCTCGAGCAGACCGCGTCGAGGAGCTCGGCGTGATCATCCGGAAGTCACACGCCGAGCTGGACGTGATGCAGCAGGCTGGCGGCATCGTTGCCGATACCCACGCGCTCCTCGGCGAGCACGTCCGTCCGGGTGTGACCACAGCGAAGCTCGACCGGATCGCCGACGAGTTCATCCGCTCGCGCGGCGGGGTGCCGACGTTCCTCGGCTATCCCGGCCCCTATCCGTATCCGGCCTCGATCTGCGCGTCGCTGAACGAGGTGGTGGTCCACGGAATCCCGAACGAGGAGCCGCTGAACGAGGGCGACGTCCTCTCGGTGGACGTCGGGGTGACGTACGAGGGGTTCGTGGGGGACTCGGCCTACACGTACCGGGTGGGCGAGGTCGACTCCGAGGCGGAGAGGCTGCTCGAGGCCTGCCAGGCCGCACTGTCGGCCGGGATCGAGAAGGCGCGCGCCGGCGCGCATCTCACCGACGTCTCGCACGCGATCCAGACGGTGACGGAGGACGCGGGCTTCTCGGTCGTCCGGAGCCTCGTCGGCCACGGCGTCGGCCGGAATATGCACGAGGACCCGCAGATCCCGAACTTCGGCGAGCCGGGCCGCGGACCGCTCCTGAAGCCGGGGATGACGCTGGCGATCGAGCCGATGATCACCGCCGGCGGCCCCGAGGTCGTCGTGCGGGACGACCGCTGGACGATCGCGACGAGCGACGGCTCGCTCGCCGCGCATTTCGAGCACACGGTCGCCGTAACGGAGGGCGAGCCCAGAATCCTCACCGCGGCGCCGGTTCGGGTCAGCTAGCCCGGTCGAAAAGCAGGGGTTTGCTACCATTCCGGCCTCGGCGCAGGCCGTGCTGCGCTGTGTTCGTCGTTCGACCATGACCGCGCTCAGAGAGCGCGGTCGCCGTGTGGAGGTATGGCCCAGAAGGAAGAGAAGATCGAGGTGGAAGGCGAGGTCATCGAGGCCCTGCCGAGCACCATGTTCCGCGTCCAGATCGACGAGGGGCATCAGGTGCTCGCGAAGATCTCCGGGAAGATGCGCAAGCACTACATCCGCATCCTGCCGGGAGACCGCGTGAAGGTGGAGCTCTCCCCATATGACCTCTCCCGAGGCCGGATCACCTTCAGGCACAGGTGAGATGAAAGTACGCCCGTCCGTCAAGCCGATGTGTGAGCGGTGCCGCGTGATCAAGCGGCACGGTCGGACCATGGTCATCTGCACGAATCCGCGACACAAGCAAAGGCAGGGATAAGTGGCACGAATCGCAGGCGTCAACCTTCCGCGCGAGAAGCGGCTCGAGGTCGGTCTGACCTACATCTTCGGGGTCGGACGCTCGACCGCGCTCCGGATCTGCACCGCGACGGGCCTCTCGCCCGACGAGAAGGTTCGCGACCTCACCGACCCCGAGATCACGAAGCTGCGCGAGTACATCGACGCGAACCTCCAGGTCGAGGGTGACCTCCGGCGCGAGCGCCAGCAGTCGATCAAGCGGCTCTCCGAGATCGGCGCCTACCGCGGTCTCCGTCACCGCCGCAGCCTCCCCGTGAACGGCCAGCGGACGAAGACGAACGCACGCACGCGGAAGGGCCCGAAGAAGACCGTCGGCCGCGGCAAGAAGGCGGCGACCAAGACCTGATGGCACCTCCCAGGAGACAGGCCGCCCGCGGGCGGACGCGCCGCCGCGTCCGCAAGAACATCGCCGTCGGGCAGGCGCACATCAAGACCTCCTTCAACAACACGATCGTGACCCTCACGGACAAGGAAGGGAACGTGATCGTGTGGGAATCGGCCGGCTCGGCCGGGTTCACGGGCTCCCGCAAGTCGACGCCGTTCGCCGCACAGGTGACCGCCGACGCCTGCGCCCGGAAGGGCATGGAGCACGGGCTCCAGAAGGTCGAGGTCTTCGTCAAGGGCCCGGGCTCGGGCCGCGAGACGGCGATCCGGTCGCT